>NZ_JAUOQC010000007.1:0-179547 GCF_030547495.1 Neptuniibacter sp. 2_MG-2023 | reverse complement strand
ATGGCGTCCCATAGGGGGTTCGAACCCCTGTTACCGCCGTGAAAGGGCGGTGTCCTAGACCTCTAGACGAATGGGACGCTACATCCTTGCAAGACGTGTTGCCTTGTAAGGAGGCGCGTATATTAAAGAACTGATTCTTAGGGGTCAACCCTATTTTTAAGAAAAAAGAACACTTTGTTTTCTATCCATGGGTTGCAAATACAGCAAACAGCCCTAACGCTGTTTTCACCCTAACCCATTGGTAATATTAAAGAACTTTCAACAAGGCAAATTCATGACAGCTTTACACCCAATACACACCATTTTTTGGCCACTCAAGTGCCAATAAGGTAGACATGCAGTAAAGGAAGACAGCTTAATAAACAGTTATCGGAGGGATAAAAACAAAAAAACCAGCATAAGCCGGCTGATAAAATAAACGGTATAGTAGAAGATGGAGCGGGAAACGAGGTTCGAACTCGCGACCCCAACCTTGGCAAGGTTGTGCTCTACCACTGAGCTATTCCCGCAATGCTTTAAATGGCGTCCCATAGGGGGTTCGAACCCCTGTTACCGCCGTGAAAGGGCGGTGTCCTAGACCTCTAGACGAATGGGACGCAGCAAGCTTTATCAGCTCATTAAAGCGGGGCAAATAATACTGATCTAACATTCAAAATACAAGTATTTTATTTGATTATTTACCTATAAAATCAGAGTTGTTTCCGATAGTGTAAAGTGATTATAAATAGGACACTTTCATGAGCCCAACTTACATAGCAGTTATTATTCTTTGTGGCGTTGCTCTCATGGCCTGTATAGCCTTTGTCATACAGGATATTGAAAACAAAAAGCGCGAACGTAATCTACGCTTGATCAGTTTAAAGTCTGGTATTCGCAGGGCATCTCATCTATTTGATGCCTTCCCACCCATTCTAATGTCTACCGAAATCCGCACCCTACTTTGCAAATACCTAGAAGCTCGCTGGACAGCGGTTGTCGAATTAGATCCGAGTGAGAGCAATAAACAGCAAAAAGCAGCTTTTCAAGCTCAAGCAGCTATTTTGCCAGAACCTGTAGCTCACCCATCAGGCTCCATGACCATATTTAAAAGCCATACAGAAGCCGCTAGAGCTATGGGCATTATAAAAGAATTAGCCCAATTCATTGCCGATATAAAAAACAAAGGCGAAATCAATAATGAAATAGCAGACAACTTAACAAAAGACGCAAAACACACCTATTCGCGTATTGAAGTTGATATTGAACTTATGAACGCGATGGAAACGGAGAAATCTAGAGGCCCCGAAGTCGTCATACATCACTACCGTAGCTGCTTTAGCAAGTTGCAAAACCTCAATTACCACCAAACGCTCGATCGACAATTATACGAAATCCGCACACATGTCGGCCAACTGGCAGAAAAAATAGATACAGCAGCAGAAGAAAAAGCAAAAGAGAAGGCAGAGGAAAAAGACTCAGGTAAAAAGTTTAACTTCTAACCACTGAAAGTTCTCGCTTTCGATCAACAAAGGTATCGGTCAGACCTGCCCCGGCCCACATAGAGGCCAAAGCAATCCAGGCCGTAATAGAAAACGCAGAGCCACCAGTTAATCCTGCACCCACGGCACAGCCACCAGCCAGCATCCCTCCCATCCCCATTAGGCATGCACCCATAATGTAGCGCACCATACTACTACCATCTTTAAACCCCTCAAGCTTTAACGTACGGGAAAAAAAAGCAGCTAAAAACGAACCAATAAAAACACCAGGCACTAATCCAACATCAAAATCCATTGGCGCACCACCTGGCATCAGAAAGTACATCAAGGTGTCGGCGGAAGGCCCTGTAAACGTCATGCTCTCAACTTGTGTAGATTCGAATGTTTGATAAGACATATGATAAGTAAACCACCAGCCGCCCACGACCATAGATCCAACACCCATAGAACCAATCCAAGCCCACGGCGTCAGTTTATTTTTTATACCATAGATCACAGCCACTACAGCACAGGCGATACTGATATATATGCCGGCATAATCACCTAAACCAAGAAAACCTAATAATTCCAGCCCCCCATCCTCATGTAGTAAAACAGAATGGGCAACAGCATCCCTAGCCGGTGCAAAAATACCACGTAAACTAGCTTGCGCTATAGCAGCAAACAATAAGCCTGAAAACAGAGCACGAAGGTTCCCTGTGGCTGCTAGCACAAGCAAACGTGCTCCGCAGCCTCTCGCTAAAATCATACCCGCACCAAACATGAGCCCGCCTATAACCGCACCGGATAAACTTCCATAAGATGCCAGCATTCTAGAATCAGTAATATCCAGCTCGCCTAGTAAAATAAGTGCCTGTGTACCACCTACCGCAGCAGAGAAAGTTAACAGCCAAATAGCCACCTTAGGCCCCATATTTCCACGTACAAATTCAACAACCGCGGCTCGTAAACAGAACTGGCTTCGCTGGGCAAACACACCAAACATCAGCCCTAAAATCAGCCCACCTAAGGCTGTTGCGCCATCTTCACCTAAGCTATCAATTAAAAAATCGAAATCCATAATGGCTAAACCTATACATAAACGTTAAAGCTAATAGGCACCGCGCAACAAAAAAAGAGACTCACAATCTCACGCTCAATTGAGAAAGGAATGACCACTGAGGGCTATTAGATTATTTCTTAATGGAATAATAACAAAACAAATTAGTATATAAATTGACCTATACCAACAGGCGAGTAGATTTATTAACAAGAACTAATAAAGAGTGTCGGATGTAGTTGGTACTAGAACTAAGTTCCAACTTGGCCAGACAACATAGGGGCTACGTATTTACTAGGCTACAGATGACTTCTCATGGATAAGAATAACTCAGGAATCCTATTGAAGGTGGAACTGTACTTAGCGAAATAAATATAATTGACGTGATATTACCCCGAAACAATAGATGATTAAGACCAGCTTGTTCTGCATCAGAAGTCTGACTAATGTATATGTATATACATAACCATATGCAGCGATGCTGCCTAATTCGATCATTACACTTAAGAGGCCTCATGTAAGATCTCTACGAATTGAACCGTGGGTCTTTCAAATACATATTTTGATTTTGACCCACATATGGGGGGATATACTCAAAGTCTACTTGATCACCACGATAGTGATATTCAGACGTAGAAAAGACTACCTGAGTCTCAGATTTCTCGCAAAGTATCTTCAGCGCTTTAAAGAATGCATCTAAATCCTCGCTGTCGATCTCATGCTGCTTGGGTGTATCGAAGACTAAGAACGGCAATCGGTTCCCTTTTTTAGAAAGAATTGTCTCTAATAAGGCGGCATGATAGGCAAGTAATACTCTGATTTTAGTACTACCTGATAAACTCTGGATAGACTCTCCATCAAACACTGGCTCAAAGTCATTCACATACTCAATGTCAAAGCTAACATTCTGAGTTTTGAGCACTGATAACCATTTCACCAAATTCTCAGTTAGAAGAACCCTAATTTTAACTAACTCAGTTAACTTTTCGCTCTCTCTTCCAAAACTATTTACTCGAACTTGAGTTTCTTCTTGTTCATTTAGCGCACTAATGTACCTCTTCTCATACTCCTCTATCTTAAGAACATCAGATAATTCAGATTTAGCCTCAAACAATTTACGCTCTAGCTCATTTAGCAATGTAATCAAGGAGCTATTATCAGCCTTTTGAATGGCCTCATTCCTTTTTTTGATTACACCATCTAGTTCCTCTTTAATTGTACATTTTGTATCTATCAGGGAGGTTCTTCTTTCACTATTTAAGATCTTGTTGCGCTTTAGATCTTTTATTTGATCCCTCAGATACAACAAGCTTCGTGTATATGTCTCGTTCGCTTTTGAAAACAAGCCGCAACCCTGATCAGATTTCGCACAGATTTCGCCGAAATCCAAAAACTCTCGTCGAGCTTCTTCATTGAGATTTAGAGTACTAATTTCATCCTCAATCTCGGCAACTATTGCATCAACACTACTCAGTTTTTGATCTATTGAAAGGACCTCTCGGTCGATCTCTCTGACTCGCCTAGATAAATTACTAATTAAAAAATTGAATGACTCATCTACTTCCGATTCATCCATCGCATTATTTTTTACTAAGTCGAGCTCAAAAGAGAGCTTTTCAATTATATCATTAAGCTCTTTGACTGTACGAAGTTCACCAGAGACACTTTCTTTAACGATTGTTAATGCAGCTTTTCTATCAACAATAACATTGCTCCAATATTCGAGTTCTTTTTCAGCCTTGAGCTTTGATTTTTTCCTGTCAAAGGAGTTTTTCTCAGGCAACTTAAAAAAGAACCTAATCATCTCTGAAAACTGATCTTTTACAAACTTATTTTCTATCGAATATATACTTGTGTAACCACTATTTTGATCGACATAAAAAAATGGAATTATCGTTGATAGATAAATACTTGTTTTATTCTTCGAGTTTGTTATCAAATTCCTATTTTCAAAACCAAGCAATCTAAATAAATATTCAGTAATTTGCATTTCTGAATAAAACTCATGAACAGATTCCGCCTCACCTACTAGCTCAATGACTTTGACATAAAATTCTCTAGAATACGGGCGTTCAAAAGATACCTGTTTAAGATTTGACTCAAGCGTCAACCTTGCTTTAGCACAATTCTCATTGATATCTTTCCTAAACCTAGTACTTAGCCCCAAACAATGAATTACACTCTGAAGCAGAGGTGACTTACCTGTACCATTTGGCCCATAAAACTGGGTAATGTGTTCAGAGAAAGAAATTTCACCAGAACTCCAGCCTTCGCTACCTTTAGGAAATATTTGAATGCTCTTCAGTTTCATATAAGTTTAGTCTCGTATTGAGCATCCTTATGAGCGGTTGCAAATGCATCTTTCACTGCTAATAAATGACAAGCTAGTTCATTGTCTTTCGATAGGACACTTTTAAGAAGCCTTTGACCTTTCTTGGTCGCTACTAATCGATTGTCTTTGTTTCTAATTTCAACAAATCCACTTAATTCAAGAAAGCTGACCGACTTTACTGTTCTAATACGTAAAAGAGCGGACCACCCTAAGTGCCTTGCACTTCCTTTAAAGCCTGCAAAAACAGTCTCAATGGATTCCCCAACTAACTGTCCTAATTCACTAGCAATGGGCTTTCTCTTTCCTGAAGCTATGACAAGTAAAATCAAGCTAATTAGTGGGAGCTGAAACAGGGTTTCATTATCTAAAAGATGAATAACGTCCTCGGTATCACCTGGGAGGTGAATTCCGCTATTTCGTTCTTCAACCTCTTGAAAAAAGCCTTCAAAATTCATGATTTCAACTTCACTATTTGTGAAAAAAAAAGCACCTAATAATTGATCCTTGTTTAGATCAAAAAGTAATTTTTCCTTCACTAATTCAGCCTCAGCCAGACCAACAGATTTTCTCAGGTCTTGGAGCTTTAGTTTATGCTGTACATCTATAATTTTATTAAGCTCGGACTCTACAATGCTCGCAATTCCTTCAGTATCGAGAAAATCTAAACGACTTTCTCGAACCCACACATCCCACTCAATTTTGCATTGTGAACAAAATTTTATTGCTTCTTGTGAAAGGCCAGCAGTTTCCAATGTTCTTTGAATGATAGAAGCATTACGAATTGCCTTCGCATCACCACCATTTTTAGAGCTAAATAAGCATCACGTGAGATTGCCAAGACATTTAATAAGTCATCAATTCCAATAGACGTTTTATCTTCAATTTCATCAAACGAAAAGCTTGTGAGTGGTCTCTTAGACTTTCTGAACACCAGATCTTCTAGCTTAATAATAATTTCCTTTGCTTCTACAGGCCGCAACTCTATTTCACTAAATTCATAGATTCTAGAATTCGCCTCCATAAAATAAGTACTACTACCTAATTTCAGGTAAGAAACATCTTCTTGGAAATCCAACTTATTAAAATGTTCAATGATCTCTTCTTCAGAATATTCTTCACCACTCTCAGCAAATGCTTCGTTGTACGTATTTACCAGCAGCTGAGCCCACTTATATTGTATTTCGCCTTTCTCAAAGCACTCTATAAGCTCCACAACTTTCTTATCAGCAACTATGTTTGTTTGAAAAATCACTGAGTGGCATTCATTCCCAAATCTCGTGACATGCTGTAGCAACTTCCCAATATAGCTATCTTGAAGTTTCTTTGCGGTTAGGGAACCACCTTGCTGAGTATTGATTCCGAATAGCTTATTGAGGCTCCAGAGATCTCTGATATTTTCTTGGGTCTTAACCTGAATAAAGTCATACGTAATTTGGCTATCAAGCATCCGCTGAACAACAACATCATCGTGAAACTCACAATATACTTTCTGTACTTCATCCTCGTTCAGGATTTCAAGGCAAGCAATGACACCTGACTTTATTTGACAATCAAACCTCTCTAAAGCAGTTCGACCACCTTGCTCTCTAGGTTGAAGCTGATGAAACATAAAATGACTACTTCCCATTAAAAACAATCAATTAAAACGATTGATCTCAAACTGATGTTAGATTTATCACTTTAGAAAAGTTGGAGCAAGCACGTTTCTACCGCAGGTAGAACACAAACCTAATGATGCGCTGAACGTAGATAAGCCTTTAGATAGCACTGCCATTTTCCTCCGATAAAAACGAGCATGTACAAGTATGAAGAAATTCATCCTGAACTAGGGGTTCAATATGTCGTAGATCAGTTTTCGATGCAACTGGATTGTAATCACTATATTCACTACAACCGTTAAAAACGGTTTCAGTATTTACCCATAAAATATCAGAAACCATATCCATGATCTAATCGTGTTTCTATTAATTACCTTCATTTTCAAAGGGTAAACGTACACCCAACCTAGCTAATACCTCTGATCAGACAGAATTCCATTTGATGCCAGAGAGATTAAGTCAACCGGCTCATCCTTCAGATCAAAACCTCAAAGGTTTATATTGCCTTTCACAATACTTAGAAGCGCATCGACAGGAAGGTCAGATGAAATCATGGGCGATAACCTTTAAAGGAGGGATAACTCTAAGCCCATATATCTAGCGAGGTAACCGCTCCTTTCTGTATTCGGCTAAGAAAAGCCTCAGAGCAGATCACTACCGATCAAAAAACTAGGCTAGGTCTTGTGATGTATTAATATTTTTTAATGCAGAGGACTTTGCATCCATTTCCACAAAATAGATAGGAAACTGCTTATACCACTTATAGACCGCTCGCTCACCGCTGGAAAGCCAATGGGTTAATTCAGTGCCAAATCTCATAGGTATAACCGCATGAAGAAACTGCGGTTGATCGCCCGTTTTTAACACCACAATCTTATCTCGATGCTGTTTGGTAGCTAGTAATAAACGTTCAATAACGTTTTTATCCAATAGAGGTGTATCACAAGGTAACACCATTAAATGGGTATAAGCATCCAGTTGACGCATCGCCGCATGAATACCTGCCAGCGGCCCCTGATAACCATTGATCTGATCTTTTACTAAGGTACAGCCAAAAGACTCATACTGATCAAAATTACGGTTACAACTAATAAGCACGGTTTCTAACAGAGGCTTTAATCGATCTAATGTCCAGCAAACCATAGGCTTCCCATCGTAGATCACTAAACCTTTATCTTGATCTCCCATTCGGCTCCCCTGCCCTCCAGCCAAGACAACTGCGGCAATTTTTAACGGGAGGGACTGCGTCAAAACATGGGACATAAACAACCTAATAGTAGATACGGTAAAAAGCTACACACCGATAAAAATGAAGGGGTTACTCCGACACCGCAATACTATCCAAAGCAGTCACCAATTTTTCAAAATCAATCGGTTTCCAGATAACCTCTTTAACATTCCCAGCATCAAGAATATGTTTAATTTCACGCCTTTCTGCCTGCCCAGTGATCACGATACAGGGTTGCTCTGGAAATTTATGACTGATGTAATTAACCACCTGATCACCAGTCAAAAGAGGCATTTTCACATCGGTGATAAAAGCATAACAATCACCTTTTTCCAATTCGGCCAAAGCCGCTTTAATCGAACTAAAACAGTGCGGTTCATAGTCCAAGTTTTCTGACTTAATACGACGCTCCAAGCTTTTGAGCATCATCTTTTCATCATCAAGAATGATAATTTTACGCATCTCAACACCGCTCAGTTTTCAACAACCCCTTATATTAGGAGCTATACACTTTTATAACGCTTTAATTATAAACCACAAATTAAAAAACAGATCGACTCAATTTCTCTTTGCACTCACTATAGCCAACCAGGGTTGCTGTTGGCGCGGCATTCCCTCTGGGCGGTAATAATGATGTAGCACCTCAAACCCAGCGTCACTCCAGAAACGTTGACTCACATCAAACTCCATATAATGGCCATAACGCTGCCCATTCCAACCCTCATCATTCCCTCGAGGATTAGAACTAAACAAAATACCACCCTCTCTAAGCGCTCGATGGCATGCATTTAAAACACTCGGTAATAACTGACTAGGCACATGAAACAGGGAAGCATTTGCGTAAATACCATCAAAACATTGCTCGCCTAAATCCAACTCAGCAAAACTTTGATTCAAAACATCGCAACCACTATGCTCCTGCGCCATCTTACAAAAAGTCTGACTACCATCTAAACCAACTGCTCTATGACCAAGCCCTTTAAAATACTGAAGATCGCGACCGGGTCCACAGCCTAAGTCCAAAAGGTCTAATCCTTCACGCTGCGGAAGCGCTTTTAAAAAAGCCTCAATATTTTGACTAACATCATGATCACGTGTTCCCTGCCAAAACGCTTCTGCATTCGTTTCATAATGACCTAAAGTGATACGTTCAATCTCTTCAACTGCATCATCGGTGTGTTTCTTTGTCATACCTACCTTCCAATTTATATCTTTTACTAAATATTCGAACCGAGATTGAGGCCGTTTTATTTGATTTACATCCAAGCTTAAAACTAAATGACGGAGTAAAGTAGCTTTTTTCAACTAAGAGGTGGTTGTTGTGAGTGAAATCTACGATGTCTTAATAATTGGTGCCGGCCCTGCAGGGCTGAGTTTTGCTCGTTCCTTAGCAGACCTGCCGCTTAATATCGCTATCGTAGAACGATCATCAGAAACAACACTGGCAGAACCTCCCGAAGATGGCCGAGAAATAGCACTCACCCATCAATCCGTAGAGATAATGAAAGCCTGTGGCTCATGGCAAAGACTACCCGCTGAATCGATCTCACCTATCAAAGCAGCCAAAGTGTTTGATGGTGAATCAAGTTACAGCTTAAATTTTGATAACTATACTCAAGATTTAGAAGCCTTAGGCTACCTAGTCCCCAACCACCAGATTCGTAAAGCTTACTACGCAGAACTCATATCTCATCCTCAGATAGACGTTTTAACTGAAACCCTTGTGGAAACAGTGACAACAGATGAATACAACGGCACAGCAATTCTCAGCAATGGCAAGAAATTAAAAGCTAAGCTAATTATTGCTGCGGATACGCGTTTTTCTGAGATGCGTCGTAAAATGGGGTTATCTGCAACCATGAAGGACTTTTCAAGAAGCGCAATCGTCTGCCGAATGGAACATGAAAAGTCACACCAGCAAACTGCATTTGAATGCTTTCATTATGGTCGTACAACCGCAATTCTACCCATGAACGGGAACCGCTCATCCATTGTAGTTACTGTTAATAGCCGTGAAGCACAGCACTATGCTGAAATGAAAGAAACTGACTTTAACCAGACGATAGAACACCAGCTAACTGGCTTACTTGGGGAGATGAAACTGACCGGTATACGTCATATCTATCCATTAGTCGCTGTACACGCTAATCAATTTGTAGGACGTCGCTTCGCCTTAATCGGTGATGCCGCTGTAGGTATGCACCCCGTCACAGCTCACGGTTTTAATCTTGGACTTAAAGGACAAGCAACCTTAACTCAATTAATAGCACAAGCAGTTGCCGATGGTGAAGAGATTGCTAGCAAAACACTTTTAGCCAACTACGAATCAGAGATGATGCGCACTACTCGTATCCTCTACCACGGTACAAACTTAGTGGTAGGCCTATTCACAAACGACACTTTGGCAGCAAAAATAGCACGTAAAGCGACCCTTCGTTTGGCAAATAATATTACCCCGATAAAGCAGCTTATTACCCAATCTCTGACTGAAAAAGAATTAGATAAAGCAAACCCACTACAGGTATTAAAAAATCACCTACCGCCCCAACCAGCTTCCCTACCTATAAATAAGGTAAAACAGAACTTAGAAAAGAAGATATTGAACAAATTTAATCCGTCTGCGTTCTTTAGTTCTAACTAAAGTTTCGCTCTGAGATAAAATCCTACGATCTTATCCTCAATAAAATTGGTAACCACTCGATAACTGAAATTCAAATAAAACATAATGTCGCACAATGACACAAACAGTTTCAACCAACATGCAAAAAGCATAGAAATAGATCAAATTCATCCTATTTTTTAATGGCACAAATAATGCTCTCTCATAATCGCGCACGTATACGATAAAAATTAAAAATACATAAGTGAGAGCAAATATGATGCATAAAAAAATAGCAGGTGCAGTCGTCTGCACGGCTCTATTAGGCTTAAGCCTATCTATCAACACCTACGCACTTGGCGTCAGTGTCTTAGAAGGAAAGCATCTTAATAACTTTGTTACGGACGATATGCTGCTTAATGCAGATAAAGATCCAAACAACTGGCTACATTACGGTCGAGACTACGAAGGAACACGGTATTCTCCCTTAACACAGATAAACAAAGAAAATGTCAGCGATTTAGTGCCTAAATGGAACCTTTCGTTTGGTGTAATTGGCGCACAAGACAGCCAAGTTATGGCCGTCAATGGTCGACTCTACGTTACCTCCAGCCAGAACCTAGCCTTTGGCCTTGACGGAACAACAGGCGACATCCTTTGGAAATATCAACGCGCACTGCCTGGTGACCTAGGTTCAAAGCTTTGCTGTGGTTCAGTTAACCGCGGTGTCGCGGTATACAAAGATAAAGTTTATATGGCCACACTCGACACCCATATGGTTGCCTTAGACAACAATACAGGGGAAGTGGTTTGGGAAAAGAAACTAGGTGACTACAAAACAGGTGAGATCCTAACGTCCATGCCAATGGTTATTAATGGCATGATCGTAATAGGCAACTCCGGTGGTGACCTCGGTGCAAACCCAGGCACCGTGTATGCGCTGGATGCTGATACAGGCGAACTGATCTGGAAAACCTACACTGTCCCAATGACCGGCAAAGAAAAAATCGCCAAATCATGGGCAGGAGATTCTTGGAAAACCGCAGGCGGTACGCCATGGCTTCCACCAACCTATGATAAAAAAACAGGTTACATTCTTTATGGTGTAGGTAACCCTACCCCAGACTTTGATGGAAGCTCACGAAAAGGTGACAACCTATATACAGGTTCCACCGTCGCAATCGATCCGAAAGACGGCAAAATTGTTAACCACTTCCAATACACGCCCCATGACGTTTGGGATTATGACGGTACCAACGAAGCGATACTGATCAAAGATAAGAAAAACAGAGACACCTACCTACATGCTGACCGTAACGGCCACTTATATTCTATCAACAGCAAAACGATGAAATGTAACTGGGTTGTTCCTATGCAGCGGGCCAATTGGGTTGAAAGCTTTGATGACAACTGCCGTCCAACGGTTAATCCAGACAAAGTACCAACTGAAGGTAAAATCACAACCGATATCGCACCGACGCTAGGCGGCGGTAAAGAGTGGCACCCAGCCGCTTACAGTAAACGTACCGGTATGATTTATGTGCCTGTCATTGATATGTCGATGGATCTAGAAGCCAAAAAACAAGAGTTTAAACCTGGGCAATGGTTCTTAGGCACCAATACACTTCGTTTACACCCCGGAGCAGGTTATCTAAAAGCATTTAACGCAACTACCGGCGAACTTGAATGGATGCGGTCGCAAAACGTACCAGCAACAGGCGGTGTACTAGCCACGGCGGGCGGACTAGTTTTTAACGGTGATGCTGAAGGTTTCTTCCGCGCCATTAAAGATGATACTGGCGAAACCCTATTTGAATACAACGTAGGTACAGGTATCCACAGCAACCCTACCACCTACATGGTAGGCGACACCCAATATGTTGCCGTACTTGTAGGCCCTGGTGGCGGTAGCTTATGGCCACTCGTGTATGGAGAGTTTTTCAAACATAACACTAAGGGCGGCGGTCTCTTCGTGTTTGCACTCCATAAAAAATAACCACCTGAATCATTTTTAACCTTTACGAGGGAGCACCTGCTCCCTCTATTATCTTCAAAGGTGTTCCATGCAAAAACGACTAAAAACCAAACTCGCAATTTTGATTCTGATGAGCATAGTATCAACCGCATGGGGGTTTGGTGTAGAAGGCCTCCAACAACAAGAAGGCACAAGCGAAGAGGATCTAGCGGCACTCGCTGAAAAACACATAGGCAACCCCGACTCTATCGCCACTGGTAGACAACTATTTGGTAATACCTGTCTATTTTGCCACGGCCCCGATGGTAAAGGTGCTCGCGCCCCATCTTTAGTAACAGGCCCCTATAGGCCCGGCGGCGGTAACACACCAGAATATATGTATTCCGTTGTTATACATGGGCGTCCAGGCACGATCATGGCATCATTTAAAGAAAGCCATACAGATGATGAGATCTGGCAGATTCTAGCCTTTTTACGAGATCGCTCTACTGCTATTGCAGCAGAAAAGTAACATTAAACCCAAGAAATAATCCGGCGTTTGGCACGCCTATCTTAGACGTGCCCTTTTTCCAAAACCTTACCTAATTCAGCCTCACAGCTAGGTAATGAATCCCCTGACCTGATAGCTGAGGCAAAAAGTAAATATCTCTATATTGAAAATACTGCTGTCCATTGATGGTGACCGACGCTGCGCCTTGGGGCAAAGCGCTATAACTGTTACCCAACTGAAAGTTGCTACTCCGGGTAGGTAAAATAGTCGTACTACGGATAATCGTGCCACTCGGTGCTTCAACTACACGGTAATAGCCATTATCAAACACATAGTAAATGCCTTGAACAGCATAATAGGAGCGCCCTTTTACTATGACCTTTTCATGTCCATTGGGTAGATAACGAATTTTCAAACCCGACGGTGGACGAACAACCGTATAGCCTTGATGACCATAGCGATAATAGAATCCGTCATTAAAGATAAATGACACACCTCCAAAATTAACAGATATTCCTTTCGCTGGTGCTTTATGAACAACCGCACCGGTTTTATAAACCTTCCGCTGCGGAACGCTATGCTGGCGATATACAATTGTCTTGTGCGATACAACTTTAACCGGAGCACTCTTATGATGACCCGGGCTCTTTTTCGTTTCCTTGCCCTTAGATTGTTTATTCTGATTCTTTTTATTTTGACCTTCTATAGATTTAGTCTCTTTATAGTGTGCATCTTTATACTGTGAGTCTTTTCCTTGAGCGGCACCCGTCGTTGGCAGCACAATCAAACTCATAACAAGGGGTAATAGGATAGTTAATTTCATCGCGTTACCTATCTAAACCAATTAAGTTAATAACCATACTACGCGGAAAAATTAACAAAAAACTCGACTTAGCATACCTTTACACAACCTTTGCACTTCTTGACGGCCTGTCCACTCAAATACGCAGACACCGTATATTTTTTAATATACAGATTGCTAAATTGACTTAAAAAGCTGCACACAAAAAGCCAATAACAGTTTTATTTCAGATAGTGACTATCAATCAGCCAATCAGCAGATCAAATCTACCCTAGGGCGCACTTCCTGTTCTGTTATTACAGGGAATAGATCTATCTACGCATCTATTAAACAAGCCAACATTTCACGTTCAATCTTTTCCCAATCTAGCTCAAACGGGCTAATAATTTCGACTCGAGAATCGCGGCGGTAAGCGACCTTATCAAAATCAGATTCGTCCTGAACCCTATTGAACAAAACCCAATCACTACTAATTCGGATTACGCCCTTAATTCGATTAATGCCCCGAATACCATTAAGTACCCCTTCCAACTTCCAATAGTCGAAGCAATCACTCCGATGAAAAATCCAACCACAACTGTAAAAACCACTCCCATTACCTATTTTTTTGATAGGACTTCTCGGTTCTGGCCATACGTCTGGATCGGAATGATTATGGTGATGATGAGGGGCATGCCCATGGGAACCGGGCAATTGATTACAAAACTTACCCTCTCGTACTACATCAAGCAGCTTAAGATCAATCAGTCCCCGAGTCGTTCTACCAACATGTTGTTTTGGAGGGAACATATTGTTGAGACTTGTTTCAGCTATTTCTATAAATTCTTCAGCAGCAAGATCACATTTATTGATGAGAACAATATCCGACATGCTCAGCTGATCCTGGAAAGTTTTATTACTTATTACCTCTTCTTGATCAAGTAGACGCGGATCCAGCAAACACACTGTCGCCCGTACATCCAGGATATCTTTAAAAGAACGATTCATAAGGGTATCCATAATACCTTCCGGATGCCCTAGACCTGTAGGTTCAATAATTAGACGGTCAGGACTAGCATGCTCAATGAGCACTGAGAGCGTTTTTGACAATGAAGCTCCCATAGAACAACACATACATCCACCAGCAACCTCTTTTACATAAACGCCATCATCGTCAGGCAACATTTCCTGATCTATCCCGACCTGACCAAATTCATTAACTAAAATAGCCCAGGATTCACTTTCAGGTTTACTAGCTAACATTGCATTTATTGCTGTAGTTTTACCGACACCCAAAAATCCAGTGATGATATTGGTAGGGATCTTTCGTTTATGATCATTCATTAATTTTCTTCGCTATATTGTGAAGCAGGATACATCATCGAGGCTAAGTAACTTGAAACGCTGCAACGTGACACAAGATTCATAGATAACTGGTAGGTGTGGCCGCTCTCAAAGGTAACGGCCATATTGCAGGGCTATAACTTAAAAATTCATAGCAGAAGCGCAGCAAAGTTCTTAGCATCCGTTCTAGGAGTTTATTTTAATTTCTCTAGAGAGATAATAGCCTTTCCATAAAAACATCTTTTACACACAGGTAATAATAAAACCCCAGATAAAGCGGTATCTTATCTACTTTAATCGTTTCGATTGAAGGTAAGGACCTTAACAACGGCAGAGTAGATCACTGAACGATTGAAATTCTAAGGGGCGCCAATTAACAATAAAAAAGTTATGACCTAAAGCGCAACATCGAGCACAAAAGTAAAAAACGAAAAGGCTGAGTCAATTTAAGACAATCTAATTTAATAAAATATAGAAGATTATTTGGTCGGGATGAGAGGATTTGAACCTCCGACCCCTTGCACCCCATGCAAGTGCGCTACCAAGCTGCGCTACATCCCGACTAAGAACTTGAGAGCGAGCGCTCTTCAAGAGGGCGGTATATTAACTTAACCGCCTGAATCTGTGAAGAATTTTTAAGAATTTATTGTGTAATAACCTCTTCCGCTATCACCATTACAGTAGCGGTTTGATTATAGTGACCAATGGAGCCACCTTGTGTTGAGCCCTGCTCGCCAAATGTATTAAATCCAATTAAAGGCACCTCTTCTCCACAGACCTCTTGCAGCAAACTGAGGTCATCGACTTTTAGACGGCATTTAAGTTCGTGGCGCAGGATACAGTTAAAGACGATTACAGCAGCGATTTTTTTAGGGCTACCCGCATCAATAATCGCTTTTTCCAAGGTTTCTTTAAATCGCTGCTTAGCGGTTTCCGCATCGGTTTTCATCTCCCGAAGAAAAGCCCCTTTAGGGATCTCCGCATAAAAACTTACACTGCCATCTTCATGTACCTGTTGCGCACTTTTAATCGTGTATTCTGCAAACACATCGGACGACTTAATCCCAAAGGGATTTTGTATAAAGAGCTCAGGCGTGAGGGCGTCACTTTCTAGCAACTTTTCAAGCACTTCTTTTGCTGGTTTACCGTTGAGGCTTATTACTCTACGACCAGAAGACTTTGTAACTACAGCACCTTTACTGGCAGGCGTGTAAGGATGCCCCATCGCTGTACCAATTTTTAACCCACTACTAAAACTAGCAATGGCGGCAGCATCTTGATAAATCCCATTACAGATCTGATAACTTTTGCTGTCAGAGAAATCAGTAGCAGTCGATCCCCCGATAATTTGCGATACAGTTCCGGTTTCAATAATAAGGCTACGTAAAAACGCTTCCTCTTGTGCCGATGTACCATCCGGTAACACCATATTGATACAAGGCTTAATACGGGAGACTTCATTCGCCCCTTTACTATCTAGCGCAATCGCCATAAGGGACATAACTGCAGGGTTTGATAATAAATTAGAATAGGCATTGCGAATAGCATCTTTAGCGGCCTGTTCTGGCTGAGCTGTTAAGTTTTCACCTATGCCTAAACCAACGCTGAAGTAGGAGCTTTGCAGGGTAAGAATAACAACCGTACCTGTTTGGGGTTCATCCATTAAACTGGAAAACTCTCCCCAAGCACTACCACCAATAATTGGGGCATTCTCACCTACGATTGATCTTATATTTTCATACGCTTGATGAATGTCTAATGAGAAACTAACAAAACAGATTACTAGATCTGGTTTCGGTGTTTTCTCCATTGCTTGGTTCGCAGCAGTTGCTGCATCAGTCGCGTGACCTAACCCGACTCTAACAATAGCCATATCCATATCTCGTCGTTATTATTTTTGTCACATAATAGTAACTGAACAGCGAGATCTAAACCAATAGTCTAAGAAAGAAACAGTGCCAAAGAGGGAGGGTATTGAAACTATGTATGTAAAACGGTTGTTTTAATAGATCTGAATAGATAGAACTAAAGGCGTAACCAATAAAGTGTAACTAGTTACGCTTAGACGAAGCTAGGATTGCTTCCAGTTCAGTAATTGTTTGCCTTAGCAATTGTTTATATTGATTTTGATCATCTTCGTTATTCTCGCCAGATAGATACTGTTTAGCACCGCTCAAGGTATAACCTTGATCGTGTAATAAGCTTTTAATTTGGCGAATTAACAAAACATCCTGCCGTTGATAATAACGACGATTATTACGTTTTACAGGCGATATTTGGCTAAACTCTTTCTCCCAATAGCGCAGTACATGCGCTTTGAGATCACAAAGTTTAGCCACTTCACCAATAGTAAAATAACGCTTACCCGGAATAGGGTTAGGGTCGTTACTCTGCTCCGTCTCCAGCATAAGTTTCGACACGATCCTTCAGTTTTTGACCAGGTCGGAAAGTCACTACGCGGCGAGCCGCTATAGGTACCTCTTCCCCCGTTTTGGGATTGCGGCCTGGTCTTTGACGCTTATCGCGTAGATCAAAGTTACCGAAGCCGGACAATTTCACCTGCTCGTTATCAGCCAGACATGCACGGATTTCATCAAAAAACGACTCCACCATCTCTTTGGCTTCGCGTTTATTTAACCCAAGCTCTTCATTTAGGCGTTCCGCCATTTCAGCTTTTGTTAACGAACTCATGATAAATCACCTTTCGCTGCTTACTCTCGCAATGTGGCACTCAACTTAGAAGCTAGTGCTGAAACAACTGCGTCAATTGCGCTGTTTATTTCTTCGTCATTAAGAGTGCGCGAAGGATGCTGCCACGTCAAGCCCACAGCAAGACTTTTTCGTCCTGTTTCAATACCTTGGCCCTGATAAACATCGAAAAGAGTGACTTCTTTAATAAATTCACCCGCATGTTTCTCTGTAATCTGACGAATTGATTCAAATGCTACAGACTCATCAACAATTAAGGCTAAGTCACGACGAGACTCCGGAAACTTAGAAATTTCCGCGTAACGTGGCAATTTACCTTGGCATAATGCTGCCTGATTAATCTCAAACAAATAAACTGTGCCATTCAAACCCAGTTCTTTTATAAGATTTGGATGCAAAGCACCGATAAAGCCTATCCCATCACCATTACGTTCAATACGTGCAGTCTGACCTGGATGCAAAGCTATATGACGATCAGCAACAAAACTGAATTCATCCGCAGCACCACCAAGAGCTAGCAAGCTCTCCAAGTCACCTTTAATATCGAAGAAATCAACAGCATCTTTACCTGCGTTCCAGCCTTCAGGATCTCGTGGGCCAGTAATAACACCCGCGATTACATTTTCTTGGATAATTTCATCACCCGAAGTCGGTAGAAAACGCTGTCCACTTTCAAACATACGTACACGGTTTTGTTGACGGTTCTGATTGTATTGAACGGCTTTAACAAGACCGGGCCAAATGCTTGTACGCATTACAGCCATCTCAGCGGAAATTGGGTTAGCTAGCGCAATCGCTTCGTATTGATCATCAAACTTTTGCTGCAAGCCCGCTTCAATAAAACTGTAGGTAATCGCTTCTTGATAGCCTAAGGCGGTCAGAGCACGGCGCACATTGTGAATCGTTACTATGGTTTCATCATTCGCTTTGATCGGCATAGAAGCCATTGGCGTGCGTACGGGTAGGTTGTTGTAACCATAAACACGGGCTAATTCTTCAATAAGATCAACTTCGATAGCGATATCAAAACGATAAGAAGGTACAGATACGCTCCATTCGCCTTCTGTCGATGTTTTCTCAATACCTAAACCTAAGCGTGTCAAAATCTCTTCGATCTCAGTAGATGGCATCTCAAACGCCAACATACTATTCACTTTGCTTTGACGCAGAGTAACTTGACGAGCTGATGGCAGTTCATCTTGGTCAACAGTTTCAATAACTGGACCTGCTTCACCACCAACAATCTCAATCAATAAAGCGGTAGCACGGTTGATCGCTTTAGCTTGTAGCTGCCAATCTACACCCCGTTCAAAACGGTGAGATGAATCTGTATGCAAACCATAAGAACGCGCACGACCCGCAATAGTAATTGGGTTAAAAAAGGCGCTTTCTAGAAAAATATTTTTAGTCTCTGCCGTTACGCTAGTCGGCTCGCCACCCATAATGCCGGCCATAGCAACAGGCCCTTTAGCATCAGAGATAGTCAGCGTATCAGCATTAAGCTCAACCTCTTGCCCATCAAGCAGCACAAGCTTTTCACCCTGCTCTGCACGACGAACAACAATGCCGCCTTCTAACTTATCTAAGTCAAACGCATGCATCGGCTGACCTAATTCCAAAAGAATGAAGTTAGTGACATCAACGACTGGGTCGATACTACGCACACCTGAACGTTCAAGCTTCTGTTTCATCCACAATGGCGTTTCGGCCTGTGGATTAATATTACGAATCACACGGCTAACATAACGCGGGCAATCAGCACTGTCTTTTAAACCAACCGTAAATTGGTCATCAATGGTTGCAGCAACCTCAGGTGCGTCTATAAAGGTAACCGGCGCTTTATTAAGCACACCCACTTCACGTGCAAGACCCGTAATACTTAAACAGTCCCCTCGGTTAGGCGTAAGGTCAACATCAATAATATTGTCATCAAGACCTAAGTAATCACGGATACAGGTACCTACAGGCGCATCAGCCGGTAGCTCCATAATACCGCCATGGTCTTCAGAAATACCTAGCTCATCATCCGCACATAACATACCGAAAGATTCAACTTGGCGTAGTTTAGCTTTCTTAATCTTAAAAGTTTTACCATCAGGCGTTGGGAGTACAGCCCCCACTGTCGCAAAGGCTGTTTTTAAGCCTGCACGTGCATTAGGTGCACCACATACAACTTGGAACTCTTCGCTACCACTTGATACAGTACAAACCTGCAGCTTATCAGCATTAGGATGCTGTTCAGCTGTTAGAATCTCACCGACAACAACACCACTAAAATCTTTAGCTGCCGCTTCTACTTCGTCTACTTCAAGACCTGCCATTGTGACCTGATCAACAAGACCCTGCGTATCAATTGCAGGGTTTACCAGTTCACGTAACCACTTTTCACTGAATTTCATTTTGCTTTCCCGAAAATCCTGTTAATAACCACTAAACGTTTATTGATCAGTTAAACTGACCTAAGAAACGCAGGTCGTTTTCAAAGAACAAACGCAGGTCATTTACGCCATAACGTAGCATTGCCAAACGTTCCACACCCATGCCGAAAGCAAAGCCAGTGTATTCTTCAGGGTCGATACCCGATGCTTCAAATACTTTTGGATGCACCATGCCGCAACCAAGAACTTCCAACCATTTACCATCTCCACGATCAATATCCACTTCGATAGAAGGTTCTGTAAATGGGAAATAGGATGGACGGAAACGTACACGTACATCTTCTTCAAAGAATTCACGTAAAAACTGTTCTAATGTGCCTTTTAGATCAGCAAAACTAATGTTTTTATCTACAATCAAACCTTCAACCTGATGGAACATAGGTGAATGGGTTTGGTCATAATCACAACGATAAACTCGGCCTGGACAGATAATACGTAGAGGTGGCTGCTGTGTTTCCATAGTACGTACTTGCACACCTGAAGTATGTGTACGCAATAAGGTATTGGCATTAAAATAGAACGTATCATGCATCGCCCGCGCAGGATGGTGCGACGGTATATTTAGGGCTTCGAAATTGTGATAATCATCTTCAATCTCAGGCCCCTCTTCAACGCTGTAACCAATGCCAGCAAAGAACGCTTCTATACGTTCCATTGTTTTAGTTACAGGGTGTAAACCACCCAGTTCCTGACCACGACCGGGCAAGGTAACATCAATGGTTTCGTCTGCTAGTTTAGCTTCCAATGCCGCAGATTCTAACGAGGCTTTACGCTCGTTAATCTTATCTTGCAGTGCCTGTTTAGCTTCATTGATTTTGGCACCCGCCTGTGGACGCTCTTCAGCAGACAGCTTACCCAACCCTTTTAGCAGGGCTGTCAGCTCACCTTTTTTACCTAAGTACTGAACTCGTACATCGTCCAACGCTTGCGTAGTCGTTGCCTTAGCAACAGCTTCAGTACCTGCTGCCAACAGGCTTTGAATGTTTTCCATTATCCGGCTCCAATAATCAGGAGAAAAAGACCATCACCTTTATCTATATGAGAAAAGTAGGTCTCTACATAAAATCAGTTTCTTTGCGCAAATTTCATCTATAAATCTGTGCAAAAAAACCGAAAAAATAGGGGAAGAGCTTGCACCCTTCCCCTATTTAAATCGAGTCGTTCACACGACACTGGGTGCTTACTTACGCTAGAGAAGCTTTCGCTTTCTCAACGATCGCAGCAAATGCGCCAGCTTCGTGAACAGCTAGATCAGCTAGAACCTTACGGTCGATTTCTATGTTAGCCTTTTTCAGACCAGCAATGAAACGGCTGTAAGACAAACCATTGATACGTGCACCAGCATTGATACGTGCAATCCACAATGCGCGGAACTGACGTTTTCTCTGGCGACGGTCACGGTATGCATACTGACCAGCTTTAATAACAGCCTGTTTAGCAACGCGGAATACACGGCTACGAGCACCGTAATAACCTTTTGCTTTTTTCAGGATTTTTTTGTGACGACGACGGGCAACAACACCACGTTTAACGCGAGCCATAACTTTCCTTCCTTTCTAAATTCTATTAACTAAAAAAATCGTTTAAATATAAGGCAACATACGACGAACTAGAGCCTTATCAGCAGCATGAATCTGCATCATCGGGCGTAGCTGACGCTTACGCTTAGTCGATTTTTTAGTCAGAATGTGACTAGTGAAGGATTGCTTGTGCTTGAAGCCGTTAGCGGTTTTCTTAAAACGCTTAGCCGCACCACTATTAGATTTCATTTTAGGCATTACTAAAATCTCCACGCATTCGTTAATTTTTTTTCACTCAGAACAAACGACAAAACCCGCAGCTAACTTTTTAACGAGTTAGTCACGGGTTAAGGAAAGTAACGAGTTACTTTTTCTTCTTCGGAGCTAAGACCATGACCAATTGACGGCCTTCCATCTTAGGACGCTGTTCAACTACGGTTGTCTCTTCCAAATCTTTTTCGATTCGTTGGAGCAACTGCATGCCCAGTTCCTGATGAGCCATCTCACGGCCACGATAACGTAGTGTTATCTTGGCTTTATCTCCTGCTTCAAGGAAACGTACCAGGTTGCGTAGTTTTACCTGATAATCACCCTCTTCCGTATTTGGACGGAATTTTACTTCTTTAATCTGAACCTGGTGCTGTTTCTTCTTGGCTTCATTTTTTTGCTTTTTCAGCTCATATAAATGTTTGCCATAATCCATCACCTTACAGACGATAGGATCCGCTTCAGAAATCTTCACCAGATCAAGACCCGCTTCTTGAGATGCCTCAATAGCGTCTTTAATCGGTACGACGCCTATCTGCGTTCCGTCTGGACCAATCAACCTGCATTCTTTAGTTACTTTAAGCAGGTTCTCATTGATCATGGGCTCCTCTCTGCGAGCGCCCCTTTTATTATCACGCCTGATAGCTGTATCTCCTGACTATTATTTAGTCTAATTAATCCTGACGACCTTTCTTGGCGACATCGCTACCAAGAAGGTTTATAAATTCATCTTGAGACATGGAACCAAGGTCTACACCTGTTCTCGTACGTACCGCAACGGTACCTGCCTCAACTTCTTTGTCGCCTATTACAAGAAGATAAGGAACCTTCTGTAAAGTACGCTCGCGAATTTTAAAGCCGATCTTCTCATTTCTCAAGTCCGACTCGGCCCTGAATCCGTTATTTTCAAGATTTTGGACAACTTTTTCACAATATTCTGCTTGTTTGTCCGTAATATTCATCACAACTGCCTGTACAGGCGATAACCATGTCGGTAATGCACCGGCAAAGTTCTCGATCAGAATACCAATAAATCTTTCAAAAGAGCCCAAAATTGCTCGATGGAGCATGACTGGAGTCTCACGTTCGCCCTGCTCATTTACAAATTGAGCACCTAAACGACCCGGCATTGAGAAATCTACTTGAATAGTACCACACTGCCAAACACGACCAAGACAATCTTTCAAAGAAAATTCAATTTTAGGGCCATAAAAGGCACCTTCGCCTGGAAGTTCACCCCATTCAAGGCCAGCAGCATCTAATGCATCTGCCAGAGCCTTCTCGGCTTTATCCCAAACTTCGTCTGAACCTACACGCTGTTCTGGGCGTGTAGACAGTTTGTATATAACTTCGGTAAAACCAAAATCATCATATACTTCATCAAGAAATTCGATAAACCGTGCAACTTCTTCTTGAATCGAGTCTTCAGCACAAAAAATATGTGCATCATCTTGCACAAAGCCACGCACACGCATGATACCGTGTAAGGCACCTGATGGCTCATTACGGTGACAACAGCCAAACTCAGCCAAACGTAAAGGTAGATCTCGGTACGAGCGCAACCCTTGGTTAAACACTTGAACATGACAAGGGCAGTTCATTGGCTTAATTGCAAAATCGTGGTTTTCAGAGTGTGTTGTAAACATCTCTTCTGAGAACTTATCCCAGTGACCTGATTTCTCCCACAAGGAGCGTTCAACAACTTGTGGTGTTTTAATCTCGTTATAACCATGCTGGCGCTGCTTAGTGCGCATGTACTGTTCGATCTGCTGATAAAGCGTCCAACCATTTGGATGCCAAAACACCATGCCCGGTGCTTCTTCTTGCAGATGGAACATATTAAGCTGTTTACCCAGCTTACGGTGATCACGTTTTTCAGCTTCTTCTAAGCGGTGCAAGTACGCTTTAAGTGCTTTTTTATCACCCCAAGCAGTACCGTAAATGCGCTGTAGCATTTCATTATTGGAGTCGCCACGCCAGTATGCACCGGCAACCTTCATCAATTTGAATGCTTTAATATGACCCGTAGATGGCACGTGTGGGCCACGACAAAGATCAATAAAATCACCTTGAGAGTAGAATGAAAGATCTTCAGCATCCGGAACAGCCTGTAGCAGCTCTACTTTGTACTTCTCACCCATCTCATCAAACATTTTAGTCGCTTCATCACGACTCATAATTGAACGGGTAACCGGTAGATTCTGCTTTGTTAGCTCAGCCATTTTCTTTTCGATCTTTTCTAGATCTTCTGGCGTAAACGGGCGTTCGTAAGCAAAATCGTAATAGAAACCATCTTCAATAACAGGCCCGATGGTTACCTGAACACCTGGAAAAAGTGCTTGAACTGCCATTGCCATCAGATGTGCGCAAGAGTGACGAATCACTTCTAAACCTTCCTCATCACGGGAAGTTATAATCGCGAGGTCTGCATCATCTGCAATGGTAAAAGAAGTATCAACTGGCTGACCATTCACTTTACCAGCAAGGGCAGCTTTCGCTAAACCTGCACCAATATCAGCAGCAACTTCGAAAACAGTAACCGGATTAGCAAACTCTCGTTTGCTACCGTCAGGTAGGGTAATTACAGGCATGTTAAATCCTTTGATCTCAGTGGTGACCCATACGCAAGGCCACTTAGAATAATAGTTAAACTCATGTGTCGTACAAACCAAGTACGAAGTGAGTGCGCGCATTTTAGGGATTCGTTCCGTATCCTGCAAGAAGATTCAGCAATTTATAGATGCACTACATGGTTAGGTGCATAATTACTTAAAACCTGAATAAAGCTGATAAGACTAAATGAAAGACGCCCCTTCTAGTGTTACCTTCACCCACCATGCCGCGCATACGTTTTTGGAACAGTGCGCAAAAATAGGGTCTAATTTTCATCAGGAACGCTCTATAAAAATACAACCGAATACCGTCACCCATCGGCGTATCCTATTAGGCATTGAAAAAAAGCAAAAATCTGATCAAGAGTGGGCGGGACTTTTTAAACAACTCAATATGCCCGCGGAAGCCTCGGCACTCATTTACACTAAAATGGACAATGCCAACACGCTTCTTTTTGCCATCGAGGAAGGAAAAGCCACAACGCTGAAGGTCTATCTAGAGTTTTGGGACCACCTCGTCCAGCTTATACAACAAGGTAAACATGCCCATGAAGCCTTCACATTGAATCAAGGGATAAAATGGAGCCCTAACTCCCCCGAGAGCTGGGTACAAGATACCTACTGGTGCTATCCCATGTTAAAGTGTGACGAGATAATCGCGCGGCTAGATACCCTATTACCAGACCAAACAGACACCTTTGCCAGCCTTATCAGCGCTCTTTTGGCCAACAATACGCAATTTCCTGCCGAGTCTGACCTTATCTATATGGAAGTTTCAGATACAAATAGCCTTAGGCGATCTTTTGATATTAATTGTTACAAAAAAGGGTTAAAGGTCAAAGATCTATTTCCAGCAGCTATGCAATTGGCTACCAAGTGGTCTACCGCAACAGATTTTGAAAAGCACATGTTACCTTTTATGGACTACCCCTTAGGCCACGTTTCTGCTGGTGTTAATCGCGAAAAAACTCCATTCCTAACCCTATACTTTGAACTGCCTTAACGACTAAAAAAACAATAAAACACATACAGCACCATCAGCCATTGACTCAGACGTCATGACCAACAGGCGAACAGATTTTCCACGGCATTAAAGGGTGAAGCCCTATAGGTATGAGGGGGGAGTACCAACCAATAGGGCTTCGATAGATCTCGCCTTAAAAGGAGTAATCTGCAATTAAGCAAAGTGCATTAATATTTCCACCGCCGGTTTCAACACGTACGCAGGCATAACGTGCACGCAGGTTTAACCCTTCGATACCGGAGACCGCGTATTGAGCGTCAATGTTCGTTTCTCGATGCTCTTGATCAGCGCCCCCAGCCGTAAACTCACCTTCTACATGGCATGCCATAAGGTTTAAGCCAGCAATCGGCGTTTTATCATCAACACGGATCTGATATGAGCCTTAATCCTGACAATTAAAGTCAGAGTACTGAATATCATTCCAGGTCATTAGGTAGGAACCGCTCTCCTCCCCAACCAAAATCATACCCGCCCCCCAGAGGTTTGATAAGCTAACGCCAATTTAATCGCGTCCGTAATTGGGAATTGAACCACAAGGTTAGTTAACCGAGAGTCTAGATTTATTTTACTTGTATGGGCATTGCCATAGTCAGCAACGTACTGGTAAAAATCAAGCAACACGCCATTATCAAATGCATAGGATGCATTTAGATAAAACTGCTCACTCACGTCATTCGCATCACCATACTCACCCACCAAGCGCTTTAGAGGTCACCCAACGTCCTAAACCTAACGTGATACCTTCGCTAAAAGCGACATCAGCATATAACTGACCCAACTTGGCGTAGCCATTACTACCGCTGGTTAAGGTACCAATACTTTGATCATCATCGCTGCCATCGAGCTTCATGTTAGCGAAGGCAGACGCACTCCATGTGATCATATATCCGCGTATCGATATGCAGCGCTTGCGTCAATGAGGTTCGATCAGTGTTTCCATCTTTGAAATCACGGTCAAAATAGAATGTTCTTAGACTGAGGTCCGCTTCGGCTGTCACACTTGCAGTTGCTACTGAGCTAATACTTAATAAAGAAGCAGCTAAAGGTAAAACCTTCATTCCAACATAAGGTATAGTGTCAGAATCCAATATTATTAATATTAGTGGAATCTCAGATCTATTAAAGAAGACTGGTTTATTTCATTACATTACAATAATCTGTAGTGCATTATCCTGAAATCTTATTCTTTTTAGGACTTACCTTTGTTTGTTTTTTAAACAACATTTCAGAATTAAAGTAGTACATATAATCCAGCGCGCACAAAAAAACACAGGCGCCCCCCTGCCAACAACAATATCCAGACCGAGCGGCAACCCAGCACTAGCACTTAAACAAAAAAAGAGAATCTAAGGATTCTCTTTTTTAATGCGCTAAGAGCGGGAAGCTATATTCAACCTTCCCCTAACACCTACTGATCTTCAACAATAATCATATGCAAAACCTCTGGCCCATGGGCGCCTTGAATCAACACCCCTTCTATATCTGTTGTTCCACTAACACCCGAGATAAGGCACATGTTGCGCGGTGTTTCTCCCCGCTGCGCTATCTCACCTGCAATTAAGGCATAGTCATCCATATAAGGCAGTATTTTCGATTTCGGGATAACGGCAAGAAGATACAAAGGTAAAAAATTAAGAAGAATCGGCATATCCGGCCCAGAATGAACGACAAACGTACCCGTTTCCGCAATACCATACTCCGCCCAACATAGCCCAACAGTATTATCGTTTTTAATATCGACCTCTGTTGTAATACCATCCCAATTTAGTGCTTTTAATCGCTCTATCTCCTGAACCTTAAGCTCCGCAGGTAAAGCATATTTAGCTAAAAACTGATTAACAGAATCAGGTAACTGATCAAGGGAAGCAATCTTTTCGCAGCTGGTGCCTATAACTAGACCCGCTTCAATTCTCAGCGTCAATGCTTCAGCTGCATCTTCAGCTAAAAGGGCAGGACGTGCAAACTCACTTTCACCTAAGATTTCAAGCGCTTCATTCTGAATAGCCTTTACATCCGCAGTGACGGTTGGCGCAGCCGCTCTAATCGCATCAAAAATACGTTCTCGACTTATTTCATTTCGTTGTTTATTCATTATTTACGCACCATCACTTTTGGCTTTTTTCATTGCTTTATATTGCTGCATAAAGGTTTTTGATTCTGGCTCAATCAAATCACGATTACGCGTCCAACCACCCGCTAATGGCATTGATTTAATCCACCCCTGACGACTACATAACCTCATAAAGATCACGCCACAAGAGGAAATCAATTGAAATAACTTAGGCCTTTTAGCTAAAGCGGCAAAAGCTTTGACAACAAAACGGTTTGTTAACGGTTCGTACTTCTTATCCCACGACTGGGCGCGCAGTGAACGCAGTAATTTAGGTAGCGGAATATTAACCGGACAGACCTCTTCACAACGTCCATTTAAGGTACAAGCATGGGTCTGTTTATTCGCCACTTCCAAGCTATTTAAATGGGGTGTTAACACTGACCCCATCGGACCTGGGTAAACAGAGCCATAGGCATGACCGCCAATATGTTTATAAACCACGCAATGGTTCATACAAGCGCCACAACGTATACAACGCAGCATCTCTTCCATACCGTCAGCCAACATTTTGGTACGGCCATTATCGACTAAAACTATATGGCACTCTTCAGGCCCATCCGCATCATTCTGGCGCTTAGGTCCGTTATGAAAAGTAATGTACTGGGTAATTTCCCCCCCAGTCGCCGAACGGGTCAGCAATCGCAATAAAGGTACCGCATGAGCCATTGATGGTACTAATTTTTCAATACCCGCCGTCACAATATGGACCTTAGGCGGCGTAATCGTTAGCTCCGCATTACCTTCGTTAGTAACGGTACAAGATGAACCGCTATCCGCCAGTAAAAAGTTAGAACCACTGATACCAATATCTGCGGTTAAAAACTTAGTTCGAAGATCTCGACGCGCGCTGCGCACTAGATCAACAATCTCTTCAGAATAAGTAGGGTCTTTATGGTATTCGCGGAAGAGTTTAATAACATCTTCCCGACTACGGTGCATCGCAGGCCAGACAATATGTGAAGGGGGATCACCCGCCAACTGAATAATATGTTCAGCCAGATCCGTTTCAACTCGCTCTATCCCTGAGTTATCTAACGCATGGGACAAACCGATCTCTTCACCTAGCATCGATTTACTACGTGTCACTTTCTTCGCTTCATGCTGACGGCAAATATCTAAAACAATCTTTGACGCTTCTTCTGCGGTACTGGCCCAATGAATGATAGTCCCTTGTGCCAACGCATTTTTCTCGAACTCAGCCAAATAGTGATCCATATACTTAATCGTATGGTCTTTGACTTTCTGCCCCTGTTTACGGGCATTTTCAAACCCTGGGAAGTTAGCAATCGCCTCCGCACGTTTTGCTTCTGCTTTATCGGTCGTGCGCCGAATGATCATTTTCAGATCCGGCTGTGCAAGCGCATCTTTAACGTTCTGGTAGAAATTTTCCGATTTATTTGCTTGCATTTTCATCTCCCAAAATCTGTGGAGCTAAGCCTGCTAGCACTTCCGCCGTATGTAGCGCTTTTATCTCTTTATGGCCTTCTCGATTCAGCTTTCCCGCCATATTCATTAAGCAACCCATATCACCACCCAGCAGATAATCGGCTTCAGTCGCTAGAATATTTTCGGCTTTCTCCGCAACAATCTCATTAGAGATATCAGAATATTTGACACAAAAGGTTCCACCAAAGCCACAGCATTCAGAGTGACCATTCAGCGGGTTATGCTCTAACCCTTTAACATTAGCCAACATCTTTCGAGGCTGTTCATAAACATGAAGCGCTCGATAACCTGAGCAGCTATCGTGGTACGTGTACGACCCTTCAAGCTCAATACCGCTGGACTCAAATTCACAAACATCCACTAAAAATGAAAGTAGTTCATGGGTTATATCCGCCAAATGCTGTGCTCGCGCAAGCCATTCAGGTTGATCTTTAAAAACCTCAATAAAATTCTTTTTGATCATTGCAGCACATGAGCCTGAAGGCACAACAACGTAATCAAAATTCTCAAACTGTTTAATCGTCTGATAGGCTATCTGACGTGTTCCCTCATCATCACCAGAATTAAAAGCTGGCTGACCACAACATGACTGCTGCTCCGGAACCTCAACGGTACATCCTGCCTCCTCCAGTAATTTTAGAGAAGCAAAACCTACCGATGGTCGCATAGTGTTGACTAAGCAGGTGACAAATAAACCTACTTTCTTTTCAGATATATTCAGGCACTTAATCGTATTGGATTGCGCGCCCTTAACATCAGCATTAATAATTTCTTGAGACATTTACCCGCCCTTGTCAATGAAGGTGACGTTCTTTTTATTTTTGTATGAATCAACCAATAAGCAGTTTCAAGCAATGCTTGGCTAATCCACTAACCGGACCAACGTTTCGGGATAAATTATCATCGAATACAGGCCACCATTAAAACTTATGCAAGACACACTAAACCCTATTTCAAAGCAAAAATAGACAGACACACCAACTGGTCTGACCAAGAAAATTGTGACTGATTGAAGAAAGTATAATGTGAATAAGTATAGGGCAATAAAACAGTACTGAATGGGAAAAACAGGCACACCTAGATTAACCAGCGCCTTCCAACTGACTGCGTGTGTAGTTGATATGCTCTGTGGCTATTTTTTTTGCAAGCGGCGCATCTCTATTCATTAGAGCTTGATAGATCTGTGTATGCTGGGCACCAATGCGATCAGGGTATCGCCCAAATTTTTTCAGTGTGAGATCAAGTACGCCATAAATAGCATTAAAATAGCGATCATAAAAAATCTGGCTAAAGGACATTACTAAAACATTATGACTTGCTTCAGCGATCATCATATGGAAACGAAGATCTGCTTTCGCTTTAGCTAAGGTGGTCACGCCACTAGAACGCGCATGTACAATTTGGTATTCCTGCTCTATTTTTTCTAGCTGCTCATCTGTTGCTCTTAAAGCTGCATAAAATGCAGCCTCTCCTTCCAAAGCAGCCCGCATCTCCATCACTTGTAATTGAAACTCCAAGCTATGCCCTAATCCTCCCAACGGCATATCTAAATGAGGTTCAAGTAAATTGAGACAGACTGATCCTCCACCGGGGTAGGTTTTCACCATTCCTTTAAGCTCAAGATCTTGTATTGCCTCTCGAACTGTAGATCTAGAAACTTGATAAGTAGAAGCAAGTTCTCGCTGAGAAGTCAGTTTATGCCCGGGGCAAACATCGCCGTATAAGATATCTTGCTGCAGCTTTAGACTTAACTGCTGACTAAGACCCTTAACATCAGAACCTGCTTTTTTAATAGACATAATAGATGATACGAATAGCCTTATGGACGACCAGTTATCAGTTTAACATTTCTCTTAATTTTATCCTGAACTACTCTTTTTAATCGAATTAATCCGCTGCTTATAAGCTAAGCTTTGAGTTGCTCGCGATAATCAAGGAATAGTAAAGTGTGCACTTTAGGCCATATTCACGCAAACAGTGTGCGCGTGATCTCAGTGTTTTAGTATATCTAGCACATAATACACATAAAAAAAGAGCGACTCCTTTTCAGAAGCCGCTCTTTCTAAACCAGAAAACATTTAATTAGTTATAAAGTTTTTCCAGATTTCCTACACCGGCTTTAAGCACACCGCGCATCACATCTTCCGCTTCTTTATCTGATAGGCCCGCAGCATTAAAGCTTGTTTTCCAAGTCATTACAGAGCCGCCTTTGCCATTTGGCTTAACGGTGATTTGCGCTTCATAATCAGAAACAGGCAATGGAGAATCGGTGATCGCATAGCGATAAGAGTGATTTACATTATCTTCTTCTAGAAGAATTTCAGTAACTTTACCGCCATCACCTAATGTCAATACACGAGTATCACCTGTGCGATCGCTGGCAACAATACCTGGAAGCCAACGGTTCAGGCTATTAAAATCACCCACTAAAGCCCATACACCAGCGGGCTTAACATTAAGGTTTGCAGTTTCTTCGATATTAATATTACCCGCCGCAAAAGCAGTACTAGACAACATGCCTGATGCTGCAATTAATCCAATTAGAACTTTGCGAGTAACGCTTTGTTTCTGTTTCATTATCCCTGACCCTTTTAATTTTAATTTTTAGTAAAGCAAAATGAAGTTAATTTAAAGCCTAAAAAATCCAGATAAGCATGAACTGTATATTCTGGTTTTTAAATCATTCTTGAGGCTTAGTTCCAAAATAGTGTTTTCTGCCCAAAAAGTCACCCTTTGAATCGATTTCCTAAGGTTTAAACACAGTGAAACCTAAAGCAGCACTCAAGTATCTACACTTGCAGCCGACAATTTAACTACCTCTCTTTTAAACACAAAGAAGAAATTCGCAGAGGAATAACAACCTAATTTCATCATCAAGGCAAAAGGTTAGAAATGGAAATAAATGAGATCAGTAGCAGTGTAGCGGTCGCTAATGAGCATACAGTACCCACTAACCACACAATAAAATCGGCTGAGATGGCTAACAACCAAATTGAGAAAACGGGCGAACAAGTGATGCAACTATTAGAAGTCACTGCGCCAGGAAAGTTACGCACCGACCCTCTAAGCCCATTAGGTTCACTGCTTGATGTCACCGCATAAAAGCGGGCGAAAGCTACCTTTTCCGCAAAAAAGATTAAAACAATTTAATTTGCGGTGCGACTAAGTCATCAAAATCCTCACCTAAAAACTGCATAATTGCCTCAGCTACCGGCCGAATCTGTTTCTCTAGGTAATGCTGGTAATCCAATGAAGACCTCACAAACTCGACTGGTTCTGGGCCATTAACCGTTATTACATATTCGATGTAACTTCCCGAACGATACGGACTTGGCTGATCAAGCTGTTCATATTCGCGCTCAGCTTTTAAGCCTGCTTGAACGTGGGGCGGTTTATTTTTGACATATTGATCTAGGCGCTGCCTGATCCGTTTTCGATACACAAGCTTTGCATCAACCTCTCCCTGTTTCAGCTGCTCCACTATATTTTTTAAAAGTGACTTCCACTCCTGCCCTTTAAATACGCGTTCATACAAGTTCTCTTGCAACTCCCTAGCAAGCGGAGTCCAATCCGTTCGTACATTTTCCAACCCTTTAAAAACCATCCGCTCAGAACCATCAGACAGACGCTTCAATCCCGCATAACGCTTCTTTGAACCTTTTTCAGAGTGTCTTATGGTCGGCATTAAAAAGCGGCTATAGTGTGTCTCGTACTCTATCTCCAATTGAGTATCTAACTGAAAGCGCTGCTGTAAGTTTTCTCGCCACCAGCTATTTAAAAATTCAGCTAACAACTCACCTTTTTTATCTGCATTTTCAGTAGAAAAGTCATCGCCTAACCACACAAAGACAGAGTCTGTGTCGCCATAGATTACTTTGAAACCAAAATTATCCTCTATGCACTCAGCGGTTTTTGTCAGTATTTCATGTCCTCTCAGTGTAATAGAACTTGATAGCCTTTGATCATAAAACCGGCAAACATTTGAACCGAGCACGCCATAAAACGAGTTCATAATTATTTTTATGGCCTGCGAGAGTGCGGCATTTTTCGCCCGTTTAGCCTGATCTCTAGCGGCCCACAAGGTTTCAATTAACTTAGGGAGAATCGTCTTGCTACGCGAAAAAATAGCATGATTGAAACCGGGTAATAGATCTTCTGGGAGGCTATCCTCTTTTAGTCCTTCAGCTAAACCATAGGGATCTACTTTAAACGTACGAATAATACTCGGGTATAGGCTTTTAAAGTCCAGAACAAGTACATGGCTGTATAGTCCTGGGCGGGAATCCATAACATATCCACCTGGTGCACTTAGCCCTGAAACCCCCGATGCGTATTCCGGCGCAACATAGCCTTTACGATGAAGAAGGGGTAAATACTGGTTATCAAAAGCGGCCGCTGAACCTCCTACTTTATCTAAAGACAATCCAGTCAAACGGGCTCGCTCAATAAGATAATTGATCAGATCTGCTTTCTCAAAAATATCCCAAACCAACTTACAATCTTCGAGGTTATAGCGGGCTAAAGCTTCTTTATCATCACGAAAAAGCCGTTGAATTTCATCCCCTCGAACCTCGACATGGTCAATCAACTTGCCACGATCCAACATCTGACGGGAAACATTTTCTAAGGAGAAGCTTTCAAATTGGTAGGTCGCACCTTTAAGAGTGTCTATACCATCCAACACCATGCGCCCCGCCATACGGATAAATAACTTCCCTTGACCTGACTCATGTAACTGTATTGGCTGCTTATCGCGACCTAAACGTAAAGCAATATGCAATGCATCAGCTCTATTTTTAAGGACCCTAAAATCAAAACCAACAACATTCCAACCTATAAAAACATCCGGATCATATCGTTCAACTACATCAATAAAAGCGAGTAAAAGTGATTTTTCACTAGGATAGTATTTTATTTCTGCCTTATCTTCCCCTTCCCCAAGCATTAACACTAAGCGAAAGTCATCTGCATAAAAGGCTGCCGATAATATTTTATCGGCGCGCATAGTGGTTTCTAAGTCGATAGAGAGAATTCGAAAACGAGGGAATACTTCTGCAGGTTTAAGCTTAAATTGGGAGGCGCATTGCGTAATGGCAACACCACCTTGAATAAACCGCTCCATTAAAAAGCGATCAGTAAGGCGAATATCTTCCTCCATCATCACAATGCCTGACAATCGCAAAAGATCCACGATCTGCCGCATGACTTTAAGGCTACGGCAATAGAGGCCGTGCACCCCTTTATAATTAAGATCAGTTAATTCAAGCTTAACTATTCGCCAACCTGAAAAACGCATTAATATGCGTTCGACCTCTTCAACCTGCTCATCTAAGACAAAGAAAATCGTCTCTTGATTGGGAACCGTAACAGGAAAAACTTGATCTATTGTGCGAACCCAGTAGGTGAGCACAATCCCTGTAGGACCATCCTGTTGTTGACGCGTTAATATAAATCCCGTTGTCGATTCCAACGCTAACAAATCTCGATTAGACATCAGGGATCACAGATAACTTATCCAAACGGCGCAACAATATCTACGTCCATTAACTCAGGAAAAGCATCTCTTACTTGAGCTTCAGACTCACTATGGAAAATCAACTTTAAGTTGGGACCCGCATCCATAGTTAAGTAAACCTGAACACCCGATGCTCTTAATTCCCATAATCTATGCATTGCTGCAACAGACTCGGGCTGCCAATAAAGTAAGGGCGGCCAAGAACCTATCATAGTGGCATGCATAGATAAGGCATTCTGCTCCGCAGTTTGACCTAATAATTCTAGATCCCGATTCTTAATAGCCTCTTTAATCACCCTCAAATCATTGGTAGCTTGCTGCGGCCATGAGTTATAAAGTGGTGCGGATTCAACTGTGCGCTGCATACCTGAACGGGAATCTATTTTTTTCTCGCCGGTTGCAACTTTTAACAGACCAATCCTAAATCCAGGCCATTGTGCAGCTAAAGGTTCAGCACAACTATCCATACCATCTGTTCGAACACCTAAATGCCACTCAACAAAACCTTGGTAAATGGAACGAGATGCACTGCCACTCCCCATGCGAGCAAAAGCTGATAGATGTTCTTTCTTCAACCCAAAACGATAAAAGTCATTTACCGCTAAAGTCAAAGCAGCAAAGCCCGATGCAGATGATGCCAAACCTGCCGCTGTAGGAATATTATTTACAGTCCTCACAGTAATAGGCTGATCTAGATCTCGCCGAAACAGCTCAATAAACCTAATCACTTTACTGGCAAACTTACTATCTAGTTCAAGCAACTCATCGTTTAAATAAACCTGATCCTCTCCTGTGTCAGACTCATTTATTGATGTATGACTGCCCAACTCACCTAAAGAAATAGACAAAGATCCATTAATAGGTAGATTAAGCTCTACATCTCGCTTCCCCCAATATTTGCATAACGCAATATTAGTAGGTGCAAACGCCTCAGCTTTCAGGCCCGCCTCGGTTCTTTGAGGTAGGTAATTTGCAATCACATCCTTTTTAGAGATACTCAAGACTCACTCCTTGCTCTGATACTGCAACCTCTATCTGCTCATAAGGCATAGTTAGATCAGTCACCTGCCCTAAAGCTAATACGCAATCACCCAGACCAGAACCTGATATTTTGGCACCTTGTATATCAGCACTAGATCGTAAGCGATAAACCATATCTGAAATAACGCGATCAGATACGCCTAACGCATCCATTAAGCCTTGATAATGGTTCATCAGACAGCCAAAATTCTGCCAATCCTGCTCTACAACGGCTTTTTCTGCTTTCAATGTCACCTGCCCCATTAGATGATAAATCTGCTGATATATCTCAGGGTTAGCGCTACTTAATTGCTCAACTCTGCGTAACACATCTGGGGTTTTTGTCTTATAACCTGCATAGAATAGAGAGATTTCAGGACATGCGGGCAGCTTTTTAATTGAACAAGGGTTAACACTATAAGCGACAATAGAGCCGTATATGCTAGCAACTAAATCCGTACCTGAACCACGTCCATCTTGCACTTTGTGCACGACAGTTAACGCTTTTTCAAATAAGGATTTATTATCTACCTTAAGCTCAGTATAGGCGGACAAAACAGCTACAACACCTGCTGTTACCGCCGCCGAAGAGCCCAATCCCACCTTATGGGAAAACTCTGACTCAATAGTTAACCGAAAGCCATTTGGCAGTTGACTCATAAACAATTCAATCGCAGCTAACACAAAAGTTAAATTTGGGTTAGCGGTAAGCTGAGCTAAATTAGATCGGTAATGCGCTAAGGCAGAATCAATTATCACTTCAGGTTCTGACAGAGGCGTTAATTCAACAACAATATATTTATCTACAGCACAGGCCAATGCTCTCTCTCCAAAGAGCACTGAATGCTCGCCCATCAACATAATACTACCGGGTATTTTTGCACGAATTTTACGCACGATGGGCTCCCCTTAATTGTTGCTGTAATGGTGTTAACTGAATGCCGAGCTGCGCACTTAAGAGCTCAGTATTTTGTTCAGGAAAATACACTAGCACTTGCCCAGCCCCCTCACCTCGATGAGCTCCTGCACCACAAATCTTAGCTGCACCGCCTAACGCTTCAATACGCTCAATTAGCTGTGATACAGATAAAGGTACAACACCAATTTTTTGTAATAGCCGATGGTTGGATCTAATAACCGCAAGTAGCTCTGAAGGCTGATTTATATATTGCTCAAAACAATGGGTTACATCGGCAAACTGCTCCCACAGATCGACTTGGCTCGCAAACTGTTCTCTAACAGCGGAAACCGTTTCTCCCGTAGAGCAACAAGGCGTACCCGTATGAAAATAGTACCATCCCTCTCCCAACATAATGGGTAAAGGCATCACTTTGCCATCTTCGACTTTTAATGTACCACCGTAAGTCACAGCCGCAGCATCAATTGCGCTACCTCGGCCATGCTGCAAGCGCTCGCAATATTTTACTTTCTGGAAAAACACCTGCTGTTCAACAGCATCTTTTTGCATAGAAGAAGAGGATTCAAATAGTTGAAGTAAACTCGCTATGACAGCAGCCGATGACCCCATACCTGCACCGGTAGGTATCTCACTATTTATGGTTATGTTGCCAGCACCTAATCTATCCGACTGTAACACCGCATAATAAAGAAGATCATGGGGGGTCGTTAAAACATCTTGGACCGCAAGCTCACCGGACAGAAAGCGCTCAAAACGCTGATCTATATGCGCAACAAAAGTCTCCAGTTGCCCCAAAGTACGGCTATCCCGCCCTAACGCAGCGGAGGTAATAATTAACGTATCGGAATCCGATGGAGTATAGCTAGCTGTGACAAAATGGTTCACAGCTAGCGCAATGGCAGGAGCCCCATAGACAACTGAATGTTCACCACTCAGTATCAATTTCCCAGGAGCTTTAGCAGATAACATATTCTCGTTTATGACCACTGATTGCAGCTAAACGATAACGTCCTGTCGTGGACTCAGGAATATCATGGTGTCCGCCATCCCTAGGGTCGGGATAATGGTAGAGCGTGAGATACTCATCATAGGTCACTTCTCGACGCGCATCCAACATGTTTTTATGTGTCAACGTATGTAGGCATTGCTCGTAACCTGACACAACCGTGCCCGAGAAAAACTCAGCTACACAACCCGAACCATAACTAAAAAAGCCAACTTTATGGCCGGCAAGGTTTTCCTTACAGTTTTCTAGCAATGAGGTTAGGCCAATATACATTGATGCTGTATAGCTGTTACCAATCACTCGATTATAGTGCAGCGTATCTTCAACCTGCTGTTCTATTTGATCCAGTGATAAGCCAGCTTTATTCACTTTAGCTAAATGCTTATGTGCTTTCTCAGCCATTCGGCTAAAAGGCAAATGATAACAGAAGTGCGAAAAGTCATTGAATGCTAACGAACTCACTTCAACAAAGTTTTCCCAAGCATTTTTAAGCGATTTTAAATAAATTTTGGTGGAGTACTTACCATCCACTATAGCTGTAGTGCGATAGTTAGGACGCCAAAAATCCATAACATCTTCGGTATAATTTCCAACTTCAGGATCAATTTCAACTAGCCGAGGGTTAGTTGAGATAAGCATTGCTACAGCCCCACACCCTTGGGTCGCTTCACCTGAAGTATCAAGATCATAACGGGCCACATCAGACGCGATAACAAGTACTTTTTTATTGGGCTGACGAGCTACTAAAGCACATGCCATCTGAACGGCCGCGGTTGCACTGTAGCAAGCCTGCTTTAATTCAACGACACGACAATTTGAATTTAGCCCTAATAGGCGATGAACATAAACGCCAGCAGCTTTAGACTGATCGATCCCTGTTTCTGTAGCGAACAACAAGGTACCGATCGTATCTGCACCGACACGATCAATTAATGGATTGGCTGCATTTGCAGCCATAGTCACAACATCTTCATCTGGAGCGGCCATTGACATTTTTTCTTGCCAAATGCCTTGATAATACTTCCCAGACTCAATCTTTTGAACGTCTGCAAGAGTTCTCAGGTCTAAGAAATAATTAGATGTATAGAAACTAATTTCGTCAATACCAACTGACATTATGGGGTCTCGATCCTAACGCGCTTCTAAAATATGGGCTGGGTTATTAAATAAAGCGGCAACATCCCGAGCACCAAGCAGAAACATAGCAGTTCTGAATTCTGTTTTAATTTTTTCTATTTCTGTGACAACCGCTTCGCTTGATTCCATCGCTGGTTTAAGCAGTGGAGCGGCCATGCCACATATTGAGGCGCCGAGTATAACAGATTTAACCATATCAATCCCATCCCTTAAACCACCACTTGAAACTAATGTGGCACGTCCAAGATAAGGGTTGGCCATTTTAAGTGCAGTTGGCGTAGAAATACCCCAATCTTGAAACTTCAACCCTAAATCACTGCTGTCTTGACGACGGTGATGCTCAATACGACTCCATGAGGTACCGCCGCTCCCAGCCACATCAAAGATGGATATGCCTGCCTGCAGGCCAATCTCTATATCCGCTGGCGACAAACCACTACCCACCTCTTTCAAAAGCACCGGGATATCCAGCGTTTTAACTAATTTAGCAATGGCATTACCTAAGTTAGAAAAATCCGTGTCACCTTCAGGCTGAACCGCCTCTTGCAAGGGATTCAAATGCAGATAAAGACCATCTGCTTGCAAGCAGTCAATCGCATCTTGGATTTGTTCGCTAGACATACCACAATTCAGCTGTACTGCACCAATATTGCTAATCAACGGCACATCGGGGGCAAAATCCCGTAATTGGAAACTTTCTCTTGCAGAAGGCGCAGTAAACATCACGCGTTGAGAACCGACAGCCATCGCAACACCACAAACCTGAGCCGCCTTCGCCAAATTCTGATTCACCTGTTTAACAAGCTGATGATCTCCACCGGTCATCGATGAGATCAACATAGGAAAACTCAGCTTTTTCCCAAGAAAATCACAGGAGCTATCCACCTCTCCCAACGCTATCTCAGGAAAAGCACGATGCATCAATCTGATCTGATCAAAATAATGACCTGAACGATCAGTTAAAGGATCATTCTCAATAGCTCGAATATGCTCAAGTTTACGGTCATTGGTTAGATCCGTCATTATCGCTCCAGCTTAAGGTGCGCTTCCATAAGCTCACCTGGATTTGTCTGCGCCGCTAACAGAGAAAGCTCACCACATAACACCGTCGCTGCACAGATAGCTGCTAAACGACGTGCATTTTCACCCGGCGCTCTATCTTCTTTACAGCCCAGCATCGCAAGATTATCTTCTACAAAATCAATCCCTTTACCATTCCCCACAGAACCCATAATGAGATTAGGTAAAGTACAGGAAAAATAAAGATCGTCACCACGCACCTCTGCATGCACTATACCTTGAGACCCTTCAATAATATTGGCAGCATCTTGCCCTGTAGCAAGGTAGAAAGCTAAAAGCATATTAGCAAAGTGAGCATTAGCACTACGCAGGCCACCCGCTATCATTGTACCAATCAGGTTTTTCTTAATATTAAGGTCAACCACTTTTTCCGGTGTAGTTTTTAAGCGGCGCTCACAAAGTTCGCGCGAGATTAAAATTTCGCACACAACATATTTACCACGCCCCAGGATCCCATTAACCGCTGTAGCCTTTTTATCTGAACAGTAGTTACCCGAAATAGATGAATAACGCAGTTGAGGGTATTCCGTTAATAACCAAGGAATGATTTTATCGGCCGCATTCGTCACCATATTGTGACCTGATGCATCTCCCGTCGTGAACTCTAAACGCAGATAGATCATATTCGCTACAATCTGGCTGTTCATATCAATGAGCTTGGCAAAGCGACTGCTTTTTGCAACCACTTGGTTTATCTCATCCATGCGTGATTTAATGGAGTTCAACGCATTAACGGCTTCGTAAGCATCATCCGCTTCCAAGAGAATTGAGCGACTCATACGCTCATCAATTACCGTTGTTTTAATCCCCTCAGTTAATACAGAGATCCGCGCTCCTCGACCAACAGAAGGCCAAAGCGGTGTTTCATAGGTAGCCAAAGGTACCGATATCTTTTCATCTAATACGGAGCCGCTAATTTTAATAGGACCAACGGTTCGCATTGGGATTGGGGCTTGGCTAATTTTATGAGCTTTCATTTTGGCACTTCACATAAAGAAAAAAGGGCTGCCAATGGCAACCCTTTTCAAATAACAAGGTTGAGGAGGGATTCTAATTAACTTCACCCTCTCTTTTCAATGATAGAACAACTCTGAGAGTCATTCTTTATTTATTTAGCATCTGCAAGCTGACTTTTTTCCTCTACATCACCCAAATTCGGTTCTGGCAATGAAAGGTTTAAGCTATCCAACAACGTACCCATACCATTCACAACACGGTATTTAGCAATAAGCTGATCATGTAATGCATTCGTCAGATCATTCTTTGCTGAGAAAACCTCATTCTCAGTATCGAGTAGATCCAATAAAGAGCGCTGACCAATATTAAATTGTTTTAGGTATGAGTTACGAGTCTCTTGGCTGGCTGCCACATGTTGTTCTAAATAAGGAACCTGACGACTTAAAATGGAAAACGCATTCCATGAAAGCTCAACACTCTGCATAACCTCACGGTGCGCATTATTCTGGATCGCTTTAGCTTCTTCAATTTGGTGTTGGGTTTGACGAACTTTAGCTTGATCTACACCACCGTTATACAAGTTATAACGCATGCGAACCATAGCCGTTAGATCTTCATTCATACCATCAACGCCATCTAGGTCGTTATTCCATGTGCGATCTACTTCAAAATCAAATCGTGGATAGTAGTTCCGTTTAGCTGCATCATATTGAGCAACAGCCGCAAGAGTATCCGCTTCAGCAACTTGCAGTGTCGGATGATTACTCATCGCTACTTCTGTTGTTTCAGTAATAGTTGCAGGAATGGTGATATTAGTTAACTCAGGATAAACAATATCTTCCGGAGCGGGAACACCAGTCACACGTTGGAAATTAGCCTTAGCATCTAAAAGATTATTTTCAGCGGCTAAAACATTAACTTCTGCCAAGGCTAAACGGCCTTCCGCTTGCTGGATAGAGGCTAACGCACCTAAGCCTGATTCTGAACGACGCTTAATGCGGTCATAAATTTTAACGTGGTTATATAAAGTTTCTTTCGCTTGCTGAAAAAGAGCGTCTCTACGATTTAATTCAATATAGGCACGCGTTGCATCCAACGCATAAGACTCGGCAGATTCGACTAGACGTTTATCGGCAGATAAAGCACGGGCTTTCTGACGATTAACCTCGCTTGATGTTGCAAAACCATCAAAGAGCATTTGACGAATACTTAACCCCGCCTCACCTCGATTTAGCTCAACATCATCTAAACCGCTAGCACCGGTCGTTGTATTGTTTGTCCATTCATAGCCATAGCCCGCCGATATATCAACCTTAGGAAGATAACCACCTTTTGCTTGTCGGACCTCTTGGTAGACTGAATTTCGATAACTAATTGCCCGCTGTACGTCAGGATTATCTGATAACCCCTGAGTAACAACCTCTTCCAAAGAGGCTGAGTAGGAGAGGGTACTTACCGTTCCAATAAGCACACCAGCAATCATCGACCTAAACATAAGTTACTTCCGCCCTTTAAATAAATAGTTTGTAGCCACCACCGAATTACCTTCAAACCACCAATGACGGTGATTTACTGGCCAATAAGACCAGCGAAACTCTGTCTGAAACCCCTGTTTTCTGAAAAATAGAACTCAGATGGGCTTTAACTGTTCGTTCAGTAATTTCAAGCTCGCGAGCAATCTCCTTATTACTAGCACCGGTCACTAAAACTGACAGCACTTGTTGCTCACGACTACTTAATCCGTCAAAACAATCTACAGACTCTGCGGTGTCCACTTTACTATTTGATGCAGGCAAATTATTTAATAGCCGTCTAAGCAGCTTCTGTAATAACTCAGGCCCAGCCCAAATATCACCACGGAGCACAGTCTTCACCACTTCTAATAGCAGCGAACCTGTTACATACGTGTTTGTATAACCATTAGCACCTAGCTGTAAAACCTCAACCCCCTCTTTCTCATTAGGGACATCAGTACAGACAATCAAAATGCTTTTAGGATTATCCTTTTTGTAACTGAATATAAGCTGACTATCGGCTTCATTTACTGAACTTAAATGCATCAATAGAATGCCACCGCTCGTCAACTTAGATGCAACTTCACTCACTCCTACCGTCTCTGGATTCCAATCACTTAATAAGTGATTCCAACGCTCCAGAACTTTCGGTCGGTTACTAATGAAGAATAACTGCATAATTCTTAGAATCCACCTCTCCAATCTTTAAGGTTAAGTAAGGTTAGCAAACATATACAGTCAAAAAAACAAAATAACCATTATCATTATATGGTTATATAGATTATCACTTTTTATAACTGAATAGAAACTGACTACGCTTATAAATAAAGCACATAGCGCGCTTAATTTAGCGGTAGCGCCCCATGCTTTAAGCGCTTCAAAGCTCCAGCTATACTCAATGCCATACCTTGAATTTCTGGCAATTATTCACAGTAAAATAACTGCACCCTTATCATCCTCTACCTAACTATATTTAGGATTGATTCTAAGATTTTTAAGCACATCACCTAAAAGCATTATTAAAAAGTACTATTAATAGCAGTAATGCACATGCGTTTATAACAAAAAAACATGTCCAATGTAATACTTAGACACAATTCTTAGCTTACCAGCCAAATACTTAACACCTAGTCAGTAAGGTCCTGTTTTATTAACAAAAAGCTATTTTTCCGTTAATGCATTTTCCTTCGCTTTTAATACAGGTTTTAACAAATAATCCATAACCGTTTTTTTACCTGTAAGAATATCGACACCTACAGTCATACCAGAAATCAAAGGTAACTCCGCGGAGGCTGTAGCAATGTAAGGCGTATCTGTCTGTAAGCGTACAAGGTAATAACTATTACCCTCTTCGTCCAAAATGGTACTTGGACTAACAAAAAGCACCTCAGCATCAACCCCACCATAGATCGAGAAATCATACGCTGTTACTTTGATAACCGCTTTTTGCCCAGGCGTGATATTGGCGATGTCCGCAGGTTTAATCCGGGCCTCAACCAACAACGTATCTTCCCAAGGAATAATATTCAGCAACTCATCACCGGGCTGAACTACACCCTCAATGGTATTCACAAACAACTGTTTTACTGTGCCTTTTACGGGAGCTTTTACTTCAGCTCGAGCTATACGATCACTCATACCAGTAAGTGCTTGGGTAATACGTGAAATTTCCGCCCCCACCTCGTTCAACTCTTTTTGTGCTTCGTTTCGATACTGAAGTTCAAACTCACCTAACTTCTGCTTAGTTTCCTGTAAAGTTGACTCAATACGAGGAATATTCAAACGAACGCCTGATAGCTCTCCGAGTAGATCATTTAATTGACGCTTTAAGCGCAAAAATTCCACCTCGGAAATCACACCCTCTTTTAATAAAGGGCGCGTAATATCCAACTCGCGCTTTAATAGGCTATAACTACGGGCCAACTGCCCCTCTTGAGACTTAGCGGCCTTAAGCTCTTGCCCTCGTTGGGAGATCTGTTGCTTCAACCCCTCCATGCCCGCTTGCATTTCAGCTTTACGAGTAGAATAAAGATACCTTTCCTGTTCAACCATAGATTGATATTTTGCTGGGAAACCTTCGGGGCTAACAAATTCCACATTATCAGCTTCCGCTTTTAAGCGTGCGGCTTTTGCGATGAGCTCATACTGGCGCACTAAATTTTCCTGCAACGAACTAGAGAAGCGAATATCATCAATCCGCAGTAACACTTGGCCTTTTTCAACTATATCGCCTTCACGTACAAGAATTTCCGATACAGCGCCCCCCTCCAGCGTTTCAATGACCTGCAACTGGCTTGAAGGTATGATCTCTCCATCCCCACGCGTAATCTCATCTAACTCAGCCCACATAGCCCAAGCTATAGCGATAATAATAAAAAGAACCATCACCCAAAGAAGAAAGCTTGCACCTTTAGGTGTTTGTTCAGCTATAGCTTCACTAACGCTAGACATATACGGAAGGTCTTTTTTATTGTGATTCATAACACTCATTTCTGCACCTGAAGGCGCCCTTGCTTCAAGGCATCCAATACAACATCTTTAGGGCCGTCAGCAACCACTCTGCCCGAGTCCATAACGATGATTCGATCAACCAAAGAAAGTAATGACATTTTATGCGTAACCACTAACATCGTTTTATCTGCAGTGTATTTTTTCAACATAGATTTAATATGCTCTTCTGAAGCATTATCCATCGATGCCGTTGGCTCATCTAAAATCAAAACATTGGGATCATGCACTAAAGACCTTGCTACTGCGACGGCCTGACGCTGCCCTCCCGAAAGAGAAGCACCGCGCTCACCTACTGACATATCAAACCCTTGCGGATGTCTATTCACCATGTCTGATACGCCTGATAGATTAGCTACTTCCACAAGTCTAGAGTCTTCAGTCTGAGGGGAACCAATCACAATATTGTCACGTACACTCCCTGCAAATAACATAATATCTTGCGGCATATAACCAAAATTCCGACGCAGATCAACAGGATCGATTTGATTAATATCTAAGCCATCAATACGAACAGAGCCTTCTGTAACATCATATAAGCCAAGAACTAATTTCTCGATACTAGACTTACCCGATCCTATACGCCCAATCAGTGCAACCTTTTCACCAGCTTTAACATTAAAAGACACATTATCTAGAGCCTTTTGCTGCTCACCCGGATAGGCAAAACTTACATTTTTAAACTCAATTGCACCTTTTAACTCATCACGATAAACAAACTGCTGACCTTCTGAACGCTCAGATGGCATCTGCATTATTTCATTCAAGCCTTTTAACGCCGTTGACGCTTGATGGTAAGAGATCACTAAATTTGCCACCTGACTCATAGGTGCGATAGCACGACCTGATAACATCACGCAGGCAACTAAAGCCCCCATCGTAATTTCTCGTTCACTAATCAGATATACACCCGTAATAATAATACCTACCGATGTCAGCTGTTGAGCAAAGGAAGCAAAATTGACGACCGATGCCGACAACATCCGCGACTTCAAACTCCACTTAGCGATATAACCTACAGCTTGCTCCCAACTCAATTGCATCGACGAACTAGCGCGTTGGGTTTTCACCGTTTCCATCGCGGTTAAGCTTTCAATCAGCGTAGAATTTTTTTGTGAATTAGATGCAAATGTTTTTTCTACAGCCTCTTTGAGATAGGGACGTACAATAAACGAAAACAAAATAATCAAAGGGATGATTGCCAAGGGAACAATAACCAATGGCCCCCCGATAAAACCAATCACAACTAAAAACAAAATAGCGAACGGTAGATCAATAAAAACCACATTAGTCGTGGAACTTAAAAAGGTTTTAATACTATCAAACTCTCTTAAGTTGCTCGCAAAAGAGCCTACAGACGCGGGTAGTGCACTATATTTTAACGACAGAACCTTCTCAAACAGGAGTGCTGATAATATGACATCACCTTTTTTACCTGCAATTTCAATAAAGTAGGAACGTAGCATCTTCAAACCAAAGTCAAACAAATAAACAATAAAGACACCTATAGCCAGCACCCATAATGTTTCAATCGCATTGTTTGGTACAACACGATCATAAACATTCATAACAAACAAAGGATTGGCAATAACAAATAGGTTAATTAGAAAAGAGGCGATAAGAACATCACGATATATAGCAGATGAACGCTTGATTGTTCCCCAAAACCAATGACCTTTATGCCCTTCTAGCAGCTTTGACACCTGCTCCTGAAAGCGATATTCCAAACGAACAAAAATAGCATAACCAAGATAACTATTTCTTAACTGCTCAAGATCTACCTTATGCTCACCACCACTTTCAGGCTGCACAATAAGTGCTTGTCCAGTATCCCGGTCAATTTCCTGTAAAACACAGGCATTATCACCCTCTAACAACAAAACAGCAGGAAGAACGAGTGGGGAGATATCATCGAGTGAACGTTTCAACACTTGAGCGGCAAAACCGGCCCGTTTGGCCGCCCGAACAAACAGCTTGGGCGTTAACTTATTATTAACTAGGGGAAGGCCCTCACAGAGCACTTCAGGCGAGGAAGGCTTATGATTTTGCTTACTTAGATGAACTAGACAACCGAGCAAAGGATCCTGAACAGCTTTCATTTACCTTGACCTTAACCTTATATGAGAGAGATACTCAAAAAAAAGCGCATGACAACAACGCTTTAAAACCCAACCAATGTAGCAAATCAATATGTTATACGCCATACGCAATGAAGAAGGACGCATTATCAGCCTCTCTGAAACCTTTCAAACAGGAGCAGAAGCGGTCGATATAAAAAACAAAGAGGTTCTAGCATTCCTCTCGATCAATGATAATGAATTTTCTGCGGAAGAGTTCTTAGAGCAATCCGATGCGGCTGTATCTCGTATCTTCGAAGATCTAATTGATGTGCTTGTCGGAAAAAACATCATTATGTTTACCGACCTCCCACCTATGGCGCAGAAAAAGCTCTTAAGCCGAAAACTCGCTCGAAACCTTAATAGACAAGAAGGCGATTCGGATACCCAAACCTCAACATCATTTTTAATTGTAGATGACGATGAAACCATTTAACGCTTAACCTAGATTAAAGCTCCTGACTCAGGGGGTCGTTACGGGGCACCTCTTGAGGCTGAACAAGCAAATTATATTGCTCCACAAAGCGCTTAAAAAGAACCTTATAACGCTGCTGTTGCTTCGTGGGCAACGCGCCAAAATTAACCGTTGAAAGCACATCACGCACCGAAAGCAAAATCCAAAGAGCACTCTCGCCTCTTTTTGCTTTTTCAATACCCGCTTGCACAAGGTTAAGTGCTATACCTGTATGACTAGGGAGCAACTCATGGGCACGGCCGAACATTTGGAATGCCCTATCTAAATCCCCACTCCTAAAACTCGTCATCGCAGCATAATTAGCTTTACCCCACTCCATTTCAATCATTTTTCTAGTCAACTCTTTACGACGCTTTTTCACCTCGTCATCGAGATCTGTATCACTAGCAGTATCAACCATGACATCTAACCACTTGCACTGACTATCCAAATCCATTCTTAAATAGAAATTCCACGTTTGCTGCAACATCTGCTGTAAACGAGAAGTATCAGATTCCATCCGAAAAAAATCACAGTTAATCAATTTTGCTCGAAACATCACCTCTTGATTATCAGGGTGATCCAGCACAACATCCTCAAGTATCCTTATGACATCATCTTCTATCTCAGCTAAGCGCTGAGTATTTGCTTGAATAAGCGCCCGAACAAGCCCAAAGTAATATTTAGGGGACTGAAAGATTGAATAGCGCGCATAACGTACCGCTCGCTGGTACGCCCCTTTAGCTATCTCCCACTCCTCAGTCTGACTAGCAAGTTCAGCTAGCTCCCCCTGCAACGAAGGCACAGTCGGTTGCAACATCACTGCTTTGCGCATCAACGCAACAGCCAATTCAAGCTCCCCCCTAACCTGATGGGTTCGAGCTAACCAGGTATAAGCCTCGACGCAAATATGCTGCTGATTTACTACATTATTTAATGACGACAATGCATCTGAATATTCACCTAAATTAAAATAAGCGATCCCTTTCCCAACCTCAGCCCAAGGTAATGAGCGCTTCTCAGTCAACGTCAAAAATAGTGCCTTTGCTTGACTAAAACGTCGCATACGAATCAGAGCAATTCCCGTAATACGCTGCAGCACAACATTTAAGCCGGGATAATGCTTTGCCAGTATTTCAGCTTTTTCTATCACCTCATCAAAATGCTCTTCATCCAACAATTGCTCTATTGGTTTTATCGCATCTTTTATTCGTAATAGCTTTTCTACACGCTGACGTATCTTAGCCTGATCAAAAGGCTTAGAAAGGTAAGTATCTGGAGAGTTTTCTAAAGAGCCAAAGAGAAGTTCTGCATCTTTAGGGTCGACAATAAGGAAGTACGCACTAGAGGATGGGAAAATATATTCAGCATTGGCCTCATGTAACAACTGAAGACCATTTTTTTCACCTTTTCCCATGTCGTAGGCAGCAAAACAGAGGTCATATGAGAACTCCCTCATTAGACTAAGCGCCATATTTACCGAAGAAGCTACCTGAATCTGTCCCACACCTATACGACTCAGGATTTGTCGTAGCGTCCCAAGGTCTTCAAGCTTACTGTCTACAATGAGAGCCGACTTTCCTGAGTAATTAATTTCCATAGGCGTCATAAAGATTACGTATCAGCAAAAGTAGCATATAAATCAGGATATTATCAAAGTTTAAGCGACTCTCTAGACAATAAAAAACCCCGCAGGACTAGTACGGGGTTTTTAAAAGAGCAAGTAACAACTTAATCTTCTAAAAGATTACGTCCTTTACTCGCTGCAATACGCATACGTAGTGCATTCAGTTTAATAAAACCTGCCGCATCTTTCTGATCGTAAGAGCCTGCATCATCTTCAAATGTTGCGATACTTTCATCAAACAGACTGTCATCAGAACGACGGCCAACGACCTCAACCGCGCCTTTGTAAAGCTTAACGCGTACATCACCGTTAACGACACGCTGAGAGTAATCGATCAACTGCTGCATCATTTTACGCTCTTCTGACCACCAGAAGCCGTTATAAATGGTTTTAGCATACTTAGGCATCAACTCATCTTTAAGGTGAGCCGCTTCACGGTCTAAGGTAATAGACTCAATAGCACGATGCGCTTTCATCATGATAGTGCCGCCCGGAGTTTCATAACAGCCGCGAGATTTCATGCCAACAAAACGGTTCTCAACAATATCTAAACGACCAATACCATTCTCGCCACCTACTTTATTCAGGTATTCAAGAACCGTAGCTGGACTCATTGCCTCACCGTTAATGGCAACAATATCACCTTTCTCATAGGTCAACTCAAGGTAAGTCGCCTGATCTGGAGCATTCTCAGGAGATACAGACCAACGCCACATCTCTTCTTCAGCTTCAGCCCAAGGGTCTTCTAAAATACCACCTTCATAAGAGATATGAAGAAGGTTAGCATCCATAGAATAAGGGGACTTTTTCTTGTTTTTCGCGTAATCAACTTCAATATTGTGAGTTTCACAATAATTCATCAAAGATTCACGGGAATTCAAATCCCATTCGCGCCAAGGGGCAATCACATGAACGCCAGGTTTAAGCGCATAAGCACCTAACTCAAAACGAACCTGATCGTTGCCTTTACCTGTAGCGCCATGAGAGATAGCATCTGCGCCCGTTTCATTCGCAATTTCAATCAAACGTTTTGCGATTAACGGACGTGCGATAGACGTACCTAATAAGTACTCACCCTCGTAAATCGTATTAGCACGGAACATAGGGAATACAAAATCACGTACAAACTCTTCACGCAGATCTTCAATATAGATCTCTTTAACACCTAGCGCTTCGGCTTTAGCACGTGCAGGTTCAACCTCTTCACCCTGCCCTAAATCAGCAGTAAAGGTAACAACTTCTGCGTTGTACTCATCTTGTAACCAACGAACAATTACGGACGTGTCTAATCCACCGGAATAGGCCAGAACGACCTTTTTGATCTCGGACATTCTCAAGCTCCAACTTGCGAACAATTTCAGCCGAGAAGTCGACTGAAAGGGATGATTCAAATTTAGCGCGCTAGTATAGCAGAAACTATGCAGGTAACGAAACGGCTCGAAAGCAACAACTACGACTCAAACCAGTAGAATAATAAAAAAACAAACGGCTTTAATCTCGCTCTAAACGAATTGTCACACGACGATTTCGATCACGATTCGCCTTAGTGTTATTTTCAACGACGGGATAACGTTCACCATGATAACGCGTCGTAATCCCATTCGGATCTAAACCTAAACTGATGAGGTAAGCGGTCACCTCTTCTGCTCGACGTTTAGACATATCACGATTCATTAAACGACGACCCATACTATCTGAGTGACCATCAACGTAGATCGCCTTTACGCTATCATCATTTTTCACATAAAGTGCAATCATATCCAAACGTTCACGCGAAGCATCGGACAACCGCCACTGAGAAGAAGGAAACAAAATAGCAGTACGCGCAACTTGGCGGTAATTAACAGGGAGCAGCCCTTCAGTACACCCTACATAATCAGAATAAGCAGATTGGAAATTCACAGCAGATACAGAAACACGGAGCGACTCCTCTGTGCCATACCACTGATTAGAAGTAAACGTAGGCATCATTCCCTTATAAAGCGCTGCTAGCATATTTTTCGCATGCGCAGGCTCAACATTCAGATAGCCTGTGCCCTCTTCAGCCTTTAGAGAGCCAATAAATCGAGGGGCAATTCCAGGCTGCCAAGGTGATGCTTCTGCAACGAGCTTCGCCCCATCTTCAAAATGTACATTTTCAGTAGGCTTAAGGATAAACCGCACCGATTCACCGGCCTCATGTTCAAATACAGCATTACCAAACGAGGGAATAAGCTGGCTTAGACGACAACTAAATTTTGAAGCCTCAAGCTCCCATTTTGCATCATCAATCGAGCTACGAAATGTCATAGCCTGCACAGAATAAGCAGACAAAAAAATGATCAATGAAATAATTAAACGAACAAACACAGAATAAACCGCCTAGGAAATTCAATAAACACAACAATACCTACTTCTTTTCGGCCAAAACATCATTATCTTGAGGAGGTAATTGGAGTGACTTCAATTACACTGTTAGAATAACCTCTGATTAAACGGAAACCTCGCCAAGTAAGGGCAGCACTTGAATAACCTTCATGATACAAAACATCCCATGGCAAACCGCTTCCGCGGATTTTTACCTGTTGTTATAGACGTTGAGACAGCAGGTTTTAATGCCCGCACTGATGCGCTACTAGAAATTGCCGCTGTAACACTCACAATGGATGAAAATGGCTTTTTAATTATAGACCAAAGCTTTGAAGCTCAAGTTGATCCCTTTGAAGGCGCTAACATTGAGCAATCTGCACTTGATTTCACAGGCATAGACCCTTTTGATCCAAATCGGGAAGCAGTTCCCGAACGCGAAGCACTTGAAGAAATATTCAAAGCCGTTCGCAAATCGATCAAAGTTCATGACTGTAAACGTGCCGTATTAGTCGGTCATAACGCTTCTTTTGATCAAGGCTTTGTCAATGCCGCCTCTAATCGTGCCGATATCAAACGCAATCCATTCCATCCATTCTCTACATTCGACACAGCTACACTAGGCGGACTAGCCTTTGGTCAGACAGTATTAGCTAGAGCTTGCCAAGTTGCGGGGATAGATTTCGATGGAAAACAAGCCCATTCTGCACTTTATGACACAACCAAAACTGCCGAGCTTTTTTGCATTATTGTCAACCGCTGGAAAGAGCTAGGCGGATGGGACATGGTCGATAACTATGATGATTACGAATAACCATCATCACGTATAAATACCCCCCTTTACTATCAAACACAAAAAAACCCGCAATAGCGGGTTTTTTTTATAAAAGCGCTAAAATTAAAGCTTATCGCCTTCTTCGGAAAGATAAGAAGCAACACCTTCAGGGGATGCAACCATACCTTTATCACCTTGATTCCAGCCCGCTGGACAAACTTCACCATGCTCCTGATGGAACGCAAGCGCATCAACCATACGTAGCATTTCATCAACGTTACGGCCAAGTGGCAGATCGTTCACTACTTGGTGACGAACTAAACCATCTTCATCAATCAAGAAAGAACCACGGAAAGCTACACCACCTTCAGATTCAACATCAAAAGACTTACAAATGCTGTGAGTCATATCAGCAACCAATGTGTAGTTCACAGCACCGATACCGCCTTCGTTAACAGGCGTATTACGCCAAGCATTATGTGAGAAGTGAGAATCAATAGAAACACCAATCACTTCTACATTACGCTTTTTAAACTCTTCAATACGGTGATCGAAAGCCAATAGTTCAGAAGGACAAACAAAAGTAAAATCAAGTGGGTAGAAGAAAACTACCGCTTTTTTACCTTTTGTAGCTTCAGACAGTGTATAGGAATCAACAATCTCACCGTTACCTAATACAGCTGGTGCAGTGAAATCAGGTGCCTGCTTACCTACAAGTACGCCCATTGTAATAAATCTCCATTAAGTGATATCTAGCGTTAGGGATAATATGATAGAAGAGATGCACTTAAAATCAAGCGCATCACCTCTTCAAAATTTATTCTGCATCTGTTGCTTCAGAATTTGCGACCGATTCTTTGATTAAGGTTTCAAGCTCACCGCTTTCCGCCATTTCACAAATAATATCGCAACCACCAATTAACTCACCTTTAATCCACAACTGTGGGAAGGTTGGCCAATTAGCATACTTTGGCAACTCTGCACGAATCTCTTGGTTTTCCAAAATATTGACAAAGGCAAAACGTTCACCACAAGCCATTACTGCTTCAGAAGCGCGAGATGAAAAGCCACACTGAGGGAAACGAGGCGTCCCTTTCATGTAAAGCAGAATATCATTACTCTCAAGCTGTTCTTTAATGGTATCTATTACACTCATTCGTACACCTATATTCTTTACTAATTCTGAAAACATTTCTCACGGATATTGTGGCGAACAATATACCATATATCCGACCATCTTACTCTGATAATGTACATTTGCATTTCTTAATTAGGTCGATAAATAATTTCTATCATTACCAACTACCGCAACCCCCTCTCTAAAAAAAATTACTGACTTTATTGATACAAGATCTTGCCAAAGCGATTAAAGCTGCCTATTATTCGTCCTTTAGATTGGCAGCCTTGGCTGCCTTTTTGCGTTGTAGGGAAATATAAACATGGCTGTAGAATCTATCATGACTACCTACAACCGGTTGTCCGTAGCGTTCGAGCGCGGAGAAGGCAGCTGGTTGTTTGATATAAACGGTAATAAATACCTGGATGCATTAAGCGGTATCGCTGTATGTGGCTTAGGCCATGCACACCCGGCTGTTACGCATGCCATATCAGAACAAGCAGGCAAGCTTCTTCATACATCAAATTTATATACCATTCCCAATCAGCAGCAATTGGCGGAACGCCTAACCCAGATTTCGGGCATGGAAAATGTTTTTTTCGGCAACTCTGGCGCCGAAGCCAACGAAGCTGCGATAAAAATTGCTCGCCGCTACGGCCACACAGTTCGAAACATTGATAATCCTGCCATTATCGTTATGGAAAACGCATTCCACGGCCGCACAATGGCTACATTAAGTGCTACAGGTAATCGTTCAGCCCAAGCAGGTTTCGAACCTCTCGTTAGCGGTTTTGTACGCGCACCTTACGATGATATTGACGCCATCAAAACAATCGCAACAAACAATCCAAATATCGTTGCGGTTTTAGTAGAGCCGATCCAAGGCGAATCAGGCATTCATATACCGGCAGATGATTATCTCAACCAAATCCGTACCATCTGCGACGAAAATAACTGGCTAATGATGCTCGACGAAGTACAAAGCGGTAATGGCCGCTCGGGTAAATATTTCGCCTACCAACACAATAATATTCTGCCGGACGTTGTCACTACAGCCAAAGGCTTAGGCAATGGCGTACCTATTGGCGCTTGTTTAGCGCGCGGTGTAGCCGCTACTATTCTCTCTCCTGGTACTCATGGCTCGACATATGGTGGTAACCCGCTTGCATGTGCCGCTGCACTTGCTGTCGTGAACACTATTATGAATGAGAATTTATGTGACCGCGCAGAAAAATTAGGCAATAAAATTGCTGAGGGTTTCCGCAACGAAATCGGCACAGCCGAATACGTTAAAGAGATCCGCAACAAAGGCATGCTTATCGCGATAGAACTCACCGACGGTGGTAGCGAACTGGCAGTCTTAGCAAAAGTGAAAGGCATTCTATTGAACATTACTGGCGGCGGAAAAGTCGTAAGGATGCTCCCTCCTTTAACAATGACCGACAGCGAAGCTGAACTTTTGGTCAATACGCTTTCACAAATTATTAGGATTTATGCGGCTGATGAACGCAGCTCAGATGATCTCCCAGAAGCACCCAATGGCGACCGCAGAGTATAATGACTATTAGACACTTTTTAACACTAAATGATCTCAACTCAACCGAACTACGCCGATTGATTCGACGGGCAAGCGAACTTAAAGCCATTAGAAATCGCGGCGAAGTCTATGAGCCACTGAAAAGCAAAGTAATGTCGATGATCTTCGAAAAGTCATCGACTCGTACCCGTGTTTCTTTTGAAGCAGGTATGGCGCAATTTGGCGGCCACGCAATGTTTTTATCCCCACGGGATACACAGCTAGGCCGCGGTGAACCGATTAGCGATAGCGCTAAAGTGATATCTAGCATGGTTGATGTGGTAATGATTAGAACATTTAGCCACCAGCTGGTTGAGGACTTTGCCGCCAACTCATCTGTACCGGTTATTAACGCGCTTACCGATGAATACCATCCCTGCCAACTGCTTGCAGATATGCAAACTTACTTTGAACATCGGGGTGAAATTCAAGGAAAAACCGTCACGTGGATCGGTGATGGCAACAACATGTGCCACTCCTATATTAATGCGGCAAAACAGTTTGATTTCAAACTTAATATTGCCTGCCCAGAAGGGTTCGATCCAAATATGGAGCTGGTTGAGGAAAATAAAGAACGGGTATTTATTACACGCTCTCCTCAAGAAGCAGTTTCAGGCAGCGATCTGATCGTCACCGACGTATGGGCTTCCATGGGCCAAGAAGAGGAACAAAAGGAACGGGAGAAGAAATTCTCTGGTTTTCAAGTTTCTCCAGCGCTTATGGATCATGCAAATGAAGATGCTTTATTTATGCATTGCCTTCCAGCCCACCGCGGCGAAGAGATTAGTATAGATATGATGGATGATCCTCGTTCGGTTGTATTCGATGAAGCTGAGAATAGACTGCATGCGCAAAAAGCATTATTAGAGTTTCTACTTGTCAAATAAAGTAAGGTAACCACAGTAATTTTCTGGGTTACCTGCTCTTCTTGCTCCAACGTACTATACTGCGTATATTCCGATTATAGGATCACCCACTAGAGAGACGAGCAAATGGTTGAACTTCGACATCTAAAAACACTGTCCGCTTTACGCGACGCTGGTAGTCTTGTCGAAGCAGCAGAACGAGTTCACCTCACTCAATCAGCCCTATCACATCAGATTAAAGACTTAGAAGATCGTCTTAACTGCTCTCTTTTTATTCGTAAAACAAAACCTATTTGCTTTACCAGCGCAGGCCAACGTCTACTCACACTAGCCGATGAAATACTGCCCATGATTCGTAATACAGAACGCGATATTGCGCGCCTTGCAGGCGGCGAAGCAGGCAGACTTAATTTATGTATAGAATGCCATAGCTGCTTTGACTGGTTAATGCCAACCATTGATCATTTCCGTCAACATTGGCCTGAAATTGAGCTTGATCTATCAAGTGGTTTTAGTTTTCAACCGCTACCCGCCCTCGCACGCGGCGATTTAGATCTAGTTATCACATCAGATCCAGAGCCCCGTAATGGGATCACCTATATCCCGCTATTCACCTACGAGTCTCGATTGGCGATCAGCAAACAACACCGATTAATGGCAAGACGCTTTATCCATCCGGAAGACCTCGCACAAGAAACGCTTATCACCTACCCGGTAGAGCACCAGCGGTTGGATATATTTAATCACTTTCTAGATGAAGCGGGTGTAGAGCCACAAACCATAAGAACCGCTGAGCTGACGATTATGATGCTACAGCTAGTGGCAAGCGGTCGCGGTGTAGCCGCCCTACCAAACTGGGCACTACATGAGTACATCCAACGGGAATACATAGCCTCCAAACCTCTAGGCGAAAAAGGCATATGGTGTACCCTTTATGCAGCGATTCGCGATGACCAAAAAGATGCAGAATTTATGGTCGACTTCCTTAATACAGCAAAAGATATCTCTTTCCGTAATTTAACGGGTATTAAGACCGCTTAATAAATGATATAAATAATTAATCAACATTTAACAAGATAAGTATTTAAACGTGAATCGTAGCAATATGAATGCAGCAACCCTGCAATCAAACTACATTACCTGCCCTGCTTTTTTTCTATACTCCTATTTTATTTAGGTCTGTAGACTTCGTGCTATCTGCACAAAATTTACAGGCCGCCTCCGCTCCTCTATTTAAATAATCTTTATATTTTTAGCTTTAAACTAGAACACTCTAGGATTCAGAAAATGACCACACAAATATGGACACCGACTAGTTGGAGAGATAAACCTATTCTTCAACAGCCCGAATACACTGACCAAAAAGCATTAATGGATGCCGAAGCAACATTAAGCAAAATGCCGCCCTTGGTATTTGCCGGCGAAATAAACCAACTAAAGAAAGAGCTAGCTGAGGTTGCCCAAGGTAAAGCTTTTCTTCTCCAAGGTGGAGACTGCGCTGAGAGCTTTAACGAATTTAGCGCCGATAAGATCCGTGATACCTTCAAAGTCCTTATGCAGATGGCCATTGTCATGACCTTCTCGGCAAGCAGCCCTATAGTAAAAGTAGGTCGAATTGCAGGACAATACGCAAAACCTCGTTCCAGCGACATGGAAAGCAGCCAAGGCGTTGAATTACCCAGTTACCGTGGTGATATCATTAACGGTATTGAGTTTACGGAAAGCGCCCGACAGCCTGATCCTGAGCGTTTAGTAACCGCTTACCACCAGGCCGCATCGACGCTTAACCTGCTAAGAGCTTTTTCTAGTGGCGGCTTTGCCGATCTCCATCAAGTACATGCATGGAACCAAAGCTTTATTAGTAACAGCCCGCTGGCAGATAAATATCAAAATCTAGCAGATCAAATTGATCAATCTATTCGTTTTATGGAAGCTTGTGGTATCAATTCATCCAACACACCCCAGCTCCATGAAACGGCACTTTATACCTCTCACGAAGCACTGCTACTGAGTTATGAGCAAGCTTTAACTAGAACCGACAGCCTATCAGGTGACTGGTATGACTGCTCAGCACATATGCTTTGGATTGGCGACAGAACACGTCAACCCGATCACGCCCATGTGGAGTTTTTACGAGGCGTCAAAAATCCCATTGGTATTAAAGTAGGGCCAAGTACAAAAGTTGACGACTTAGAGCAGCTGTTAAATATTTTGAATCCGGAAAACGAAGCAGGACGTATTACACTAATTACTCGAATGGGAGCCGATAAAATCACTGAGCACCTACCTAGACTTGTTCGCGCTGTCAAACAGAGCGGCCATCAAGTGATATGGAGTTCAGATCCTATGCATGGCAATACGATCAAAGCCTCCAGTGGTTATAAAACACGTAGTGTTGACGCCATCCTTAAAGAGGTCAAAGGATTCTTCGAAGTACACCGAGCGGAAGGCACCCATGCGGGCGGCGTTCATTTCGAAATGACAGGGCAAAATGTAACAGAATGCATAGGTGGCGCTTACATGATTAGCGAACAAGGCCTAGCCGATCGCTACCACACTCATTGCGATCCCCGTCTTAATGGAGAACAAGCTTTAGAACTGGCTTATCTAATTGCCGACACACTAAAAGCCGCACGACGGTAAGCAGCCCATTACTCTAAATTAAAAAGCCTGCTCATGCAGGCTTTTCTATGTAAAACAATCGACTGTATTTAAACGCCCAACACACCCTTTAAAACAATACCGCTATAACTCACAACACCTAAGACCTTACCATCCTTAATAACAGGCGCATGCGCCAAACCAAAGTTCTCAAACAAACGTGAGCAATAGCGAATATCCATTTCGGGATCCACGGAAACGACCGGCTTCGCCATTACTTCATAGACGTTGACTCGCTCTGGTGCACGATCTTTAGCTACAACGTTCTTGGCCACATCAGATAAAAGTAACAGTCCATATTCATCATCAGGGTTTCGCTTATTAATGATAAGCACTTCAGAATTTTGTTGCTGAAATACAATCAAAGCATCCTGCACAGTAATTAAACCATCAATGATAGCAAACTCATCCGTCATTACATCGCGGACACGGACTACTTTCTTTTCTACTTTCATAGCTCATCCTCAACGATATTCGATAGCTCTTTCACTTGATGAGCAATCCCTACTGCATCCTCTATATCAACTTGTATCGCTATTCCACGACCAGGATGCTCTTCAAACTCCGCAACGTTAGAAATTGTTTCTAGAATCTTCCGACTTAAATGCTCTTCAACAATAAAGAGCACAACATCACGCTGAGATACAAGCGTTAATCCTAAAAACGTTTTAGGCTGATTTACACCTTCTCCGCGAGCATTATTAATGACAGTAGCGCCTGTAGCACCCGCTTCGCGCGCTGCTTCCATGACCGCCTCAGTTTTTGAATCTTCTACAAAAACCACTAATAACTTGAAATGCATAACCGCCCCTTCGACTACTATTAGTCCATTATCTTGCTACGTTTAGTACGTAATTCTGCAATTTGCGCATATGCCATAACCGTTATTATCGGAAACAAACTAGCAAATGCAATCAAGCCAAAACCATCTATTAAAGCGCTACGTCCCGGCACGGTTTCAGCTAACCCTAAGCCTAATGCTGCAACTAAAGGAACCGTGACCGTTGATGTTGTAACCCCACCAGAATCATATGCCAACGGCACGATCATTTTAGGGGCAAAAAATGTTTGAATAACAACAATGATATAACCAGCAATAATAAACCAGTAAATCGGGTACCCTGTAACTATACGCCAAGCACCTAAAGAGATCCCTATAGCAACCCCTATAGCAACCGCAATCCGAAGTCCCCAAACACCTATAGAGCCCCCCGAAACCTCATTCGCCTTCATAGCTACAGCAATAAGAGAGGGCTCGGCAATTGTTGTGCTGGCACCTATAGCAAAGGCAAAGATATACACCCAAAAATAATCATACCAACGAAGGCCCATATCGGAAGGGCCACTCCAAGCACGAATAAAATCAGGATCTGTTAACTGCTCAGCCATTAAACGGCCAATAGGGAACAACGCTTTTTCTAGTCCTAACAAAAATAGTGCAAGACCAAGCACTACATAAACAAAACCAACTAACACCTTTCGAAGGTTGGCTATACGCCGTCTGATCACACCAAACTGAAAACCAAAAAGAATAACCACAATAGGTATTACATCTTTTATGGTAGCAAGTGTAATATCAGCAAATTGCTCCCAAAATCCCATTACATCAACATTCCATAGGCCATTACAAAAATCATAGGAGAAAGTGAAGCGAAGGCAATCAACCCAAAGCCATCAATCATCGGATTACGCCCCTTAATAGAAGAAGCCAACCCAACCCCCAGAGCCGTCACTAAAGGCACTGTAATAGTCGAGGTGGTGACGCCACCCGAATCATACGCTATTCCAATTATTTCTTTAGGCGCAAAAAAAGTCATAATAACCACTAAAAGATAACCACCAATAATCATATATTGAATTGGCCACCCTTTAAGAATACGAAGCACCCCCAAAACAATTGCAAAGCCAACAGAAAAAGCGACGGTGTACCTAAGGCCGGACGCATATTCAAGTTGAGCTTGAGGCTCCATAGCGATCATACCACCAGCTGCAGCCACCTGAGCCGCTTCAGCCGCGACCGCAATTAATGCAGGCTCGGCTACAGTCGTTCCCACACCTAGAGCAAACGCAAAAAGTAATAACCAAAAAAGACTTCCTTTTCTCGCAAACTCATACGCCATACTCCCACCAATAGGAAACAACCCCATTTCTAAGCCATAAATAAAAAAAGTAAGGCCGGCAACGACACACAAAAAGCCAACAAGAAGGTTAAAAAAATCAGGAATCGGCTGCTGTAAAACAACAAGCTGAAAAAATGCAATGACAAGAACAATCGGTGCCAAGTCACGCAAACTCCCCAGCATTGATCGACCTAATGCAAACACACCCGCTTTCAATACAGTACGCTCTCTATCGGTAAAGAAATAAGTTATAACAGAAAGGTGAGCGTTTTGGTCCACCCCGACAAAAAAACACAGAAAAAAACCAAGGCATTAGCCTTGGCTTTTTTACTAAACAAAGAAGAGTTTACTCAGAAACAGCAGGGGAAGTAATCGCGTCATTAACACCCGAAACAATGTCTCATGCTGTAAGTAAGTGTATTCATTTGTAGACTTATAATATGTAGCGGAAAACAAAATCGATTTCGATATACTATAAAACTGTCTACTAAGTTCTTAATGGATAGTCGGTGGGGCTTTAGGTGCATCAGGCACAATAATATGACCACTACTATCCAGCACTAGCACACCCTGCTCTACGCCTAACTCAAGCATCTGCTGGAGCAACATCTGGGTTAAGTGGGCACTAATAATCAAACCTGCTGGAGGATCACCATCAAACAGATCTTCATCCATCATATCTTCAGGCCTTAAACCAAGCAGCATTGGATTCTCGGCAACAAGCGGGGAGATATCTTCTGGAGCAAACACTGAATAACTAGATGATATATCAAGCGCCCGCTGATAAGGATCGAGGTCACGCGTACTTTGCTGCAATGAGTCTAGATATTCGGACTCTGCGGCAGAAAATATCTGAGACAGCTTACTCGCCCCTCCCATACTAATATTACGCTTTGCCGTTTCTGACTGGCTGTAATCAATCTTAATCGGATACTGACTATCCTTTAGCAACTCTTCATCATCAACTAAAATATGTCCTTCATCATCAGTTTCCAGCCATTCACGATCTACAGCAACGGCTAATAAGCCCTCTAAAGCAGCCGCCAAAATATTGCTACAAACAATAATTCCAACGGAGGGATTTTCGCTCGCCTGTTTATTCATAATAAAATCACCAGCACGAGCTGCGAGAAGTGTTGGATCCTGCTCTATAATTTCAGCTAAAAAGTCTGCATCAAGAAAGAGCCGCTCATGACATAAACGCTCAGCAGTTAAATAAGGCTCATTACAAGCAGTAGCCTGCATACGCGATATATACTCAATACGAACCTCTTCGAGTAAAGCTGTTAGCAATCCGCTCATATAACGCCTAATTCCAAGAAAATGATAAAAATTTAAATTAAAAAGCTAAGGTTAATAAAACAATGGTCGATTGTTACTTAGGAAGCAACTAAAAAAGACAAGGAAGGGAAACAAATGCGTACTTTATTCAAAGCGGGCGAAAAACAAACTGAAGATGAAGAAGGCAGTGTTTATATTCTCTCAGACAACTGAGAGACTAAGACGCAGAAGCTCATTACTAATGATCAAACTGCGTCAGCACTTCACATTTATCGTTGGTCTCGAAATAGATTAATGTAACGTAATCCCTATAGGAGATGCACCTTGTTTAACTTCGTCAAAATAATCACGTAAATCAACCAACTTAGTTAAACCATAATCTTCAGGCGATTTAGGTATTTCAAACCAATCCAGCGCCCACACACGAGTCATCAGCTCATACTCACCAATCAATGCATCTAGATAGATCATAACCGCTTCTACCCTAGGATCCATATCCAAAACTTTTGGCGCATTTTCCAAATAGATCTCTAAGTGCATACGATTATTTACAACATTTACACGACACCAAAAATCATGAATTTCGCAGAACTCATCGCCAATATTCACCGATAATGGAATAGGGTCGTAGCGATTATTAAAGGCCTTAAATTCTATTCCGGTCAATTCTGGCGCTGCGCCTATGACACTTAACACAGAATGGATTGATTCAGGAAAGCCATCACAACCAAAAACCATTTCTAAAGCCCCCTCTTCATCTTCATCGCTCTGAAAATGAAACGTCAGGTTGCTATCAATCTTTTGTAATTGCTCACGGTATTGCTTTAGTAACGGCTCCGCTTCAAAACGATCATCACTCCTACTCGATAGAAGTTGCTCAATGGTTTCTTGGAGCTGGTCCCAAAATAAACTAATTTTTTCGTGCTTTAAAATCATTTATAGATACAGTCAAAGTTAAGTACGAGGAACCACAACACCAGTCTGACCCTGATACTTACCATCGCGATCTTTATATGAGGTTTCACAAACCTCACTCCCCTGAAGAAATAGCATCTGAGCAACCCCTTCATTGGCATAAATTTTAGCAGGTAGCGGCGTGGTATTAGAAAACTCTAACGTTACATGGCCTTCCCACTCAGGCTCCAATGGCGTGACATTAACAATAATACCGCAACGGGCATAAGTGCTTTTGCCTAAACAGATGGTTAATACATCGCGAGGGATTTTGAAATACTCAACAGTTCGCGCTAACGCGAATGAGTTTGGCGGGATAATGCAAACATCCGATTGAACATCGACAAAACTGCCGTCATCAAAATCTTTAGGATCGACAATGGATGAGTTGATGTTGGTGAAAATTTTAAACTCATTCGCACAACGTACATCATAGCCGTAACTAGATGTTCCATAAGAGACGATACGTGATCCATTAACCTCACGAACCTGACCCGGCTCAAAAGGTGAAATCATATCCTTCTCTTCCGCCATACGACGAATCCAACGATCAGCTTTAATGCCCATATTGGCCTATCCAGTAGTTAATAATTTTCTAGCCGCATATTGTACCTTTTTTAATAGAGATGAACAAAGATCAATCACACGAGCCACATATAAAAAACGACCCTCTAGGGGTCGTTTATTTTATTTATTAACAATATCTAATTAAATAAAATTAATTTAGCAGGTTAGCCGTCTTTTCATATTGATCAGCAAGCCAGAACTCTGCCGCAGTATTACCTTCATCTCTCAAGCTATCAGCTTGTTTTCGAAGCTCCCTTGCCATATCACTACGGGAAGGTGCTGAAGGCTTTACCTGTATCTCTCTAATATCTGCTGTCTCTCTATAATCCATAACAACATCCCTCATTTATTTTTATATGATCCGTCTAATCGTCGAACTATCAGTGTAGACAATATTTTAAAGACTAACAAAATAACTGGTTGTTTTTTGATCTCAATCAAGCCATAAACATTCAAAAAAACGCCGATCTTAACCTGCAGAACAGACATTAATCGTCAGAAACAACAATGGTAGGCACGGCAACATGGCTAGTATTTTTTGTAGCCAACCTTACTGCTAACTTACGAGCAACCTCCCGATAGATTAGCGCATATTCCCCTTCAGGATCAGCGGCTACGGTAGGTGTTCCTGAATCAACTTGCTGACGAATAGATAAGGCTAATGGTAATTGACCTAAGAGTTCCGTATCGTAGAGCTCTGCAATCTCTTTCCCACCGCCATCGCCAAAGATCGCTTCAGTATGGCCACAGTTGCTGCATATATGAGTACTCATATTTTCAATGACCCCGAGTACATCAATATCGACTTTACGGAACATCTCTATCCCTTTTTTCGCATCCAGCAAAGCAATATCCTGCGGCGTTGTTACGATAACCGCCCCCGCAACCGGTACCTTTTGCGATAACGTCAACTGAATATCACCGGTGCCAGGTGGCATATCAATAAACAGGTAATCAAGATCATGCCAGCGTGTTTGCGTTAACAACTGCTGTAACGCACCTGCCGCCATTGGGCCTCGCCATACCATCGCCGTATTATCTTCGATTAGATAACTCATCGACATCGACTGTAAGCCATGCGCTTCAATAGGGTTAAAATGCTTCTCATCATGTTGAGAAGGGCGAACTCCCTCGTCTACACCGAGCATCATGCCTTGGCTTGGGCCATAAATATCAGCATCAAGAATACCTACTTTTGCACCCTCAGCAGCCATCGCCAGCGCTAAGTTAACCGCCGTGGTCGATTTACCAACACCCCCTTTACCTGAAGCGATAGCAATAACATTCTTAACACCTGACATCGAAGGAAGCTGGTTTTGCCCTTGATTGGAGGCAATCTGATGACTCAAGATCACCTCACATTCAGACACCTCATCCAAGGCCAACATTTTTTCACTGATGCGTTGTTTAAAAGTTGCTGCAACACCTTCACTTGGATAAACAAACTCAATGGCAATAACTAATTTACCAGAGGTTAGAGACACTTCTTTAACATGGTGCGCAGTAATAAGATCAGTCCCCATCAACGGATCATCGATTTCCGCTAATAAGTCAGTGACTTTAGATTCAATATTTGACACGGTTCTCTCCGCTTTCTGAGCTTTAGAATGTCGGTTAAAAAACTGTTTAAAAAAACTCATTATGACCTTCTAATTATATAGACTCACAGTATAACCCATAATAACCAAGTAGATTAGTAGGAATTATATAAAACTAAGCAATACCTACTAAAACGAAGTATGTTCGCCGCTTTGTTTATGCGGGGCGAGCCATAGCCTCCGCCATCTCTCGGGCCGCACTAAAGTTTGTTTTACCACTGCCTAAAACAGGGACGGCCTCAACATTATAGACATCTGACGGTATCATCATCGGCGCCATTCCACCTTTCACTAAACGGTCCCGCACATCATCAACATCGATCCCTTCGATGAGAAGAATCACCTTCTCACCCTTTTTCAAGTCAGGCAGATTCACCGCGACCAAAGGCTGTTCTGTCAGCTCTAATATACGACGCACCTCGCCCTCTATCGCAGTAAGACTCACCATCTCCCCACCCAGCTTAGCGAAACGACTATAGCGATCGACAATAGTTAAGAATCCATCTTCATCTAAATGGCCTTTATCGCCACTTTTATACCAACGAATTCCATCCATCTCGACAACCACTTCGGCTGTTTTTTCTGGATTATTTAAATAGCCCTGCATGATTTGAGTACCCCCAATCAAAATCAACCCATCTTCACCTATAGGGAGTTCATCTAAGGTTTCCGGGTCCACTATACGGAAAGTCGAGCCGGGTAAGGCCATACCAACCGTACCAGGTTTGTTTCCCACCTGTACTGTCCACCAGTCTGTATCTAAAGCATCAGGTAAATTAGTACTTGCGACAGGAGTGGTTTCTGTAGAGCCATAACCTTCGACAACAGGTACATGGTATTTTTTCTCGAATCCCTCTCGTACAGCAGAATCAAGTTTCTCTGCACCGGCCACTACAGCTCGAAGCGACTGGAACATAAGTGGGTGAACCCGCTTATTCCGTGTATATAAACGCAAAAAGGTGGAGGTGGCACACATCAATGTTGCTTTATAACGTGCTACACCTTTACCTATTTTAGGCGCATCAGTTGGATCGGGATGGCAAACAACCGGCATTCCCTCAATCAATGGCATAAAACAAGTTACCGTTAGGCCAAACGCATGGAATAGAGGCAAAGTAGCCATAATACAATCATCTTCACGTACATTAAGAACATCAGCCGTTTGACGAAGATTTCCCATGATATTCCGATGACTTAACATCACACCCTTAGGCGCACCCTCACTACCGGAAGAAAATAGTATGGCCGCTGTTTGATCCACATGTGCTTTATGACACAACCAAAATTGCAACCATGAAGTCGGCATCAGCGATACTAACCCTAAAGTTAGTAGCCCTTCAGTTTTACTGATCTGTTCTTTAATATCTTCCATATACAACAGATCTCGTCCCTCAAATAACTCAGATAGATCGGCGCCACGTGCTTTCAGCTTAATCACAAACCGACGCGAGGTAACAATAGTCTTCACATCCGCTTGCTCTAGCGCGGATTTCAGAGAGTTTACAGGTGCAGTAAAGTTCATATTCACTACGGTTTTTCCTGCCATTAACGCAGCCATATTAGCGATAGCACCAGCACTCGACGTTGGCACCAACAAACCAATATTATTCCCTTCTGTTCGTACCATTCTTTTTCTAAACAAAGCCGTGGCAGTTAATAACTTCCGGTGACTCAGCGGCCCACCATCCACATCGGCTATCGCATAACCACCATCGGCATTTTTCATGCTACGAACAAAGGCACTTGGAAGTGTTTCAAGGGTTTCTGTATATTGCTCCCAGGTGCGAATGGATAACTCAAACACCTTTTGCTTAACCTCAGCAGCACAACTATCAATCGACATTGGCTGACCATAAGCGACTATGACATCTCGTTTAGAACCGTTACGGCGGATGGTTTTCATTTTATCGGTCGAGCGGGAGAAGCGACTTCCCCACAATCCACGCATATAGAAAGGTACAATGACGCCGTCCGCACCCTCACAGGCTTTCTCGAAACCGCGTCTAAACTCACCTAGCTGTCCTATATGGCTGATCGCGCCTTCAGGGAACAAACACACGACTTCGCCACTACTAATTAACTCACGTACCTGTTCAAGCGCTTGGCGGCTTTTACCCTGAGAGATAGGGATTACTTTAAATAGATCTAAGAACCAACGGAGGTACCAGCGCTCATATATACTGCGCTCCATGACAAAATGAATATGGCGAGGACAGGCCATCTGGATCATTGCCCAATCTAACCAGCTAATATGATTACCTAATAGCAACGTCCCTTTACCCGCTTCAGGTAAGTTTTCAAAACCTAGTACCTGAAGATTATATTTCCGGCGAAACAAAAGCATTACTAAGACTTTGATAAATGCCTGAGGCAAGGTGACAATCGCATAGATAGCGCCCCCAACCCCCAACGCGGCCAGTAACCAAAGCAACCAGAGTCCATCAATACTGTTCCACGCAAATAGCACCGTTAGAGACAAGAAACTCAGCATCATAAGGTTCTGAATAAAATTACTACCCGCCAATACCCGTCCAGTTTCAGTTTCACCTGCATGAAACTGTACTAATGCATTTAATGGCACACACATTAATGCGCCAAATAGGCCAATCGAAAAGAAGACAACCGCCTGCATAAGCATAGAATCAAGCTGAGGCAAAAGAATCAGCCCACCCGCAACACCCACAGCCCCAACAGGAATTAAACCGACATTGATATAGTGTTTAGAAAACCGCCCAGCCAAGATAGAGCCCAGCATTATCCCTATACCTGCAAACGCCATGATGCCTTGAATCACGAAGGTATTATGTTGATCCATATGTTCTTCGGCAAACGCAGGAAAGACGGCCAGCATCACCTGACTAATTGACCAAAAAATAGATAGTCCAATAATCGACAACCAGATAGGACGTTTGCTTTTAAGTAAGCCAAGGTTGCGTTTTAAAGCTCGACCCGTTAGATAAGCCTTAGTATCAAAAACCGCTTTCTTATCGGTTTTCTGTAGTTCAGGCAGCTGATACGCTAAATAGAGTTCAACAACCGCACCAGCAACTAAAAGCCAACCTAGGGGTGCGCATGACATTAAACTCTCTTCCGGTGAAAGCTGTACCGCGCCATCCAAACTCAATTCAAATAGTAGTGAGAAAACAACAATACCACTTAAAATGGCGACCATAGTCACCGCCTGAACCCAGCTATTACCTTCGCTCAGGTTATTCGCGCCGACTAATTCTTTTATATATCCGTATTTAGCGGGCGAGTAAAAAGCACTTTGCAGCGCAAGTACAAAAGTCAGCCCAAAAGCAGGGATAAAAAGCCCTAAGTAGTAACAGGTTGTGATTAACAAAGTAATAACAACGCCGCCCCACGCAGATAGCTGCATCACCTTATTTTTAGGGTACTTATCAGCTAAGAATCCCGACGGGGTAAAAAGCAAAATAAAGGGAAGTAAGATCAAACCATTAACCACGGCGGTCAACAGTATCTGTAAATCACCGTCATAGGCCTTAAAGAGCGTATTTTGAATAATTATTTTATGACCAAGGTCGACAAAGGCATTAATAAATGCGACGCATATAAATGCAAAAAATCCGTTTAACTTTAATAGCTCTTTCATGGGATGCTCCAGCCTATTCCAAACTCATGCTACGGTGCTTACCATACTTAGATCAAGGAATTACGACAGTTTTATGGGAATAAAGAACCACTTATGACTTGAGAATCATATGAACGGCTCCCGCTGTAGAGAACTATATAAAAAGCCGGCTAAAAACCGGCTTTTAATTGGAAAAGTATCGTATATTGCAACCTAATGGGTTGTGCTCTAAGTCTGCCTACTATTTGCGTGTAAGATAGACACCACACTCTAAATGCTCGGTATAGGGAAATTGATCGAAAATAGCAAAACGCTTTAACTCATGGGTCTGAGTCAAGGTTTCCAGATTTAACTTCAATGTTTCAGGGTTGCAGGATATATAGAGAATATTTTCATAGGACTGTACTTGCTTAACCGTTTCATCATCCAAACCTGAGCGAGGCGGATCAACCAATACCGTTGTAAAATCACAACTATCCAAGCCAAGATCTTTAGTTCGACGCTTTTCCACCGCACCACTTAGAACTTGGGAAAATTCCTCCGAACTAATACGAACAACATCTACATTTTCAATACCATTAGCCTCAATATTATATTGAGCAGCACGAACAGAGGTTTTTGAAATTTCAGTCGCTACGACACGGCGAAAGTTTTGAGCCATCGGCAAAGTAAAATTACCATTACCGCAATATAGCTCGACCATATCACCTCCAGCCCCTTGGGTCGCATCAAGGGCCCATTTGATCATATGACGACAAACTTCGCCGTTCGGCTGGCTAAAACTATTTTCTACCTGCTTGTATATATAATCTCGACCATTGATATCCAACGTCTCTATCACAAAATCCTGATCCAGCAAGATTTTTGCTTTTCGAGAGCGCCCTACTAACTGAATATTAAATTTCTCTTTAAGTTTTTTAGCTTCTTCAATCCAGTCGTCGGCTAAAGGGCGGTGATAGAGTAGTGTGACTAATAGCTCGCCACTTAACGTGCTTAAAAAATCGATTTGGAATAGCTTACGTCGCAGCACTTCACTTGGACGTATCTCTTCAAGCAACTTAAACATCATATCGTGAATACGCTTAGCGACCATGGGGCAATGATCTATACGAATACGTACGCTATTGTTGCCCTTTTCAAACATCACATAGAAAAGATCATCCTCTTCGTGCCAAACACGAAATTCACAACGCATACGGTAGTGACTACGCGGCGATTCATAAACCTCAACATCAGGTAGATCAAAACAGGAAAACAGCTTAGTAACCCCTGCTTTTTTATCAGCAAGTTGAGTTTCATATAGCTCAGGTGCGACAACAGAGATTGACATGCGTGCCTCTAAAAATAAGTACTAACTAAGCACAAAAAAATGCGCTCACGAAAAAGTGGGCGCATTTTAACAGTATGCAAGTCTCAGGCAAAACATTAAAAATAGGAAGCAGCAGGATTAAACAAATCCAACTTGTGCCTGATAATCGGCTGTAATTAACTGCCAATGATCTAGTTCCGTCTCCATCCCAATTCGCTTGATATAATCCATACTCAAACGACTGGACATATCACAACCCACAACACTTGTGGCGGGTGGTAATAACGCATCCGCCACATGAACAGCAGTTAATGGTGTAAAACCATTTTCAGGGTTAGCTTTGGGAAAATGGTGGAATAATACAGCCTCAACTACTTTAGGAGGCAGCTTCCATAAGGCAAGCATATACGCGCCCGCTTCAGCATGAGTAACACCTAACTCGAGCTTCTCAATTGCATAAACCGGTTGGTCCATTAAACTCGCTTTACTAATGATTCGATGATATTCGGCAGGGTTCTGACTGGCGAGAACTAAAATGCCAAAATCATGCAGTAAACCGGCTAAAAATGCTTGGGCTTGCACATGACGGTCAGCTTTCACTGAACGCGCTATATGTTGAGCAGCACGAGCGACGGCCATCGAACGCTGATGAATCTGTTTAAACGAAAAGCTTTTCCAAACATCGGTTTGCGGATAAGCATCAAATAGATGGGATGTCAGTACCAAATCACGAATCATTCTGACACCAAGAATAGTTACCGCTTCCTGAATTCTATTAATATCACGGCTTAGACCAAAAAAGGCTGAATTAACCCACTGCATGATTTTAGCGGTCATCACTGGATCTTGCTCGAGTATTTGTGCAATTTCACGGGCATTTGAGCGTTCAGAGCTTAACGCTTTATTTAACTTATCGTACACATCCGGCAATACTGGCAGGGTTTGTAGCGAGGTAATGTAATTTTTTACTGCCGGTTTATTGATCAATCCGGCTATATGAATACTGTTGGATATATCCTCGATCAGCTCATCTGGACTACAGTCTAAAGATAACGAGTGATGCGCCAACTCAGATACTCTTGCGGTTTGCAAAGGCGTTAAATAACCAGATAAAACTACTCGAATAACACTAGGATGTTTTTCAACTACTTTTGCAAGTAATTCAAGTGATTGTGTCGGATTATCACCTAAAGGCAATACCAGCACATCGGCTGGATTACTATCCAGAACCGCCAATAACTCATCTAAGCGTTTGACTGAAACAGTATTCCAATCGGTGGCATCAGATATAGCCCTACCCAAACGCACACTTTGAGGGCATACCTGACAAAAAACAGCTGAATGTTGCAATACTTGGGATGTCATCTGCGCGTCCATAAAAAAACCATCCAATTAACCCATCCTTCCTTGATGATACCCTTTCTCTCTCTGTATATGTTTAGCTGGGTATTAGCTAAGTGTCCAGAAACTAAACAGCTACATGAAAACTATTCAGAATAAAAACCACACTAAATTGTACAATAAACAGCCACTCAGTCTAACACAATCGCTATTTATTAAAAAACGTCAAACATAAGCTTTCATCACACAAACACACTAAAATAATTAAACGCGATATCATGAATAACTTGCACACCCCCTTCGTCAGCTATTTATTCTCCAACTCTCTATACAATCTGTATTCATAATGGTTCATATAATCAACTAAAAAGCGTAGAATCTGGCCTCCTTATTTCAATGATTTCAGGTTTTCAGGCAGCCCATGACTGACAGCAAACGTAAGATTCTTGTTACTAGTGCCCTTCCATACGCTAATGGTCCCATTCATTTAGGCCATTTAGTTGAATATATACAGACTGACATTTGGGTTCGCTTCCAAAAACTCCGGGGCAATCAATGTACTTACGTCTGTGCGGATGATGCTCACGGCACACCTATCATGCTGAAAGCCGATCAAATGGGTATTTCACCGCAAGAGCTGATTGACAAAGTTAGTGCTGAACACCAACGGGATTTTTCCGGTTTTATGGTTGGGTTTGATAACTACTACTCTACCCACTCAGATGAAAACAAATACTTCGCATCTCACATATATACCGCGTTACGTGACGGTGGGCATATTGATAAAAAAACTATCACTCAAGCCTATGACCCTGAAAAAGAGATGTTTCTGCCTGATCGCTTTGTTAAAGGGGACTGCCCAAAATGTGGCGAGAAAGACCAGTATGGGGATTCTTGTGAGAAATGTGGCGCAACCTACAGCCCTGTTGATCTTAAAAATGCTTATTCTGCAGTGTCTGGTGCAAAACCCATTGAAAAAGAATCTGAACACTACTTCTTTAAGCTAGGAAATTTCGAAACTTTCCTTCGTTCATGGGTAGATAACCACGTTCAAGAGCAGATGATTCATAAACTAAATGAGTGGTTTGAATCAGGTCTACAGAATTGGGATATATCTCGAGATGCACCTTATTGGGGTTTTGAAATACCAGATGCCCCAGGTAAATACTTCTATGTATGGCTAGATGCCCCCATCGGTTACATGGCTAGCTTTAAAAACTGGTGTGATAAAAACAACGTAGATTTTGATGAATACTGGTCAGAAGCCTCAGAAACAGAGCTTTATCACTTTATCGGTAAAGATATAGCCTATTTTCACACTCTTTTCTGGCCCGCTATGCTTGAAGGCGCTGGCTTCCGTAAGCCTAATGGTGTTTTTTGTCACGGTTTCTTAACCGTAGATGGACAAAAAATGTCTAAGTCGCGCGGCACCTTCATTATGGCTGAGACCTATCTAAACCACCTTCGTCCAGAGTACCTACGCTATTACTTTGCAGCCAAGTTAAGCTCTGGCATAGATGATATCGATTTAAATCTTGAAGATTTCCGTATGCGCGTCAATGCGGATCTGGTCAACAAAGTCGTCAATATCGCCTCTCGCTGTGCAGGCTTTATCAAAAAGAAATTTGACGGTGAAATGTCTGCACAACTAACCGAGCCTGAGCTTTATAATGAAGCAATTGCCGCTGGCGATCTGATTGCTGATGCCTACGAAAAACGCGAGTTTGGCAAGGCTATGCGTGAAATCATGGCCATTGCAGACAAAGCAAACCAATATATTGATGCCGCTGAACCTTGGGTTTTAGCTAAACAAGAAGGCAAAGAACAGGAAGTACAAGATTGCTGCTCCATGGGCATCAACCTATTCCGCGTTATTGTTTCTTATTTAGCGCCGGTCCTACCTCAAGTTGCTAAAGATGCACAAGCTTTCTTGAATATCGACCATATCACTTGGGATAGCATTAAAGAGCCACTGCTCAGTCATAAAATCAATAAATTCAAACCGCTAATGCAGCGCGTTGATGAAGATAAAATTACGGCAATAATTGATGAAACAAAAGCGGCCATTGAAGCAGCGGCCGCTCAGGCTTTACCAGCAGCGGTTTCAACACCTTTAACCGATGAACCCATCGAAGAAACAATCGAATTCCCAGACTTTGCCAAGGTTGATTTACGGGTCGTGCGTATAGCTAAAGCTGAACACGTTAAAGGCGCTAATAAGCTTCTGCAACTCACTTTAGATTTAGGCGGAGAAACCCGCAATGTCTTTGCCGGTATTAAGTCAGCTTACGACCCAGAAGATCTGGAAGGGAAACTAACCGTTATGGTTGCTAACTTAGCCCCACGTAAAATGAAGTTTGGCGTATCTGAGGGTATGGTGTTGGCGGCAGGGCCTGGCGGCGAAGATATTTGGATACTAAGTCCAGATGACGGTGCACAACCAGGTATGCGCATCAAATAATCCAAGCTTAGATCCTTCACTTAAAAAGCCTATAAATCCACCTCTGTGATTTGTAGGCTTTTTTATTTCTACAGAGCAAACCAGCCCACTTCTGCTTACCCCTTACTGTTCAGCATCACTCTCAAATGCAATACGACTTAAGCATCCTATTAAGAGATAGATAAATATAACTCTTGATTATTGAAGGCTTATATTTAGATAAAATTAAGTCTATGCTGTTCACAAGTACGTCGTTGTAAGCAACTTTATATAGTTGCAGCCACAAATATCTTGCCGTGAATAACTCAGGAGCGCATATGCCATACAACGAAGAAATCATGCAGGAATTGAATGTGTTAAACCTTTTCAACCTCAACACCACTCAAGAAGGAATCAAAGTCCACTCCTCTGCTCAACCAGAGGTTATTGCCGCTACACAAAGACTCTTTGACAAAGGATTGATTACTCAACACGACGGTGGCTACCTAACACCACTAGGCCACGATGCAGCAGAAAGCACGCAAACCTTACTTACAATTCTAATAACAGAAAGCAGACTCTAATAGACAAAACAAAGGGCCTTATTAGGCCCTCTGTTAATCAATATTATGCTGGCGAGTGAATCGCCAAAAAATGCTCCATTACACGCCGGAGCAAGCTTGCATGAGCATAATCTCCACTGCGCTCTGCATGAGCAATATCATCAAGAATAATCTTTTTGATCTTGTCCTCACCTTCATGCTCGACTAAGTAATTACCTAGAGCCATAGCAATCATCGGGTCAACATGTTCATGCTCAGCGATGGCATTGACTTCACCAACAGAGAGTCCACTCATTTCAAGACATTCGTTGTAAGTTAACATGACGCTACCCTCGCTTAAAAGTAATCAATCCTTCAACCGGAAAGCAGACTGCTTAACTCCCTCCCTCACATTCAGTCTAGTTGAAAATTATAGATTCGAAGTGAATAGCGACCAAACACGAGTAATAATCCTGTCATAACTGACCTCTATCAATCTATTGCATATTTGACCAATATCACTAAGATCATTTGCCGCCAGAAGATTAAGACAGAGGATTACACCCTAATGACGCTGAATGACTTTATAAGCAAGCTTGCAACCAGCTCAGAGCTGGATTTTGAAGATACTATGCAAGTGATCGAAAGTAACTATAGCTACACACCTACCGCATTTGACAACGGCTCGATCAGTAATGATGCTGGGCAAAATGAAGGGAGCTGCAAAATCTTTGCTTTTGCTAAGCTAAATAACCTAGATGAAACAAGCACTCTAAAATGCTTTGGCCGCTTTTACCAAGATGTATTAAAGACACCTGATGGTGATGATCATGGAAATATTCGCAACTTTATGCAGACCGGCTGGACAGGCATTCACTTCTCAGGCGAAGCCCTTAGCTAATATAAAAACTTAGCTAATCTCAATAGCTGATCATCCATATAAAAAGACCCTCATCATTGCTTATCCAACGATGAGGGTCTTTTTACAACTTAGACCAGCAAGCGCTTATAGCCGAAGGCGCTTAGGCTAAACGATCATCCGCCACTTTATAGCTTGGGTCTTCAATCATATTCACTTCTACAAAGCTGCCTGCTTTATTAAGCAGCTCACGGCATTCAGGACTCAAATGACGAAAGCTAAGTTCTTTACCAGCTTTATCATAACGCTCCGCTAAAGACTCTATTGCCTCAATACCGGAGTGATCCATAACCCGACAGTTTGCAAAATCTACAATCACTTCCGGAGGATCAAACTTCGGATTAAATTGATCGCGAAAAGCTTGAATAGAAGCGAAGAAAAGCGGTCCATTTGGAAAATAAACCTTGGTATCGTATTCATCACGTACTTCAAAGGACATATGGCTTGCATGTTTCCAAGCAAAAACCAACGCAGAAATAATGACACCGACAATAACGGCAATCGCTAAATCCTGCCAAACCGTAACCCCAGTCACAGCAATAACGACAATTAAATCAGAACGCGGAATTTTTCCCCACAAGCGTAAACTAGCCCACTCAAATGTACCAATAACAACAATAAACATTACACCGACCAGCGCTGCAACAGGAATAACTTCGATAAGGCCCGAACCCACCAGAATAAAAGCAAGTAAGAAAAGAGCAGCAGATATACCTGATGCACGGCCAAAACCGCCCGAATTAATATTGATCATACTTTGACCAATCATTGCGCAGCCACCCATGCCACCAAAAAATCCGGTTGTGACATTCGCCACACCTTGGCCTATACACTCTTTATTACCACGACCACGCGTCTCTGTGATCTCATCAATCAAAGTCAATGTTAACAATGACTCTATCAAACCAACAGCAGCTAAGATCAAAGCATAAGGCACAATGATCTGAAATGTTTCCAAGGTTAACGGCACCATCGGAATATGGAACTGGGGCAGACCGCCGGCAATAGTGGCGTCAGCGTTACCCGTCATATCAGCAAGAACATCCTGCACTGTGCGCGCATCAAGATCTAAGCCGATAACAAGCAAAGTCACCGCAAGAATAGCGGCAAGTGTAGATGGAATAACACGCGTAAACTTAGGTAAGAAGTGAATGATCGCCATCGTTAAGGCAATTAAGCCAAGCATCACAAACATCTGCTCACCCTGCAGCCACTTAATAGCGCCATCATCATCCATAAACTGAAACTGCTTCATTTGCGCAAGAAAGATAACAATAGCCAGTCCGTTTACAAACCCCAACATAACCGGATGTGGTACTAAACGGATAAACTTACCTAATCGAAAAACACCCGCCAGTACTTGAAATATCCCCATTAATACAACAGTTGCAAAGAGATATTCCACACCATGATCAGCGACTAAGCTCACCATCACTACAGCAAGAGCACCCGTCGCACCCGAAATCATTCCTGGACGACCACCAATAGCAGCGGTAATAAGTCCAACCATAAAAGCGGCATAAAGGCCTACTAAAGGATCGACACCGGCTACAAAAGCAAACGCAACAGCTTCAGGCACAAGCGCCAATGCAACGGTTAATCCAGATAAAACATCGCTTTTAAGTGATTGTGTCCGCGACACAAGCAATTGAATCATTTACCACCTCAGCCATATACTGGTTCTTTTTTAACCAGACTTGAAAAGCGCGCGAGTATAACAAATCTACGGGCTAATTTCAGGTATCAAGAACGAATAGTTAACATAAGTTTCTGCCGCAGACCTTGCATCTGTGCAGATGCAATATCTGAGGCTAAGATAGAAAGTTCCTTCTCTTTATTAAAGCATTTAATAACAATTAGTTGAGCAAGATTATCCCACGCAGCTGGCAACTTATTGCAATGCGACATCATTCCACCCGCTTTATCTTCAGCTAAAAAAATAATCTGACCTATCCCTGAGGCTAAAATCCGACCGCAGCACATAGGGCAAGGTTCTAACGAAGAGATCAGCTGCAAGCCTTCTCGATCCTTATAATCAAGAAACATATTTTCAAACTGATCAAGAACTCTCATCTCCGCATGCGCGGATGAATTAAACCCTTCACTAAACACCTGATTAGCCGCCTCAGCTAACAGATTATTATCCCGATCGACCAAAACAGCACCAACGCCATAGTTTCCCTCTTCCAAAGCTTCCAGCGCTAATTCACAACAACGAAACGCCCATTTATGTTCCCCTAATCGGTATTCAGGCGCATAAGTAGCTAAGCGAATTTTCAAACTCTCGATATTATTATTGTTAGTGCTCATCGCGCCACCACCTTGTAAAGCTTTCAATTAAAAATTAAGACTTATCTAGTAAGCTTAGCTGCAAAGGTTGTTCTTTGGTGCTTTCCGTTAATCTATATCCTACCCCTATCAGCCTGACCGGGCGTTGACCTCGATTGAAAGCATCCATTAATAGCTGGCGAAAATGGGAAATGTTCGGACAAGCAACCTGATGCTCTGCTGTCGTTTGGACAAAATCACAAAACTTAACTTTCACCACAATCCCAGCAATCGACCGAGTCTCCTGTAAGCGCTTATAACGTAAAACTAGCTTTTCTATTAACATAGGCAATTGAGCTATACAGCTATCAAGATCTAAAAGATCCTGAGAATAAGTATGCTCCACGCTAATCGACTTTCTTATTCGACTGAGTTTAACTGGACGCTCATCGATACCACGAGATAGGTCAAATAAACGTTGGCCGAACTTTCCAAACCTATCAACTAATTCAACCAAGGATTTCGCACGTAGATCTCGACAAGTTTCTATATCCATTTTTTTGAGCTTCTCGGCGGTTTTCATACCAACTCCGGATATTTTTTTAACCGGTAGGTTTAATACGAATTCATCTACTTTACGAGGGTGAACAACATAAATACCATCAGGTTTATTCCAATCACTCGCCACTTTGGCTAAAAATTTATTAGGCGCAACCCCGGCTGAAATAGTAATCCCTACCTCTTCTCTTACTCGGTTTCTTATCTGATCCGCGATTAACGTTGCGCTACCTTGACAATGATTTAATCCTGTAACATCAATAAATGCTTCATCTAGTGAGAGCGGCTCAATAATATCGCTATATTCAAGAAAGATGCTCATCACCTGCTGGGAAACTTGACGATATTTAGCCATATCACCTGGGACGACCCGTAAAGCTGGACACAACTTTAATGCCTGAGCGGTAGACATCGCTGATCGAACTCCAAACTCCCTAGCAATATAGTTACAGGTAGCAATCACCCCTCGTCGATCAGCACTACCACCAATTGCCATGGGAATGGATCTTAATTCTGGGTTATCTCTCATCTCAACTGCCGCAAAGAAACAATCACAATCGCAGTGAATGATCTTACGTTGCATAAATACCACCAAGATACTGTTTATATATACAGCATTGTAATAAAAAATAGCCTAAGCTGAAAATCTATTTTCAGTCGTCACAAAACCGTCACGTTTCTGTAAAGAGTTAGTCACCTAACTCACCTATATTTTTCACCTTATGAATACACGTGAAAATACCCTCATCATTAAAGAGCCAACTATTAACGTAGAGAAAGCTCTTGTAAGCAAATACCCTGCTTTTATTGATAAGCCGGCGCCGTTTAAACGCTCTGCTCTATTTATGTTGAAAAAACTGGTTCATGAAAATGAGATAAATAGTTTTCTCGACATTAATAAAGATGCAACAGGGTTTGAATTTATTGAACGGGTTCTGGAATATTTCAATTTTGGTTACAGCATCAGCAACCATGATAGAGCCAACATTCCATCCTCCGGCCGAGTGGTGATTATTGCTAACCACCCATTGGGGGCCTTAGATGGGCTCGCTTTACTTAAAATGGTCGGCGAAGTTAGACGCGATGTAAGGATCGTAGCTAATGATGTTCTTATGAACTTCGACCCTATAAAAAACTTGTTTCTCCCTGTAGACAACTTAGGCAAAAGCACGCGTAAAAGAGATATAGAACGTATTGTTGAAGCCCTTCATCAAGAACAAGCAATTATCGTCTTTCCCGCTGGCGAAGTTTCAAGAGCAGGCATAACAGGCGTTAAAGATGATAAGTGGAACAGCGGATTTATTCGTTTTGCCCGCAAAGCTAACGCACCTGTACTTCCTATTTTTATCGGTGGAAAAAACTCATCCTTGTTTTATAGCGTTTCTTACATTAACAAAACCCTCTCAACATTAATGCTAGCTAGAGAGATGTTTAATAAGCGCTCGGTCACTATCCCAATGCGTGTAGGTGAGCCCATTCCATTCAGTCAAATAGATGCGGTACCTGTATCCACAGCTGAAAAAACTAAACTGCTGAAAAAACACCTTTATCGTATAGCAAAAAATAAAAAGCCCCTTTTTCTAACGGAAAAAACGATCGCCCATCCTCAAAATCGCCAGAACCTAAAACAGGAACTAAGAGAGTCCGAACTCTTAGGTGAAACCATTGATGGAAAAAAAATCTATCTCTTTGATTACAAAGCAGAGTCAGCAGTTATTCAGGAGATAGGACGTCTGCGGGAGATCGCTTTCCGCTGTGTCGGCGAAGGGACTGGAGATAAAAAAGATTTAGACCTGTATGACCAATACTATCGTCACCTTATTTTATGGGATGAAGATGAGTTAGAGATTGCAGGCGCCTACCGTCTTGCTGAAGCGGGAAAAATGAATCCAACAGCAACAAATACCGGCCTTTATAGTGCAACCCTGTTCAAATATGGAGAACAGATGAAGCCCTATTTCGAGCAAGGAATAGAGTTAGGCCGAAGCTTTATTCAACCTAAGTACTGGGGAAAACGTAGTTTAGATTACCTCTGGTATGGAATCGGTGCTTACCTACGAAAACACCCTGAAGTACGCTATATGTTCGGCCCTGTAAGCTTGAGCAACAGTTACCCAAGAGTCGCTAAAGATATGCTTGTATGGTTTTATAGCCACTATTTTAATGATAGCGAAGACCTTGGCCATTCATTCTCCCCTTATGTTTTAGATCAAGAAGCTCTAAATAATATGGATCGAATGTTTAGTGGTGACAATTACAAAGCTGACTTTAGAGTCCTAAAGGAACAACTGGAATTTTTAGGCGTTAGTGTACCAACGCTCTACAAACAATATAGTGAACTCTGTGAAGAGGGAGGCGTGCGTTTCCTTGATTTTGGTGTTGATGCCGACTTTAACTACTGTATTGATGGGCTTGTATTAGTCGATATTGAGTTCGTGAAGGCAAAGAAACGAAAACGTTATATAGGCGAAGATCCCGTAGCAGAAACGCTATAAGTGCTATCAAAGCTCGCACCAATAAAAAGGCCCCAAGTGCAAACACTTGGGGCTTTTTAGATTCAGAATGTAAAGCTACACCTTAGCGCTAAGGTGCTTTAATATCCGCTTCACTCTCAATTAAAATGCCCTGCTCATTCAGATTAATATCCATCTTCACTCGCATATCCATATTTTTCAATACGTCTAGCTGCTCAGTGACTTCTGGATCACCTGCCATCTCTAGAATAGGCAGTATCGGCTCAAACATTTTTTTATAATCAACAGAGAAGCTCAATAGGCCATTACTTTCGACAGTTTCACCTGCTAACTGATCAGCAATCGCCTTTCCTTTCTCTCCATTATAAACAACCAAGTGCTTACCTTTTAAAGCCAACATAGGTTTAATATCAACCTCGGTCGGAAGAGGCATAATTGTCGATAGATCAACAGGGCTTCCATCTGTAGGCAATTGCAGTTGCGCCAATTGTGGAACAAAAGCTTTAGCCATATTAAACAGAACAGCTGGATCCTCTGCACTCAAAGAGACGATACCATCTAAAGAGTTTAACTTAGGCGATGAAGAGTCCATAGAAATAGAGAAATCTTGAACCCCAACCGCTACACCTTTAACCCCTTGCGCCATACCGGTAAACATACCTAAAGCAGCAGGGTTGGCTTGCTGAATATCCGCCTGCATCTCCAATAAAGGTTCACACTTATAGCTTGGCTCAAGCATGTTGCTCCAGATTGATGATAATGCGGGACCTAACTTATTCGCATCAAGCCCTAAGCCCATCCCAAACACTTGCGCTTCACTAAGATAAGAAGGAATAAAACCCTGCATAGAGGTAAGCGCATCAAGCACAACTTTATTATTACTTTCCACCACTAACGCAGCCTTCATATAGCTCCGTTCAGAGGTGATTTTCAAATCATCGTGACTACGTATACCTGCTACTGTGCGCGGCCAGTTAGCTGCCATCGCTCCCATCTCAGCCTGACATTCAGCGGTGCGAACCCTATCTAGATCCGTCCCCTTTCCTTCCATCTCCATCGCTTTAGTCAACATAGATGCCAATCTATTGCCATCCGCCGTAGTGAATGCAGTGACTAGCCCTTTATGATCAAGATAAGAAAGGGTTGCATTAATAAAGCCATGTTTCGTTTGAATATCTTCCAAAATACCAGCGTCCTGCAACGAAGCTGCTGGTTTGGTTTGCGCTAAAGCCAATTCAACGTCCGACTCAGTATTCACATGCGTATTAATCGTCCAAGTCGCCCAGCCATTTTCATAAGCAACAAGCACTTCAAACTTCTCACCCTCAGCGTTATTTTCAAAGCTATACGCTCTATATGCCAACTTATTTAATGTACGCGCTTCATGCTTAAAACCACTCTCCTGTTCAGCCTTGTCTAAAACTGCCCACAAGCCCTGTTCATCGGTCACTTGATAACGCACAACTGGCATAAAACCGACAGCATAAACAAAAGTTTTTATCTGATCAGGAAGCCCGAACGTTTTCTGAAAACTTTCTACTGAATGCGCAGCTTCAAAATAAGACTTAACTAAACTCGCAAAAAAGCGCTCCTTAGGATCTGTTCCATCATCCAGTTCTTCAAGCAAATCATCCGGAATTTTTGCTTGAGGGAACATTGTTGAATTCAGGTAATCCTTAAGAGGAAATGATTCAAGCTGACCTGAAAAAATCACACTATCCGCAGGCACGTATGCTAAAGGAGAATATTCTGAAGAATCTGACTCACCTTGCTGATTGACCATATAACCAACTGCACCAGCGGCAATGACTGCGCCGGCAATAATAACTTTACGCACCGTTTAAAGCTCCATTTTAATGTTTGTAAGAATCTTAACTGATCGTTTTAAAGCTGTCCCGATTTAGCCTAGAAAAATCGAGGCTAGTCGGTATAAAAATATATACATAGTGACTCAGATCTATAACCTAGCACAGCAATATACACTCAATCTAAGGTTTACTCCCCTATTCAGGGCCGTTTATCATGCAGGTAATGAGCCTAAGATCAGGTTATTAAAACATAAGTTATAAAATAACTATCATCCAATAAGGAGAATTTGTGAATCCAGTCAGTTTGGTCTTATTAATTGGCATCGCACTTTTAGTGATTCTATGGGTACGCTCACTACCTAAGAAGAAAAAACTACCTGCGGTCATCATGATTATTCTGACACTCATTGCACTTTTTGTTCTACTGATGGCTATCACTGGACGCTTAAGCTGGATCGCTGTTGCCTTTACAGCTCTACTACCTTTTGCTCGCCACTTAGTTCCGACCCTATTAAAAGTGCTTCCTTTTCTGAATATCTGGAATAAACATCGAAAAGAAAAGCGTCAACACAATAATAATCGAAGCTCAGCCAACCAAGGCCCATCCGGCAATAGTCAAAAGGTACGTGAGGCTTATGAAATTTTAGGCTTAAAGCCGGGTTGCTCTAAGGATGAGATCATTGCGGCCCATCGCCGTCTAATGCAAAAAAACCATCCAGATCGAGGAGGCAGCGATTATTTAGCAGCCAAAATAAATCAAGCGAAAGACACGCTACTTAACGGCTAAATCGACGATGTACTCGCTCAGGTCCCACTCGCTCAAGCCTAAGGCCATCAGCCCCATAAGTAGAACTATACCCTTTAACGACTAAGCCTCCTCGCTTATCACGCCGAAATATAATCAATTCGTTACCTTCGCGGCCATCAGTTTCTGTCAGATGGACTACAATTTTTCCTGCACTAAGGTGCCTCCATGTTCCTTTCTGTATAATCAAGGGCTGGCTATTTCGATAATCCTGAGTCAACAAAACGGTTTGATCAGATGATAAATCAAGGGATACAAATCGATCTAATCCATTAGCACCGGTTAATAATGAAGTATATAACCCAGGTAACGTTCTCACTTCTAAGTCCCCTTGCCGAGCACAACCTGTAAACAGCTTGCCGTTCAATACCATTCGGCTAGTGTATTCATATTCAATATCATACTGATCCCGACACCACTGTTTTTCCAGGGTTAGACTGACCGTAAAAGCTTCAGTCCCTTCCAAATGGCTACTCCACTCAAAACCGTTTCCTAAATTAATCGGTGGTGCTTTAGGAAAGATCAATTGAGATAGTCGCCCATAATCCTGTACATAGAGGCCATCACTTCTAATGTCAGCAATCCATAAAGGGCCATCCCCTGCAGCCCGGTATTCATTATCTGACAGTTCATAGCTGCATGTAGATTGGTTCCCACCCATCAAATGAACTTGATGAACCTGCCAAGGTTCACCAGGAACAACGTGATCTCCAGTTAACTCAACATAAAAAACAGGAGACCCCGTTTGGCTAAAGCGTTTCTTTAATTTGTTAGTATGATCTTGAATTGACTCTTCTTTGTTGACATAACAAGCTTGAAACTTTAATTCGCCATCCTGCAAAGACACTATACCCCGACGAAACAAAGGACGATCTTCGTCCGTTAAATCCGACGGTGTCGTTTTACAGCCCGATACAATCAGACAAGCGATAACAATGATAAATTGATGCTTCAACGTTATATTTTTAAAGAAAATCATATGGGTATTGCTTGAGATAGAATGAATGCCGATAATAAGCCAATAGTTCATGGAGGGCAAAAAATGGCAAGGCCAGCAGAGTTCGACCGCACGGATGTATTAGAAAAAGCGATGGGCGTGTTCTGGAGAACCGGCTACAACGCTTCTTCCATTACAGATTTAGTCAAAGCGACTCAACTAAAACCCGGTTCACTTTATGGTGCATTTCAAAGTAAACGCGGATTGTTTATGGAAGCACTCGACACTTACAGTAAACGTAGTATTAAGCGTATCGCTGCTGTGCTTAGCAAATCTGAATCCCCTCTAAAGAATATAGAATCCTTCTTTATTATATTCTGTGAGGAACTAGAAAAAGATCAGATAGGCAAAGGCTGCTTTATGATTAATACCATGCTAGAACTGGCCACCGAGGATGATGAAATTAGAGAACGGGTGAGCCTTTATTTAGATCAAGTCGAGCAAAGCTTCTCCGACACGATTAGCAAAGCGCAACAACTAGGTGAGATTGATCCACACAAAAACGCCCAAGACCTAGCGACCTATCTCATGACCAATATTTGGGGGTTACGGGTATTAAGCAGCAAGCGTCCTAATCATAAAAAATATGAAGCGGTAATTAGTAATATTCTTTTAACCCTTACCCATTCACATCATTGATTAAGGGCAACCTCAGAACTTATGTAGTCTGATTGAATAATTGATCAGACTACACGACCTTTTCCAATGCCCCACCCATCCTGCTTTTATCGCCCCTATATCCACTCAGAAAACCCAGATGACCCCATCACTGAGAAATATTTTTTAGTTACCTACCTTCCGTTAGATAACTAAATTATTCTGATACCCATATAATAAACTCTACAACTGAATAACTGTTCTCTTGGGGCTCATCCTATGAAACTAGTCACTTTTAAGCACGATAACCGTGTTTCTGTAGGCATTCTCTATCAAGGAAAGATCATTCCTGCATGGTTAAACCCATTAATGCCTCAAGATATGTGTCATTTCCTATCCGGTGGGAAATCCCTACAAGAAAACCTACTCTCGTACGCAGGTAAAGCCGATATCCCCCAAGAAGAGGCAGAACTACTTGCACCCGTTCTTAATCCTCAAAAGTTTCTTGGCGTTGGGCTTAATTATGCTGACCACATTGCAGAAACAGGCTTAAACACGCCTGAATTCCCCACTATTTTCAACAAACAAGCCAGCTGTATTATTGGTAACAACGCGGCCATCCATCGCCCCTCAGTCTCCAATAAACTTGATTACGAAGGCGAGCTAGCTTTCGTCATTGGGAAACGATGCCGACATGTTCCTTACAAACAAGCTCAGCATGTTATTGCTGGCTATACCATTGTTAATGATATCTCAGTACGTGACTGGCAAATTAAATCCCCTACATGGACTTTAGGAAAATCCTTTGATACCCATGGCCCTATGGGACCTTGGATAACAACCGATAATATAGATCCTCACGCATTAGACCTTAAAACATGGGTCAATGGAGAGTTACGACAACACTCCAATACAAAAAACCTCATCTTTGATTGCTATGCCCTAGTTGAAACACTCTCGACAGTCTGCACATTAATGCCTGGTGATGTTATCGCGACGGGCACATGCTCTGGTGTAGGAGTATCGATGAAACCACGAGGCTACTTAAAGCCAGGCGATACTGTCACCGTCGAAATTGAACATATTGGACGTTTATCAAATAACATCATTGCAGAGCCCACTACTCCGCTCTATTAAAGCGTCTAAACAACGCTTTATCACAGCCACTATTTATAGGTGTCTCCATTTGGAAACCTTCTAACTTATTGTTTTATATAAATAAGTATATTAATCACTCAATTACTGTCTGCAAATGGAGACAGTATTGAAGTGATAAACATACTAAGTTTAGGCAGGCCTTTCCAAAAAAACCAAAAACACAACATAACCGATTGTTTTTAAATTATTTTTAAAACATGGCACAAGTATTGATATATCTAGTTCGATTTTAAACTTTCGAACCGCCATATTTTATCTAGGAGATAAATCATGAAAACAATTAATTGGGTACTTGCTTCACTAATCGCTACTTCTTCAACTGTTGCACTAGCAGAAGAAGCACCAACAACTGCGGTAGAAACTCAAACTGAAGTTACTACAAGTGAACAACCTGCAGAGAAAAAAGTTTTTAACAAACTTGATGTAGACCAAGATGGCAAGATCAGCCAAGAAGAAGCAAAAAATTATCCTAAACTTGTTGAAGGTTTCGATAAAATCGATGCCGATAGCGATGGTTTTTTAAGCCCTGAAGAATTCACTCGTCCACACAAAAAATCATAATCGGACAATCATAAGTTTTCTGGGAGAATCATTATGAAAGTAACAGCATGGGCACTTGCTTCTCTACTAGTTATTTCATCATCAGTAAGCATCGCTGACACAGCAATTGCTGCAAAAATCCAATCGGATGATGCGCAGCCCGATGTGATGACTAATGAACAGCCTAAAGCGCCTAGTATTTTTGAAAAACTAGATGGAAACAAAGATGGCAAAGTAAGCCCACAAGAAGCGCAAGTATCCCCCGCTCTTGTGAAAGGTTTCGATAAAATCGATACCAATAAAGATGGCTTCCTAAGCCCTGATGAGTTTTCTCAACTTCAGGTTAATGCAACGCCAGCCCCTACTTACATAGTAATGGCTTCTCTACAAACGTTGTAAACGGGTTCACTAGTGTGTGGGGGGATAACTTAAACTGATTCCGAGACAGCCTCAGTTAGTTATTCCTCCTCCTTCTGGTAACGGTTGAGTAGAGCATCCATGTCCACAAACATAGCCGCCAGCTCTACTTAACAGGCTAGGAGCCCTCCACGGGGTTCCTAGCCCCCCCTTTTTTTAACTCATCGTTAATTAGCAAAAATAGATAGAAATACTACCCAATTAAAGCTCTATTCATGGATAATAGTCATACACTTGTTAAATCAAATACTCTATTAAATGCCAAATCATAACCGGCGCGGCTGGCGCTTAAGTTCACTAAAACAGTTAGTGTTACTTTCCTTTTTAGTAGTGGTCACACCTTTTGGTATCTTGATCTACTATGCAACAGATGCCCTTGTTGAACAATCAGCAGAGGGGCGCGTACTTGCTAAACAAGCACTAGAAGTCACTCGCCGTGGGCAACGCTTAGAAGGCCTAGCCGAAGACATTACTCGCTCGGCTCGTCAATACCAGATTCTCGCCAAGCCAGAAATAAAACAACGCTTAACTCAAAACCTGCTTGATTACCGAGAACAACTCTCGATCCACAGCTTCATACTGACCCAAGTTGAGCAGCTTAACCAAATCAGTACACTCTTAGATAATATTGAACAATATCAGTCAGAAGACGCTAATAACCTACTCGGATTAACACGCGAGATAAATCAGCAGGTTGACCTTATTCTTGACCAGCGATTACAAGCGCTCAACTCAACCGCTCAACATACACAAACCCAGCTAAGTACACTTGCGATCATTTTATTGGTTATAGAGATGCTGCTGATCCTATTTTTTAGTTTTAGCATTATTCGCCCGGTTCGCCGCATTACAGATAGAATACAAGCACTAGGTACAGGTGAGGAATATACGGGAGCAATGGTAGGAGGCCCTGACGAGCTAGTCGAATTAGAACAACAACTTGATTGGCTCACCGAACGCTTAGCTGAAGTAGAAAATGAGAAGCAGCGTTTTTTACGCCATATGTCCCATGAATTAAAAACGCCCTTAACCACTTTACGGGAAGGCTCCGACCTATTGGCAGATCAGATCACTGGGCCACTAAATACAAGCCAAATGGAAGTCACTCAATTACTACAAAGTAACTCAAGGCAGCTACAGTCATTAATAGAACAGCTGTTAGACTACAGCCGTTTACATCAAAACGAATCTGTTAATTTTCATCGCGTCAAACTACTTCCAGTCTTAACTGAAGCGATCGAGCCTTATAAATTATTACTTGAGCAGAAAAAGATACACCTTAGCCTTCCTAAGGAAGAGCATGAATGGGTCACCGACCGTGCTATGTTGGTAAGAATTATAAGCAACTTAGTCTCTAATGCTGCGCTATATGGGAGTAATGAAGGTGATCTCACGCTGAGTATTAGCCAAACAAATGAACACTGTCTTATTAACGTAGAAAATGATGGCCCCACTATCCCTCTTAAAGATGTTCCCTTGCTATTTGAACCTTTTTATCAAGGCCAAAATAGGCGACAAGGACCAGTAAAAGGTTCAGGTATAGGCTTAAGTATTGTCCATGACGCAGCCGAGTCCTTAGGCGCAACTGTAAAATTAGCAAAGAATGAAAATCACCGCGTTGGTTTTAGCGTTTGCCTTCCCATTTCGGAGCACCCCATTAATGATTAGATATCTTCCTATTACTCTATGCCTATTCATCTTACAAGGCTGCGAATTGAACGAAACAAAACCGAGTATTGAAGTAGAAACTATTTCAGAACAAAAAAGCTGTCGAATTGAGCCCGCCAATCTCGACCGCCTACAAAAAATAGAGAAGCTCTTTTTAGAAAACCCTGAGCGACGTAGCCGAATAATGCAAAATGCTATCCGAGATAAAGATCAGACGCTTCTTGCTTTGCTGCTCTCAACCCCGTTGTCCTCTAAGGAACAGCTCCAACAAGCAAAACGCTATTACGCCAAGTTTGTGCTTTATCCTGATAAAGCCTGCCCAGGCGATCGATATTTCGACTTAAGAGATCAATTAACCTCAGCCCTACTGTGGATGAGAGCTGAGCAAGACAACCTATTACAAGAAAACAAAACATTGCAGATTAAAATAGATGCCTTAACTCAGATAGAAACTGATTTAAGTAAAGACAAAGAGATTCAGGAATGAAACCTCATATCCTTTTAGTCGATGATGACGCATCTTTACTAAAGCTTCTATCAATGCGTTTAGAGGCCAGTGGCTACCAGATTAGTTGTGCCGAAAGTGCAGAAGCGGCCCTAGAGGTGTTAAACGATAAGATTGACCTTCTGGTTACTGATCTACGAATGGAAGGCATGGATGGTCTAGCACTGTTCAAGCAAGTTCAGCGTGCCTATCCACAACTGCCCGTTGTTATTATTACCGCCCACGGGTCTATTCCTGAAGCCGTCACCGCTACGCAACAAGGAGTGTTTGGTTTTTTAACTAAACCTATTGATCGCGACCAGCTAATGCAAAATATTGAAGCCGCCTTAGCCAGCACCAGTCGAAGCGAAGGAGAATGGCGTAATAATATTATCAGCCGTAGTCATACTATGGAGCAGCTACTCCAAGAAGCAGAACAGATAGCCGCTTCCGATGTTAGTGTATTAATTACCGGGGCGAGCGGTAGTGGTAAAGAGCTATTGGCCAATGCTATTCATAAAGCGAGCCCACGTAGTAAAAAGCCCTTTATTGCCATTAACTGTGGCGCACTACCAGAACAACTACTGGAATCAGAACTCTTTGGGCACAGTAAAGGAGCCTTCACTGGCGCAGTCAACAAACATGAAGGGCTGTTTCAAGCCGCGAATGGGGGCACCTTATTCTTAGATGAAATCGGCGATATGCCAACACCGCTTCAGGTAAAACTATTAAGGGTGTTGCAAGAACGCCAGATCCGTCCAGTTGGGAGCACTGAAACCATTGCCGTGGATGTCCGTGTTATTTCAGCGACGCATCGAGATCTTGAGCAAGCGATGCAAGATAATAGTTTTAGGGAGGATTTGTTCTACCGACTAAATGTAGTCAATCTGCACTTACCCCCCTTAAAAGACCGTCCTGAAGATATTCTTCCTCTCGCCCGTTATTTTGTTGAACAAGCGGCCCTACGGCACAACCCAAAAGTCAAAAACATCTCAAGTGCAGCCCTACAAGTACTTGCTCAAGCCTCATGGCCCGGTAACGTTCGCCAGCTCGAAAATATTATTGAAAAGGTCACGGCGTTAAGCACAACCCCAATCATTTCTGATACAGCTATCCACCGCGCATTAGCTAATCAAGAACAGGTCATTGCTAACTTTAATGATGCTAGAGCTGAATTTGAAAAAAGGTATCTCTGCAAAGTACTGCAGATAACTGAAGGCAATGTGACCCAAGCTGCGAAAATCGCCGGACGCAACCGAACCGATTTTTACAAGTTACTGAAAAAGCATGCGCTGGAAGCTGCTGATTACAAAAATGGTGACTAATCCATTTCATTAATCCAACGCGATTACTGATAATCCTCCGGCAGGTTAATACCCATAGCATTTGCATCCTCTTGTGCAAGTGCCTTAAAGCGCTCTCGTACTTTAGAACCTTTAGGTTTAGTCAGATAAAATAACCACTTACTCGCGATTTCAGGTTTTAACTGATGCTCCTCTCCCCAAGATTGGATAAACCTAAAGAGTGAATCATCGCTTTTATCAGGTAAAGCGACAGGAACAGGGTTATCTAACTGCTCCCCTGCTCTTACCCGACGACAAAGAACATCGTAGTTATATCGAAAATCAGGATATACATCCGCTGCATCTTCTGTACGTAGACGGAACCATCCCGTCGCTTTGCCCGCATGGTAAATGGCAGGGTGAGTCCACTGATGATGGGAAGCGCTGTCAGAAAAATTACACGCTTCTTCATAAGCATGTTTAGCCATGGGAAGGCCATAGTCTCCCGTCAAGCTTCTTAAAACTTTAATGAATTCAGAAATAGTCGGCATCCATGCACTATTTTCTTTACAGTAATCAATCGCAGCCACCAGCTCATTCTCAGTATAACCACCTAAGCTAAGTGCCCATTCCCGTTTTGCTATACGGATCTCATCTTGAGTTTCAAAACAGCTTTTAAACTTATGCCCATAGATCGCCATAAATCGGGCAAAGATCATATTTACAAAGGTTTTAACTTCAACACTCAGCTCGCGATTCGCTTGCTGTGCTTGATCATCACCAGTCTGTGTCTTTGATGTCCATGACTGCTGCGGTAACCCGTTTTCGCTTCTCGCGAGTATCTCGGCGGGGGTCTTCATGGCTTAAACCTGCTTTTTGTTCGTTATTGATGCGTTGTTGGCGACCATCTTGGGTTTGCTTTTTAACCCACTCTCGCTTCACCCAACCTAAAAATTTCTGATCCCAGTTTGTCTCTTTACGATCTTTATCTAACCAATAGAGAACAAACTCATCCAAACAGTTTAAGGCAAACTGCTGTGAAATATTGTGCCTTGGTAAAAGCGCATACAAGTTTTCCGATGGCTGCCAGCCCAACTCCATACCATGTAGCTGCTTATTACGCTGCTCATGCTGCTGAAATAAAGCCTGTAGTTCATCACCCTGTCGTACTTTTTTGGCCCACCCAATACTACCACCAAAGGTAGGAGCGGGCCCCGCATTAGGGGTCGATGTTGTTTGATAAGTACTGACCGCAGCATCAGGGTAGTAAGGCGTATCCTGCTGTGATTCTATCGGCTCACTCGCCGCATAACGGTCTCTATTTGTAAGCTCTTTAGGCGGTGCAATGGCTCGCTCTTCAACGACAGGGAGTCGACTCACCATCTCAACATCTGATGTGCTATCGGCCCCATCCTCCTCTACAGGAAGAAATTTTACACGTACGCGGCTATCCTGAGAAAAAGCGACATCTACATACGCTTCCGCGACTAATACACTGGTTAATTGAGCCAATTTTTCCTCATCCCAATAGGGTGCTAACCGTAACCATTGCTGACGGGAAAGGATAAATTCGGAAGTGGCATTATGCAGATTTTCAAGCTGTAAACGCTGTTGATAAATCGTTAGCAATACAGCAGCTTCAACACCTACTTTATGAATAAGAGAGGGATAAAGCACAATAGGTGTTTCAGGAAAAGAGTAATTCATTAAATAGAACTGACCTTACAAATGAAAAAGCCGCAGTCTAAGCCACGGCTTTAGACATAACATTAAATGATCAACCGTTTTGAGCGAAGTTCTCTACTGCACGTAAAACATCACGACGACTAATCTGGCCGATCAGTTTACCATCTTTTACCACAGGTAAACGGCGACGTTTATTATTAATAAACTCTTCTGCCACTTTAATAATATCCGCATCATGGTTTATGGTGTAAACCTCTTCAGACATATATTTACCCACAGTGCCGCCCATCTCTTCTTCATGATACGTTAACGTGAGAATGGCTTTTAGACAATCGACTTCCGACATCAAACCAACCAAATTACCTTTGGTATCCAAAACCGGTGCCCCGGTAATATGATTCTCAAGTAGCAAGTTGATCGCTTCAAAAAGATCAGTCTCAGGCGTAAAAGTGATCAAATCAGTACACATATAATCCTGAGCTTTTACGGATCTCAACATTAGCATTCCTCCAAGGTAATAGACATCAATTACCGAATATCATAAAACCGGGAAACCTATCGCTCTCATAGCGAAATATGCCCGACACTGTCTTTATATTTACACCTAAGCGTTCAAGCCGCAACAAAATAGAACTGATCAAGATCAGCTTAATTGAATACAACAGTCTTATTACCATGTACAAGCACTTTGTCTTCTAAGTGCCAACGCAAACCTCGCGACAGTACAGTTTTTTCCACATCACGACCTAAACGCACCATATCCTCAGGCGTATCACGATGAGTAATTCGAATCACATCTTGGTCAATAATTGGCCCTGCATCCAACTCCTCCGTCACGAAATGACAAGTTGCACCAATTAGCTTAACACCGCGCTCATGGGCTTGATGATAAGGTTTAGCCCCAGCAAACGAAGGCAGGAAGCTATGATGAATATTGATAATTCGATGCGTATAAGCCGCACAAATATCCGTAGGTAGAATCTGCATATAACGAGCAAGCACGACAACATCAGCATCGTGCACCCGAATAAGATGACTGACTTTATCAAAGTGCGGTTGTTTATTCTCTTTATCAACAGGCACATGATGGTAAGGAATTTTATGCCATTCAACCATACTTCTTAAGTCATCATGATTAGAGATAACACATACGATCTCACAATCTAATTCTCCCTCATGATAACGATAGAGCAGATCAGCTAAACAGTGTGACTCTTTGCTGGCCATAAGAATGACTTTCTTTGGCTGAGCTGAATCAGTTACTTCCCAATTCATATTGAACGACTGGGCTATAGGAGTAAAAGCCTCTTTAAACTCTTCGAGGGAATATGGCAACGTCGTAGCGCAGATCTCTACACGCATAAAAAAACAGCCTAAGCTACTATCAGAATGTTGATTAGCTTCAGAAATAGAACCGCCATGGCTGGAGATAAAATTACTGACCATCGCGACAATCCCTACCCTATCTGGGCACGATAACACCAACCTGAATTTACGTTCCATTAATCCCTAACTCCACAGCACAAAAATCGAGTGGATATTCTAGCAGCAGTTATCAGTGCATTGTAATTATTATAAACACCAAAAAAGTCGCAACTGTTTTGATTTTTTAACAATACTTTTCCATTCAAGCGTTCCCTCATATACTGAATGAAGTAGGGAGACCGATTAAATGAATTACACACCAGAAAGAATGAATCCTTTAAAAGCCTGTCGCTTAGGCTTAGACACCCATCAAGAGCTCACCATTTATTTACGACAAGATAGCCCTGTATGCCGCTCAGAAGGTTTTTCTGCGCTCTCTCGCGTACTTGTTCATACAGACCATAAACATTTAATCGCTACGCTACATATGGTGACAGGCGATCTTTTGAGCCCCGGAGAGATTGGCTTTTCAGAATCCGCTTGGAAACGGATGGAACTCGAAGAAAACGTATCTGTATGGCTATCCCATCCGAAGCCCGTGCAATCACTCTCATATATCAGAGCTAAGGTATATGGCAAGGAACTGTCCGGAGAACAACTAAAAGAGATCATTGATGATATTGTCGCCGGACGCTATGCGGATGTACATTTAGCCGCTTTTATCACTGCATGTGGTGGTGATAATTTAAATATCCGCGAGATCACTGACCTCACTAAAGCCATGGTAAATTCCGGCAGTAAAATAGAGTGGGGCCTACCTTTAGTTGTTGATAAACATTGTGTAGGCGGACTTCCGGGAAACCGCACCACCCCGATTCTAGTATCTATTTTAGCTGCCGCTGGGCTCATAATGCCTAAAACATCATCCCGGGCGATCACCTCCCCTGCGGGCACTGCGGATACGATGGAAACATTAACAAATGTTGATCTTAGTTTAGAATCTATGCGTGCTGTGGTCGAAAAAGAAGGTGCCTGTCTTGCCTGGGGTGGCTCAGTTAAGCTATCACCCTCCGATGACCTTTTGATTCAAGTTGAGCGCGCACTGGATATTGATAGTGAGGGCCAGCTGATCGCATCAGTACTGTCGAAAAAGATTGCTGCTGGAGCGACCCATGTAGTCATTGATATACCTGTCGGCCCTACCGCAAAAGTAAGAAGTCGTGAAGCGGCAGAAATTTTATCCAATAATTTTAAAGCGGTAGCAACCACCTTAGGCTTAACAATCAGGGTACTCTTTACCGATGGTTCGCAACCGGTTGGACGCGGTATAGGCCCATCGCTTGAAGCAAGAGACATCCTCGATGTATTACAAAACACCCCCTCAATGCCACAAGATCTCCGACAACGCTCAGTGGAAGTGGCTGGGGCTATGCTAGAAATGGCGAAAGACCTTCCCCCCGGTGAAGGCATAAAAGAAGCTTTAAGTATTTTGGATTCAGGTGCTGCTTGGGAGAAGTTTCAAGCGATCTGTTTAGCCCAAGGCGCCTTAAAGTCACCTCCTATTGCTCCGTACCGGTATGAACTCATCGCCCATACCCACGGGACGGTAAAATGCATTAACAATAGAAAACTCGCCAAAGTCGCCAAACTTGCCGGAGCACCAGCGGACTTAGCCGCTGGTGTAGATTTACACTGCAAAATTGGTGACCCTGTTATCCACAATCAACCTCTTTTAACCATTCATGCCGAAAGTTCAGGTGAATTAAGCTACGCCGTAGAATATTTAGAAGACCACTTAGATGTTATTGAACTGATAGAAAAACCAAAAGGCTAACCCATGAAACCACTATTATTTAATCTGAACTCCGATACGCCATTGGCCAACAAGATCGCAGATAGATTGAAGGCTGATTTGGGTGAGCTAGATACCAGACTCTTCCCGGATGGGGAAAGCTATTTGCGCGTTTTAAGTGACTGTAAAGATCGTTCGATCATTGTATTCTGCAATTTATATCAACCTAATAATAAAACACTAGACCTTATCTTCTTAGCCAACACTCTCAAGGAACTTGGCGCTAAGCATATAGGCTTAGTGACACCCTACCTGCCCTATATGAGGCAAGATAAACGCTTTAAGCCCGGTGAATGTGTTACGTCTCGCCCCTTTGCTCAACTGTTATCTACTCATTTTGATTGGCTCGTCACCCTAGACCCTCACCTCCATCGCTATCACTCACTGGATGAGATCTACAGTTTAGAGGGCCATGTAGTTCACGCAGCGCCAATGATTGCCAACTGGATCAAAAATAATATCCAGCAACCTCTTTTGATCGGCCCCGATAGTGAAAGTGAACAGTGGGTGTCTGATGTTGCTCAACTGGCTAATGCGCCCTTCCAAGTACTGTCAAAAGTGCGTAAAGGTGACTATCAAGTGGAGATCTCACTCCCCGATGTGGAGCAATGGCAACAACATACCCCTATTCTGGTCGACGATATAATCTCCAGTGGAAAGACAATGCTGCAAACCGTTCAGCATTTACATTCAGCAGGTCTATCAACACCTATCTGCATTGGTGTGCACGGTTTATTCTCTAATAACGCATACGAAGAACTTACGGCAAAAGCTAAGGTCATCACTTGCAACTCTATCCCTCATCTAAGTAATCAAATAGATATCAGTGACGCACTCTCACATGCTATATCTGAGCATCTATGAATCAGTAATGATGAAACGAATAAAGCTATTCCCAAGGATTACCCACTAAAGAGTATGATATTTCAACCTGACTACTGGCTAAAAAATAATTTTATCTCTGAACAAGAATCTAGCACCTTCTTATCGCTCCTAATCGAACAGATTGCTTGGCGACAAGATACAATTCACATGTTTGGAAAAACTGTCAGCATTCCTAGGCTACAAACCTTTATGGGTGATCAAGGTATCAACTACACCTACTCAAACCTCAGACTTAACACTGAAGAGTGGCACCCTATAGTCGCTGAAATTAGGGGGCGTATTGAGAAACTAACAGGCCACTCTTTTAATTCAGTGCTACTTAACTACTATCGTGATGGAAACGACAGTATGGGTTGGCATCGAGATAATGAGCCTGAATTAGGTAAAAACCCTACGATTGCCTGCGTATCTTTAGGCGCATCGCGAACATTTACACTTAGAGATATAACCAACAAAAATATAAAACAACAACTGATACTCGAAAACGGCTCTCTATTATGGATGGGGCCGCAACTCCAACAACAGTGCCAACACGCCCTCCCGAAAAGGCTTAGCTGCAAAAATCCGCGGATAAGTTTAACGTTCAGACAGATTCAATCAAAAACATAAATAGATCTATGACTAATAAATAAGGTTATTCCGCTATAGTAAAGTGCAACCGCTTGGTATTATGTACGGATCCATAATAATAATTAAGATTGGCCAATGAATAGCTGCTCCAACACTCAAAATCCAGAAATTACTGGTAACCCTAATGCCCAAGAGCTTAATACTATTTTAAAGCTCCAAAGCCAGGTATTAGAATACGTTGTACAGGACACTCCTCCTGAACGAATCTTCGATGCTATTTGTCAATTTATAGAACAATCTGTACCTGATTGTATCGCATCCATTATGCTTTTTGATGCAGCACATGAGTCGTTAAATGTGGCCTGTGCCCCTAGCTTTACTCGCGAAGCCATTGACGCATTTAACGGCCTAAAAGCCAACCTTGGCGAAGGCTCTTGTGGGTCATCCGCTTTTTTAGGCACACCTGTACTTAGTATAAATATTGACAATGATTCTCGATGGAATAATCTGCGTCATGTAGCCAAAAAGTTTGGCATACGCGCATGTTGGTCTCACCCCATCCTGCTAGATGCAAACAAAGTACATGGCACTATAGCGATCTCTTCTTTTCAACCACGAAAACCTAACCCCTTTCATATGCAACTTCTGAAAGCGGCAGCTAACATCATTGGTATTGTGCTCAAACGAGCAGTGTCACAGAAAGTATTAACTCATACCTCTAGTCTCCTACAAAATATTACCCAAGCAATGCCTGGTGTGCTTTATCAATATCACTTAACCACTGATAAAAAACAAAATTTCACCTATCTCAGTCCAGGTATCGAAAAAATCACAGGTATCACACTGGAAGAAGCTTATGAAAACTTCGACCTTGTTTGGAACCAAGTTCACCCTGAAGACCAAGCTCAACTATGGACAAGCATCATCGATGCAAGCAAACACTCACAACCTTGGTCCCATGAATTTAGACTTTTTCACAAACAGGGGGGAGAACTAAAGTGGCTTCGCGGCTCATCCCTTCCAGGTCAACAGATATCCGGTCACGATCAAATTTGGAACGGTGTGCTGTTAGATATCACACCTGAAAAGTCATCGATTGAACAACTAAGATTGGCAGGCATAGCCTTTTCTAGCACTAACGATGGCATCATGATAGCTGACAAAAACAATGAAATTGTCGATATAAATAGAGCTTACGCTACTATCTCTGGCTATAGCCGTGAAGAACTTATTGGCCAAAGCCCTACTATTTTAAAATCAGACAAACACAGCCCAAAATTTTACCAATCTATCTGGGAGTCCTTAAAGAAAGATAAGCATTGGCAAGGTGAGATTTGGAACAAACGTAAAGATGGTGAAGTGGTTCCCCATTTAGTCAATATAAATGCCGTTTTCGATCCCGTCAGCCATGAACTAACCCATTATGTCAGCGTACTTGCAGATATTAGCAGTATAAAAGCATCTGAAGCTAAACTATCCCATTTAGCCCATCATGACACTCTAACCAATCTACCTAATCGTTTACTCTTTAGCGCCCGACTAGATCACGCCATTACGCACCGAAAGAAGAATGAAAAAGTAGTAATGTTGCACCTAGATTTAGACCGTTTCAAACACATCAACGATTCCTTAGGTCACACTTATGGAGATGAGCTTCTAATACAAGTAACCGAGCGCCTAACGAATACATTAAATCCAGCCGATATTGTGGCTCGAATTGGCGGAGATGAATTCGCCATTCTTGTTGAAGAACTTGAAGATACTATGGATGCCTCAGCCGTCGCAGACAAAATTGTTACCGCGATGGAACAGCCGTTTATATTGAATGACAATGATTACTTCACTACAGCAAGCATAGGTATTGCCCTCTCGCCAGATCACGGTGAGGATATTGATGTGTTAACTAAAAATGCCGATATTGCCCTCAATCAAGCAAAGGATTTAGGCCGCAATAACTATGCTTTTTTCCAGCCGGAATTATCCGAAAGCGCGGAAGAGTGGATCAAGCTGGAGCCCCAGCTTCGCAAAGCGATAAAAGAAAATCAGTTTAAGTTATTTTATCAACCGCAAATGGACCGCAGCGGTAATAACATTGTTGGCGCAGAAGCACTCATACGCTGGCAACATCCTGAAATGGGCCTTATCCCACCGATTAAGTTTCTAAATATTGCGGAAGAGATGGGGTTGATGAAGCACATTGGTAACTGGGTCTTAGAAGAAGCCTTTCAGCAACTCGCTCTGTGGAGACAGGCAGGCCTAAGAAATTTCAGACTTGCGATCAACTTAGCAAGCGATCAAATAACCAAACAAAATCTACCTGATAAAGTCAGTGACTTATTACAGGAATACAAAATACCAGCAGAGATGATCGAGCTAGAAATCCTAGAAACCTTTCTACTCGAACATAAAGCCGCATCGATTGAAACCTTTCATCAGCTTAGAGCGCTCGGCATACACTTAGCGCTAGATGACTTTGGCACGGGCTACTCATCTCTTAGCTATTTAAAACAATTACCAATCAATAAAGTTAAAATTGATCAATCTCTTGTCAGAGATATACCTGAAGATGCGAATGACGAGGCCATTGCCAAAGCCGTTATTTTGCTTGGGCACACACTCGATCTTACAGTGTGCGCAGAAGGCGTAGAAACACCTGAACAGCGGGCTTTTCTAGAATTAGAAGGCTGCGATCAACTACAAGGCTACTTGTTCAGCAAACCGATTAATCAGGAGGACTTTAGCACCTTACTCCGTGAAAATAAGCGACTGGTCTCTCTAGATAGCTAACCACCCATAACACCGATTTTATACCTGCTATCTTCCCATTCAATATGGGATAAAACCCTAAAGCCACTTTATCAAAGATAATCATGCCGATGGTTATCTTCTTGGGTTTCATAAAAAACCACCTTTTCCTCTGTTTTCAAACCCTTGTTTGCTTTTTTTTCTGGAAATACTCAGCCTTACATCTACACTAATAAGGGATGACATGTTCATGATGGGGAATAAACAATGGGCAAAGAAAGCTTATCTGCGCTTTTACACGAGTGGGAAAATAGAGCTCGGAAAATCAACGGTCGCCAAGAGGAAACACTATCTATATACCAATCTGATTCAGTAAAACTCAAAGCTTTAGCCACTATGTACAACTTACCAAAAGCAGATATTGTTGCAGCACTCCTTCACGAAGCCCTCAATGAATTAGAAGCTAAAATGCCCTATGTTCCGGGTAACAAAGTAATAAGAATTGAAGATGGTGAAGAGATCTACGAGGATAAAGGGCCTATGCCCCGCTACCTTGCTGAGCAAAAAAGGCTAATGGATGTAAGCTAACCTATATCTGTTACAGCACGTATGAAAAAAGGGCACAAAAAAAGCCACCAGCTTTCACTGGTAGCTTGATAGATTTATATGCAGAGATGGGTTACAGGGTTTTTAAGTAAGCGATCAGGTAATCCTGCTCTGCTTTATCTGTAATTTCTACGTGGCGCATACGTGTACCTGGTACAAACTGGTCGTTACCGGCAATCCACTGACGTAGATTCTCTTCTGTCCAAGTGATGCCTGAGTTACGTAGTGCATCAGAATAAGCAAAGCGTGGTAATGAAGCGGCTTCACGACCAACTACACCAATCAAACTTGGACCAAAAGCATTTTTACTTGTATCTAAAGAGTGACAAGCAGAACACTTAGTGAAGATATCTTTACCTGCAGCTTGCATCATTGCCTCAGCATCTTCTGCCACAGCAACTGAAGAAAAAGATAGCGATGCAACAAGCCCCATTAGAGCTACTTTAATTTTCATTTTCATTCCCCTCAAAATGAATAAAACAATTAAGCGTAAGTATATGTTTTATTCTCTTACACAACCGTTGATCTCAAACATGAAATGATCATCTAATAAAAAAATGAGGACTAAATAACTCGACAAGTACCAGACATAAAAAAACGCAGCCGTAGAAGGACTCCCTCTACACACTGCGTTCTTAAAAGAATAACTTACGAAAAGTTAAACTTGCTTAGCGATAATATCTTTCCACTTAGCTGGACCTGTTGTATGAACAGACTCACCTGACGTATCAACAGCAACAGTGACCGGCATATCTTTAACTTCAAACTCATAAATAGCTTCCATTCCCATCTCAGGAAATGCCAACACTTTGGATGAAGTAATAGCTTTAGATACTAAATAAGCAGCACCACCAACAGCCATTAGATAAACCGCTTCGTTATCCTTAATCGCCTCAATCGCAACAGGGCCACGTTCAGACTTACCGATCATACCTAGTAAACCGGTACTTTCTAGGATCTGACGAGTGAACTTATCCATACGTGTCGATGTTGTCGGACCCGCAGGACCAACCACTTCATCACCTACAGGATCAACAGGGCCTACATAATAGATAAAGCGTCCTTTCAGATCGACAGGTAGCTCTTCACCATTATTAAGCATCTCCACCATCCGCTTGTGGGCTGCATCACGTCCAGTTAACATCTTGCCATTAAGTAATACAGTCTCACCAACCTTCCACTCTTTAACATCTTCAGGTGTGATCTCATCCAAATTAACACGACGAGTTGTTGCACCCACTTCGAATGTCACTTCTGGCCAATCATCAAGATTTGGAGGTGTTAGAACAGCGGGACCTGTTCCATCTAAGGTAAAGTGTGTATGACGTGTCGCGGCACAGTTAGGAATCATACAAACAGGTAAGGAAGCAGCATGGGTTGGATAGTCCATAATTTTAACATCCATGATGGTTGTTAAACCGCCTAAGCCTTGAGCACCTATACCTAAGTTATTAACCGCATCCATAATTTCTAGACGTAGCTCTTCAACTCTGTTTTGAGGTCCACGTTCACGGAGTTCGTGAATATCAATAGATCCCATCAATGACTCTTTAGCCATAACCGCCGCTTTTTCTGCCGTACCACCAATACCTATACCTAGCATACCCGGTGGGCACCAACCTGCGCCCATAGTAGGAACGGTTTTAACAATCCAATCGACAATGCTATCGGATGGATTCAACATCACCATTTTAGATTTATTTTCAGAGCCACCGCCTTTAGCTGCAACCTGAACATCAACCTTATCACCATCCACAATCTCATAATGAATAACAGCTGGCGTATTATCTTTTGTGTTTTGACGCTTACCCGCAGGGTCTGCCAAAATTGAAGCACGTAGCACGTTATCAGGGTTAAGGTAGGCGCGACGTACACCTTCATTAACCATATCCGTTACATTCATGTCAGCATCCCACTGAACATTCATACCTACCTTCAAGAACACGGTTACAATCCCGGTATCCTGGCAGATTGGACGCTTACCTTCAGCACACATGCGAGAGTTAATAAGGATCTGCGCCATCGCATCCTTTGCCGCTGGATTTTCTTCTTTTAGATAAGCTTCATGTACACCCTTGATGAAATCAAGCGGGTGGTAATAAGAGATGAACTGCAAAGCATCAGCAATACTGCTAATGAAATCGTCTTGACGGATTACGCTCATGCGGGGGCTCCATATATGGCTTTATTGTCATAAGGGATGAGTTTTGAAAATATTAGACTAAAAAGAGTTTGAGTGGCTATCTTCACCTAGCTGCTCCATCTAACATCATCACCCATTAGTGCTCTCTCTCGGGAAAGCTTGAACTGCTGCAGAGTATACACCAAAAGTACCAATAAACGGTGTCGGGCATTGGTATTAGTTAACCATTTAGCATATCTGCAATTGTTATCTAACGAAGTCGGCTTTAGGTGCTTAAAAGGTAATAAACTATGGTTCAGAAAAAACAAAAAGCCTAATTAAAATAGTAACTTATAAAGCTACAAGGCTAACAAACAACAGTAAAAAATCCCAAAAATAAGATACCCCCTCCCCGTCTCAGGTGTTAACTGACGGCGAGCGCCCCCTTCTTTGTGTAAAAAGCGACAAGGCAAAATAACAATAGGCAAGGTAAGCAATAACCAGTAGCTCCACGGCAATATATCCGTTAGGCCCAGCAGAATGGTGGTGAGATAGATCGCAGCAATAATCATCTTATAAATTAAGATCGCTTTATCGTAACCAACTCTCACCGATAAAGTTCGAATACCTTTATCCCGATCATCTTCATAATCTCTTATTTCATTGCTCAACAGCAGCAATGAAGTAAATAAGCTAACCGGAATTGAGAGAAAAAACACATCGGCTGTAACCACTTTCGCTTGAATAAAATAAGCACCGAGCACCATTAATACACCCATCAACCAAAACACAAAAAAAACGGCTAAACCGCGGCGTTTATAGTTAATAGGCTCTAAGGTATAGCCAAGTGCCCCAACAAACCCAACAACACTTAACACTAATAGAAAGGGCCCTGAGAGATAAACAAGATACAAACCTATACAGCCTGCTAATAAAAAACACGCCAAACCCATTTGGAAGTTTCTTATGATCTGCCGATGCGCTCCAGCGTACTGAACCTTATTAAGAAGAGATAAATCCGTAAAATCATTAATTAAATTCACACCTGCCTGCAATAACAGACCGGCAGAAAGAATAAGGAAAGCGTTGAGAGGGTCAGAAAAACCCTCTCGATAGGCCGCCATAATACCTGTCAGACAAACAATTAAGGCCACACTAAATGAAAATGGCCGCAACGCTCGGCTAAATCGGTATTTTTCAACAAGCATAATTTTGTCTAATGATAAATTCGTTACTTCTGGCTACTGTATTCTGGAGCATTAGGAAGATCACGCATTATCAAGGCATATTCAGGCTCACAATCTAACGCCATAGGGATCTTCATTACATGACCAGACCCTGGCGCAACATCGGCTTGCTTACCTTTTTTATCGATCATCTCATCTAACTTAAATTTATGGTTACCCTGCGGGGTCATCAACTCAAGTGTATCGCCTTTTAAGAAGCGATTACGCACATCCACTTCCAACATGCCTGCTTGCTTATCGTATCCCATAATTTCACCTACAAATTGCTGGTGAACACCCACCGAATTACCAGTTTCGTAATTTTGATACTCATCATGCACATGACGACGATAGAAACCTTCCGTATAGCCTCGGCTGGCAAGGTTTTCTAACTCATCCATCAACTTCATATCAAAAGGTTTACCCGCAACCGCATCATCAATCGCTTTACGATAAACTTGGGCAGTTCGTGCAACGTAGTAATGAGATTTTGTTCGCCCCTCAATTTTCAATGAATCCACCCCCATCGCAGCTAAACGATGTACATGCTGTATGGCACGAAGGTCTTTAGAGTTCATAATATAAGTGCCATGTTCATCTTCAAAAGCAGGCATAAACTCACCAGGGCGAGTCTCCTCTTGCAGCAAGAAGATGCGGTCAGTTGGCTCACCCTCTCCTAAAGCAGGTTTATTCGTCTGTGCGAGCATGTCAGCTTTAGGGTCAAACTGTTCGACTGGAACTACATCACCGGACTCATCCACTTTCGCCTCATGAGCATCATATTTCCAGCGGCAGGAGTTAGTACAAGTCCCTTGGTTTGGATCACGCTTATTAATGTAACCCGATAATAAGCAACGTCCTGAATAGGCTATACATAGCGCACCATGGACAAACACCTCGATCTCCATCTCTGGACAACGCTGGCGAATCTCTTCCACTTCATCAAGGGATAGCTCACGTGACAGAATTACCCGTTCAACACCCATGGCATGCCAAAACTTAACCGCAGCCCAGTTCATCGTATTAGCCTGAACCGACAGATGAATCGGCACATCGGGAAAGTGCTCTTTAACCAGATAGATCAGCCCAGGATCAGACATAATCAATGCATCCGGCCCCATGGCAATGATAGGACGCAGATCATCAATATAAGTTTTCAACTTGCTATTGTGAGGCAATATATTACTGGCGAGGAAAAACTTTTTACCCAATCGATGCGCAAGGTCGATACCTTCGCCCAAGTTTTCCATATTGAAGTCGTTATTGCGAACACGCAAACTATAACGAGGCTGTCCGGCATATACTGCGTCTGCACCATAGGCAAATGCATATTTCATATTTTTTAGTGTCCCCGCTGGAGACAAAAGTTCTGGAGTACGCATAATGAAGTGGTTTTTCTTTAAGTCGAGTAAAGCGATCTAGCCTAATCGTTAATTAAGCTAGATCCTGTAAAGGGATCTCAAATAGTGGTGTATAGATAGAGCCATCTTCTCCTGGCTTACTTTGGAAAAGAACAACTGAATCAGCAAGACTAAACATATCAATTACCGGCCAGCTTTCAGGTGTTTTAAACTTATTAATACCAGGCAATCGCCCTAAGGTAACATGAGGCTTAAAATCTTCATCTGTATGGTTAACACCCGCGGCATCAGCAACATCTACCATCAAATCATGTAAAGATTCTAATTCCTGATTCACATCAGGAAGAGCAGCAATCAAAGCTAAGCTACGACTGACACGATAGTATTCAGCCGCATTGATATGAACCTGAAAAGAGCTGAAATCTGCAAGCTTTTCTCGCGCACAACGCTCTAGCTCTTCTACCTGCTCCAGCGAAATCCCCCCGAGAAAACACAATGTTAAATGGTAACGATCAGAATCTACCCAGCTGACTTCTGTCTTTTTATCATACACACACAGAGTATCAGCATGATCAGCCAACCAACGTACAACTGAATCAGGTAGCGTTAGTGCAAAGAAAGCACGAATTTTCATGGAGGATAAAATTATCTCTATCTAGGAATAATCGTGTATTTTGCCTTCAAGGGCCACACTTAGCAAACCCTTGAAGGCAACCTTTTGATCAAACATTGACCAGAACACTACTTTTGCTCTAATAGTAGCTGCATATTATTAAGTTTTTGCTTCACTTGAAGCAGGTCTTGATTCAACTGCCTACGCGTCCCATCAAAGGCTCGTACAGCCTGCTCATTAACTTTTACTCGCCGCTCTAAACCATCAGTGCTTTTGCTTTCCAATTTCGTGACACGATCAGACAGTGACCTCTGAGCTTTAATCACCTCATCTTGCTGTTCTTGATTCATCTCATTACTGGTTCTTACTTCAGTTTCTATACGTGTGACCAGTTTATTAATTTTTTCTACTTCAGCATTAACCGACTGCTTTAACTTAGTGCTTTCTGACTTTAAGCTTGATAATGCTTTTAACTCTTTAGCCTGGCTCGCCACCGTCGCTTGTAAAGTTTTAATTGTAGCTGCTTGCGTCTTAATCTGATCACTATGCTCTTTAATAAGAGGTGCATTCTTTTGATGAGCAATCGCCCACAATTTAGCAATTTCGGAATCGAGCTGTTTATCTTTCTGCTTAAGACTCTCTTCTAAAGACGAAACATTACCTTGAATCGCTTGGCCTGACTGCTCAGCACCCTGCTCTGTTTGCTTCAAAAGCTCTCTTAATTCTTCGATCTGTTTTTGGGCTTGAGTAAATGTTGCCTCTTTCTGCTTTTGGGCATCGTACATATCAAAACCAAAGTAACCTAATGCAGATACCGCAGCGATTAGGACTATGCTCACTAACGCCTGCAAAAAGCCCCCTGAACGTTGAACTTCAACCACCGGTGCCGCAGAGTTCCCTTTTTGAGAAGGCGATGCAGATTGGGGAGAACGACTCTCGTCTAAAGGTTCCGCTGGCCCCATATTTGGCACATTAATATCATCATCACGATTCATGGTTATCCATTCACCCATTGCATAGAAAGTTAGATTTTAAGCCTATTTTACGCACAAATAAAAAGCCCCGCAAAATGCGGGGCTCAGTATTTATAAATAGCTAACAGACGACTCTATTAGCTATTTAGTACAGTAAGGGGATGATTTACATCATACCGCCCATACCGCCCATACCACCCATGCCGCCCATATCTGGCATAGAAGCTGCTCCACCTTCAGATGGTTTATCAGCAATCATCGCTTCTGTTGTGATCATCAAGCCTGCAACAGATGCAGCAGCCTGAAGAGCAGAACGTGTTACTTTAGCTGGATCAAGGATACCCATATCGATCATATCACCATATTCACCTGAAGCAGCGTTGTAACCAAAGTTACCTTCACCCTTCTCACGAATATTAGCAACAATAACAGAACCTTCATCACCGGAGTTAGCAACGATCTGACGAAGCGGTGCTTCTAATGCACGGAACGCAAGCTCAATACCAACACTCTGGTCATGGTTATCACCTTTAAGGTCTTTAACCATATCCATAGCACGAATAAGCGCAACGCCACCGCCAGGAACAACACCTTCTTCAACAGCAGCGCGAGTAGCATGCAATGCATCTTCTACACGTGCTTTCTTCTCTTTCATTTCAACTTCTGTTGCTGCGCCAACTTTAATTACTGCAACACCACCAGCTAGTTTAGCAACGCGCTCTTGTAGCTTCTCACGATCATAGTCAGAAGACGTTTCTTCCATCTGAGCACGGATCTGATTAACGCGAGCTTCAATCGTATCAGCAGCACCAACACCATCAACAAGCGTTGTATTTTCTTTAGTGATAGATACGCGTTTCGCTTGACCTAGCTGCTCTAATGTTGCTTCTTCAAGTGTCAAACCCACTTCTTCAGAAATAACAGTACCACCCGTTAAGATAGCGATATCTTCAAGCATTGCTTTACGACGATCACCAAAGCCTGGCGCTTTAACCGCAGCTACTTTTACGATGCCGCGCATATTGTTAACAACCAATGTTGCTAGCGCTTCACCTTCAACATCTTCAGCGATGATAAGTAGAGGACGAGATGCTTTCGCTACCTGCTCCAAAATAGGAAGAAGATCACGAATGTTAGAGATTTTCTTATCAACTAACAGAATAAAAGGCTGTTCAACTTCAACAGACATGCTTTCCTGATTGTTGATGAAGTATGGTGATAGGTAACCACGATCGAACTGCATACCTTCAACAACATCAAGTTCGTTCTCAAGTGCATTACCTTCTTCAACGGTAATAACACCTTCTTTACCTACGCGATCCATTGCTTCAGCAATGATTTCGCCCACTTGAAGGTCAGCATTTGCAGAGATAGTACCAACCTGAGCAATCGCTTTACTGTCAGCACATGGCACTGCCATTTTTTGAATCTGTTCAACTACTGCTGCAGCGGCTTTATCGATACCACGCTTAAGATCCATAGGATTCATGCCCGCAGCAACAGATTTCAAACCTTCATTAACAATAGCTTGAGCTAGAACAGTCGCAGTAGTCGTACCATCACCAGCAACATCATTTGCCTGTGACGCTACTTCTTTAACCATCTGAGCGCCCATATTTTCGAACTTATCTTCTAGTTCGATCTCTTTAGCTACAGAAACACCATCTTTAGTTACGGTTGGTGCGCCAAATGATTTATCTAGTACAACATTACGTCCTTTTGGACCTAGCGTTGTTTTAACTGCATCAGCAAGAATATTTACGCCGCTAAGCATACGTTGGCGTGCATCGTTTCCAAATAATACTTCTTTAGACATCTTGAAAATCCTGTATTCAAAAATTTTTTAAACAAAAACGTTCTACTGAACGTAGATACCTGCAAAAAGTTAAACTGGAAGATTAGTCTTCTAGTACACCGTAAATTTCGCCTTCGCTTAAAATAAGCAGCTCTTCGCCTTCTACTTTGACAGTATTAGCGTAACCACCGAATAGCACTGTGTCCCCAACCTGAACAGTTAACGCACTACGCTCACCGTTATCTAGAAGTCGGCCTTCACCTACAGCAATAACCTTACCCTGGTTAGGTTTTTCCTGAGCAGAACCTGGTAGCACAATACCGCTCGCAGTAGTGGCTTCTTCTTCGTTACGACGAACAACTACACGGTCGTGAAGTGGACGAATTTTCATTTTGTTTTTTCTCCTGATCTCTATCTGACCAAAATCAACATTATGTTAGGAAATAGAGTAATTCATGCATTTACAGAATCACCCTTTGAATAGCTAAATTGGGGCATTAAAAATGAATTCAACACTTTATTGAAAAAAAGTTCCTATAGTCCAAACTAATCTTTACGTTCAAACTCGCCGTCAATCACATCATGCTTTTTCAGAGATGAACTATTTGGGGCATGGGGAGGCTCAAAAGGGTCATTGGTATAAAACTGCGCTGAGCCTGATGTATGTCCTTGTGAGGCAATAATAGTGAAACGCCCCATTAATTTTGCAGCTAAGGCTTTACGGGTAAAAGGTAGCAAGCAACTAAACCCTATAATATCAGTGACAAACCCCGGCGTAATAAGTAAAGCACCACCAACGGCCAAAACAATTCCCTCAACCATCTCTTGACCTGGGATCTCTCCCTGATTAGCTCGTTGCTGTGCTCTAAGCAGTGTTGATAGCCCCTGATAACGGAGCATATTCACCCCAATAAAGGCTGATAAGAGCACTAAACCTACTGTATTCCAAGCACCAATAGCATCACCTACATTTATAAGCACTGTGATTTCAATAATTGGAATAATAATAAACAGTAAAAAAAGAAATCTCATGGGCGCCTCATAGTAAATAAAAACACAACTAAACAGTGGGGAAAATTAAGACAACGTCAGCGGTGATATGCCTTATTTCTATGGGCACAAGCCTGCTTTTTCAAGCCTTATCAGCATTTAAAATCATAAAGTTTTGTTAAGCCATGAAATATTCATAAATAAAAAACAGCATTAGTACGAAAGTACAAAGTTACACCGCAGTGCGGTATTTAAAAGAAAAAACAGACACTTAGCAGATGCGTAATCGCTCAAAAATACACAGTCAAAAGTATATAAAACTTATTGATAGATGAATCATACAGGCTAAATGTGGACATTTTTGCAAAAGCGTTATAAGTTTAAATTCTGCACAATGACGCAATGCACAATAACATTCAGAGTCAAACCGAAGTAAGGGTAATCCTCAATGGAACTCAAAGATAAAGTAATTGTTGTAACCGGCGGTGGCCGTGGTCTTGGTCGCGCGATGGCGCTTGAACTAGCTTCTCAAGGTGCCAAATTGGCATTAATTGATCTTAGCCAAGAAGACTTAGACACAACTGTAGGCCTTTGCATGGAAGAAGGTGTTGAAGCTCGTGCTTACATTTGCAATGTTGCAAAAGAAGACGAAGTTGAAGCAACATTCGCTAAAGTAGTAGCAGATTTCGGCTCTCTCAACGGTTTAGTAAACAATGCGGGTATTACCCGTGATGGTCTATTCCTAAAAGTTGATCGTGAAACAGGTAAAGTTGCTAAGAAGATGTCTATGGATCAGTGGAACCTGGTTATAGATGTAAACCTTACAGGTACTTTCCTATGTGCACGTGAAGCCGCTGCTCAGATGATCGATTTAGGTGTTGAAGGCTGTATCATCAATATCTCTTCAATATCGCGTTCAGGTAATATGGGCCAGACTAACTACACGGCAACAAAAGCTGGCGCACAAGCTATGGCTGTTACGTGGGCTAAAGAACTTGCCCGCTATAAGATTCGTGCTGCATCAATTGCACCAGGCTACATCGGTACTGAGATGGTAATGAGCATGAAGCCTGAAGCACTTGAAAAAATCGCTGCCGGCATTCCAGCTAAACGTCTAGGTAAACCAGAAGAGATCGCTAAAACAGTTACTTTCATTTTTGAAAATGACTACGTTAGCGGCCGCTGCTTTGAAGTTGATGGCGGTCTACGCATCTAATTCCGAGCAATTAGAACAAAAAAAACCGGCTATTGCCGGTTTTTTTATACCTAATTTTTAAGGTAAACCATTTAACTTTTACAAAAAAAGAGCCTTTCGGCCCTTTTTATTAACAGTAATTTTAGAAGCCTAATTAAGCGCCAATCACCCCGCCATCATCACGGGTAATAACAACAACAGTTGAACGCGGTTTACTCATTCCACCTTCTGGAAAATGCGAACCTTTCAACTTCTCACCTGGATGCTGGATACCAACAAACATAGTTTTATAATCAGGTGTAAATGTTAACCCTGTCACTTCTGCTGCAACGGGGCCGGTTAGGAACCGGTGCACTTCACCGGTCTCTGGATCACCGCATAACATTTGGTTATTGCCCATACCTGCAAAGTCATCTTTATTGGAGTATTTACCATCGGTCATAATCCATAAACGACCACTTTCATCAAAACCCAAGCCATCAGGGCTATTGAACATATTGTCTGGGTTAATATTATTACTACCCGCCAACAAACCGCTTGAGTGCAATGTTGGGTTACCCGCTATCAGGTATAAATCCCAATTAAACGCAGACTGAGTATGATCGCCATTCATTGGACTCCAACGAACAATCTGCCCATATTTATTATCTTCGCGAGGATTCGGACCACCTACAGGTTGGTTATCCTTTTTACCACGGTTCTTATTATTGGTAAGCGTACAAAAAGCGGTTTGCTTATTAGGATGCACTGCTACCCATTCAGGACGATCCATCGTTGTTGCACCCACTTGAGTGGCGGCTAAACGGGTATGAATCAATACTTCAGCTTGGCTGTTAAAGCCATTCTCTGGTGTTAACCCATTTTTACCGAAAGTAAGCTCTATCCACTGACCTTTACCTTTTAACTCGCCATCAGCCGCCATAAATTTAGCAACATATAGAGTACCCTCTTCAAGTAGACGACGGTTATGCGGATTATTGTTGGCTATATATTTGTCTTTAGAAACAAATTTATACAGATGCTCACCGCGCTCGTCATCACCTAAATAAACAACCACATGGCCGCTGCTGTCGATCATTAGCGCCGCATTTTCATGTTTGAAGCGTCCCAAAGCCGTACGCTTTTGTGGTTTAGACGTTGGATCCATTGGGTCAATCTCTACAACCCAGCCGTGACGATTTGGCTCATTCGGATTTTGAGACAAATCAAAGCGCTCATCATGCTTGCTCCACTGATAGGTTTTATCAGCAGATTTAATACCGTAGCGTTGCAGCTCAGCAGGCACTGCATAAGCGTCATCATTGGAACCAAAGTACTTATGAAAATTTTCTTCACAAGTGAGATATGTTCCCCATGGAGTCTGCCCATTAGCACAGTTATTAAATGTGCCAAGAACCTCCACGCCGGATGGATCCGCAGCGGTTTTTAGCAACTCATCACCCGCAGCAGGGCCAGTAATCTGCATAGGCGTATTTGCTGTGATACGACGATTCAACTTACCTGCGCGATCAACACTCCAGCCCTTTCCATTAGAAGTAATCTCAAAGATAGAGACCCCATGGGCGTTTTGCGCTTTTAAAACATCATCCGCAGTAATTGCTTTACCTTGATGATCATATAAATACTCAACATTAGTGTATTCATTATTGACCGCCATCACCGCGCGGTCATTAGAGAGAGGGAATAAACTCATACCATCGGTATTATCGCCAAACTGCAATGCCTGACTTGCCGCCGGAGCCTTGCCTGACGGATCAAATTCAGGAGCATTGTCAAAAAGAGGATCACCCCAGGATATTAAATTAGTGACTTTATAGCCTTTAGGTACAACAACAGAATCAGCAGTACTTGCCGGTACAGGTTTAAAACCGATCAGTTTACTCTTAACTGAAGCAGACATTGCCGCCTGAACCGATTGGGCAATGGGCGACATACCAATAAAAGCACCTATACCCAGCGCTCCCATTCCCGCCATAAAACCACGACGACTAACAGCTTTGTCAGTCATGCGTGTAAATTCAGAATCTTGCTCTTGATTCAAATTACTACATTGATCATGTGAATTGTCGTAACCCATTTTACTCACCTATTGAAATTAAAAGGAGCGGCTCCAAATTAAATTTTCTTCTATAAACACAGCAACTAAAGAGTTTTTAAACTGCTTAATCGAAGTGATGCAAGATAGAAGGTATGAGTGACAAAACCATGACAAATAGAGGAACAAAACAGATGAAATAAAAGTTTAATTAATTTTTAACATAAGCCCAAAATAGCCAGACATACACAATATATCCATATATTTCATATAGATAGATCAACACAAAAACCAATAATCCGATAAAAGCAGTTAACCTTTCACGCAACCGTCACAATAGATCCATAGGATCCCGCCTCAATTCATTATTGAGTAGCCTATAGGAGTCGACACCCGATGTTTAACCACCCAGGTAAACACACCCTAATTGCATTAGCGCTAGCCTCTGCTGCAATGACAACCCATGCAGACACGTTCAACCGAATCGCCACTTTTGCAAACATTCACAACCTACCTGCAGGTTCTGACGTTGCCACAGAGACATCAGCAGAAATTATTGCTGCAACACAAGATGGAAACTCACTTGTGTACTCTGATAGTCCTTTAGGTGGTTTAGGCTTTATTGATATCAAAAATGCATCAATGCCTAAACCGGGTGGTTTTGTTTCTCTTAATGGAGAACCTACATCGGTTGCAGTTACAGCAACGACGGTTCTTGCTGGCGTCAACACATCAGAGAGCTATATCAAACCCAGCGGCAAGCTAGTATCTCTAAGCTTAAACGACCATAAGATCATCGCAAGCTGTGATCTCGGCGGTCAGCCAGACTCTGTAGCAGTCTCAAAAGATGAGAAATATGTTGCTATTGCCATCGAAAATGAACGCGATGAAGATCTAAATGATGGCGCTCTGCCACAACTGCCTGCAGGCTTCCTTACTATTTATCCATTAGAAAACGGCAACCCCGTTTGCAGCAAGATGAAAAAAGTAAATATGACAGGTATGGCGACTATAGGCGCTGACGATCCTGAGCCAGAATTTGTTGATTTCAACGAAAACAATGAAATCGTGGTCACTTTACAAGAGAACAACCACATCGCCATTGTTAATGCGGAAACAGGCAAAGTAATTAATCATTTTTCAGCAGGCTCTGCTGAGTTAACAATGATCGATACGAAGAAAGACAAAGCCTTTGATTTTTCCCAATCACAAACTCGCCTACGTGAACCCGATTCGGTTAAGTGGATCGATAATGATCGCTTCGTTACTGCTAACGAAGGTGATTTCCAAGGCGGCGCACGTGGGTTCACTATTTTCCACAAAAATGGAGAAGTCATCTATGAATCAGGGTCTGACTTCGAACACAAAGTGATTGCAACTGGACACTATCCAGATAAACGTTCTGGCAAAAAAGGTAATGAACCAGAAGGTGTTGCAATAGGCAAATTTGGTAAAGAGACTTACATCTTCATCTTATCTGAACGCGCATCACTAATCGGCGTATACCGTGATACAGGTAAAGCCCCTGAATTTATTCAGATGCTCCCTTCAGGCATTGCACCTGAATCAGCAGTTACCATCCCAGGCCGCAATCTGTTAATCAGTGCCAATGAAAAGGATTTGATTGAAGATAAAGGTCCGCGTGCCCACGTTATGATTTATGAGCTAAGTGATAAAACTGCGGCTTACCCACAAATTATGTCTCAGCATGATGATAAAGGTATGCCTATCGGCTGGGGTGCACTGTCAGGCCTAGCTGCTGATCCGAAAAAAGCGGGTCATCTATTTGCAGTAAACGATAGCTTTTATGCAAACCAACCCACTATTTTCAGTATTGATGCAACACACAAGCCTGCCATCATAACTGAAGCTTTAAAAGTCACTCGTAATGGCAAACCTGCAGAAAAGCTAGACCTAGAAGGGATCTCTATTGATGGCGATAATGGCTTCTGGCTAGCCTCTGAAGGTAACGCTAAGAAAAAAGTTCCTCATGCTATCTATCATGTCAATACTAAAGGCGAAATTGATCAAACAATCGATTTTCCTAAAAGCCTTTTAGCACATCAAAAACGTTTCGGCGCTGAAGGTATCACGCAGGTCGGTGACACTTTATGGATTGCTATCCAGAGAGAATGGGCTGACGATCCTAAAGGGTTGGTAAAACTACTTTCTTATGATCTAAAAACAAAACAATGGGGTGCGGTGCACTATCCTCTAGAAAAAGCCCAAACAGGTTGGGTTGGACTATCAGAGGTCACTGCCTACAACGATTCGCTCTATATTATCGAACGTGATAACCAACTAGACGAAAATGCCAAAATAAAGCAGCTATACAAGGTTAGTCTTGACGACCTAAAACCTGCTCCGATTGGCAGCACCTTACCTGTAGTGAAGAAAGAGCTCGTAAAGAACTTCATCCCAAATCTGAAATCACTTAACGGCTACGTTACCGATAAAATTGAAGGCTTTGCCATTGATGCTTCGGGTCACGCTTACGCTGTAACTGACAATGATGGTGTAGATGACAGCTCAGGTGAGACTCTATTTTTCTCTGCTGGAAAATTATAACTCCCACGCTTGAAACGACATCTCTTAAGGTAAACCAACCTTAGGAGATGTCTTCCTCATTTATATATCTATAAAACAAGCAATATCCCATCTATTTAAAAGTTTAAAAAAAACGTAACAAAAATAAACAAAAATGAAACCAAATTGAAATAAACAATAACTATTATTGCGCTGCAAAATAAATCATTAAACATAGAAAAAAACCAAGGACATAAAATTGTTTTCATTAAGCCCCCTAAAAGCATCTATATTATTTCTGGCAACATTATTTTCATCTTCATTTGTTTTTGCCGAAAACACACTAAACATTTCCGACGGGGTTAATTTACTTGCAATCAATGGTAAAGAAGCTAAATCATCTGGTTTTTTTAATGACAGTAGTTCTTATAATCTTCCTAATGGAACAAACCAGATCGTTGTTAATTATACCGCTGAAATAAAAAACGGAAGCGAATATGAACTTGAATATAGCAACGCTTTTGTTCTTTTATTTGATCAAAAAGATGAACAGTTACTTCTAGCGACCCCAGAAATAAAAAAGATAAAAGATATCAAAGCATTAGAAGAAAAAGGAAACTGGATACTAACCGCTAAAAGTGGACAGCCCGTCGATTACAAAGTCTCTTTAATCAAAAATGATGGTTTTCAATTAAGTAGAGATTACGAACGGGAATTAGAAGATTTTAATAAAACAGATGCCGCAGCAGCACTGCCTAATAAACCTTTATTCAACCCAAATCAATTAACCAAAAACAATACGGCAAAAGCGAAAAATAATAATACTAATGCCAAGGAAAACATGCCTGCTCAGATGCTTATATTTTGGTACAACCAGGCAGACGAAGAAACAAAACAATCTTTCAAAAAATTAATTAACAACCATTAATTAACAATTAATTATTTATTTAAAACTCTTGGAGAGTATTGAAATGAAAAAGCTGATTCTGGCTTCCGCTATTGCCGCTCTTGCAGCAAACTCTGCTACTGCAGCGACTATTTATGAAGATAAAGGTCTAACTTTCAAAATTAAAGGTGACTGGCAGGTTCAGCTACGTGATAACGCTAGCAAAACCAAAGACGCTGAAGTTGAATTTGATGATTTAGAGATCAAAAACTCTATCATTTACGATCTAGGAAACGGCCTTTCTGCATACGGTCAATTAGATTTCGGCTTTAAAAAAGCAGCTGAAGACGACGGTACCGACGGCGATCAGCTAGAAGAAGCTTACTTAGGTCTTAAATCTCACGGCTACTCTGTTCAAGTTGGTAAAATGGACAATGCTGCCGATGACTTTGGTATTGAAAACGCAATTGAAAACGATCTAGGTGATGACGTTTTTGATGAGTTCGGTTCTGTAGATGGCGACGACGTTATCCGTTTTGATGCTGATTTTGATGTAGCACACGTAGCGATCTCTCACGAGCTTGAAGCTGATGGCGAAAAAAGTGCTAACGGCGAATCAACTGAAATATACGTTGAAGGCGGTTTTGACGCGATTACTCTAGGCGCGGCATACCAGACTCTTAAAGCGACACCTACATCCTCTTCTGTAGATGTATGGGGTGTAAGCGCATCTTTTGACGCCGGCTTCGCTGAGTTTGGTGTTGACTACGGTGTATCTGATCAAGGTGGATCAAACAACGATGTTGCGATGACAAACCTTGTAGCAACATTCAAAGCATCAAAAACCACAAAAATCGCTGTAGGTTATGTTGACCATGACTACGATGCAGCTAACAGTGATGAAGATGCTATCTACGCTAACGTTGTGTACAAATTCCCTGCACAGAAAAACGTTTCTGTATTTGCGGAAATCACTAACCGTGATGATGATGCAGGTACTGATTACGAGCTAGACGTTCTAGCCGGTATGCGTATTAAGTTCTAAGCAGATATAAGGCTTAGGTTTACTTCCCCCCTTCAGTAAATCTAGGCTTTTATGAAAAGCCCAACAATCTAGCCGAGTGTTGGGCCTTTTTATTTTTATTCTTTCGCTCATTACTTCTCGATATAAACCTTTTTTGAAACCATTGCCTTGCTAACAGCAGACAGGGACAATAGACGCTTATTCATGGAAGGCGTTTTCAGATGTCATCAGTCGAACCTCAGCCGGTATCTTGGCTTCAGTCCGCAAAAATTTATCTACACCCCCGGGCCATCACACTTCTTTTTTTAGGCTTTTCATCTGGGCTACCCTTATTATTGGTCTTCGGCACACTATCATTTTGGTTAAGAGAAGCGGGTGTTGAACGCAGTGTAATAACTTACTTCTCATGGGTTGGGCTTGCATACGGTATCAAATGGCTCTGGGCTCCTTTAGTAGACTGCCTGCCAATCCCACTTCTTTCACGCTTACTCGGCCGCCGCCGCAGCTGGCTATTTTTGGCTCAAAGCATGTTACTTGCGGGGCTTGCAGGCTTAGCCTTTTCTAATCCTCTAGAGCATCTGGAATTTATGGCATTTATGGCAGTATTAGTTGCGTTTAGCTCAGCAACTCAAGATATTGTTATCGATGCTTACCGTATAGAGTCAGCTGAGGAGCGCCTTCAAGCTGCGATGGCGGCAACTTATATGGCAGGCTACAGAATCGCCATGATTGTCGCGGGCGCAGGAGCCCTCGCCATTGCAGCATGGGTTTCGCCTACACCGGACAGCTATGACCAAGACTCATGGCGGATTGCGTATCTAGCTATGGCCTCTTTGATGCTAATTGGTATTGCAACAACCTTATCGGTATCTGAGCCTCAAGCGATCTCTATTGACGACGAGACCCTTGAACAGAGAAATAAAGTTATTCAATATAGTGAAAAATATGCCCACCTACCGAATATCCTTTCGCGGTTTATCAGCTGGGCTTATGTCGCCGTGGCCTGCCCTTTTATCGACTTTATAAAACGTTACGGAAAACAAGCGATTATCATTTTGGCCCTTATTGGCACCTACCGTATATCTGATGTCATTCTTGGCATTATGGCCAATGTATTTTATGTTGATATGGGATTTACTAAGGGAGAAATAGCACAGATTATAAAAATCTATGGCGTCGTTATGACCATAGTTGGAGCTGGCCTAGGCGGAATACTCGTGAGCCGTTTTGGTGTAATGAAAATCCTATTTTCAGGGGCTTTGATGGTCTCTTTGACTAACCTTCTATTTGCTTGGCTAGCCACTTTAGGCCATAACACAACCGCTTTAACCCTCGTTATATCTTTAGACAACCTCAGCGGAGGTATAGCAACCGCCGCGTTTATTGCTTACCTCTCCAGCTTAACCAATATCCAATACTCTGCGACACAATATGCGCTTTTTAGTTCGGTCATGTTGTTGTTCCCTAAATTTTTAGGGGGGTTTTCCGGTGGATTCGTTGATGCCTATGATTATGAATGGTTTTTTATATCTGTTGCTCTTATTGGGCTACCCGTACTTTTACTGATTGTCTTAGCCGCCAAAACTATAAATCCCACAAATGTAAATGATAATTAATATCATTTACATTTAGAGAATACTGTACTATGCTCAACGCTCTACTTCAGTTCACTTAAACAAGGAGAAGAGCATGACCTACGTAATTGATGCTTGGTTTGAAAGAAGTAACCCTTACCTAAGGGTGATTCATCGCTCTACCGGTATTCCTATCGTGCATTGGCAGGGTAGCTCACTAATGAGAAAGCTAGAGAACGGTAGTATCTGTGTTGAAGACTTTGCCGAAAGCCCCTCTCAAGAATTAGTAAAGGAGCTTTTTTTATTGGATTGTCTTGAGCAAAAGGGAGAGGTGTAAAGCACCTCCCTACTCATCCCTTTAGTCTCGGAAATTATTAAACTGCAAAGGAAGCTCTAAATCGGCTTCACGCAAAAATGCCATGACGGTTTGCAGGTCATCTCGTTTTTTTCCTGTTACCCGGACTTGGTCACCCTGAATTTGAGACTGAACCTTGAGCTTTGCATCTTTAATCATTTTGACAATTTTTTTAGCAAAAGGCTGATCTAAGCCTTGCTTGAGCACAACCTCTTGGCGAGCTCTCATATTGGCTTTTTCTGGGTCTTTAACCTCTAAGCAACGAATGTCAATTTTACGGCCAACCATCTTTGTACGTAGGACATCTAATAATTGCTGTAATTGAAATTCTACTTCTGCATACATAATGACTGAGCTATCGTTTTGCTCAAAGCGAGCGTCGACCCCCTTAAAATCATAACGCATCTGGATTTCACGATTAGACTGATCAACAGCATTGGAAACTTCGTGCATATCCAATTCAGAAACGATATCAAACGATGGCATCTATTAACTCCTCAATTTTTTTCAAATTCTAGCTGACCTGTATTAGCTTTTCACGTCAGAGTAATCATAAAATCTGCAAACAGCGTTAGAATAGACAATAATGATATGGAATTTTGCTCTAATTCCACAGCCCACTTTGATGGAGATATAATGAAACAACCATGGCATATCCTAGGTGCAGGAGCTATTGGGTCATTATGGGCCTGTCATCTTACCGATCTAGGCTTCCCTGTTAGCTTGATTCTGCGCAATCAAACTAAAGTTAATCTGTTTCAGCAACAAAATTCAATTGTACTCGCAGGTCAGCATTATCCAATGACTGCGGAGCTTGCTAGTGCTCCTGAAACGATTAAGCAGCTTCTCATTACGACTAAATCAGTCGATACAGAAAATGCCTTTAAGAGCATTAAAAGCCGTTTAGACCCTCACGCTAAAATCATCGTTTTACAAAATGGCATGGGCAGCCAACAGTGGATTCAGTCACAATGTCCTCATGCAGATGTTGTTTGGGCCTCAACAACCGATGGCGCTTGGCTCAAAGCCCCCTTTAATGTACAGCATGCCGGTAGAGGAGTAACACAGATAGGCGCTCCCAACCAAACATATACCTGGGTCGATGACCTAATAAAGGGCGGTTTCCTCAATGTAGTGCAAGATAAGAATATTGCATTAACCTTATGGAGAAAACTCGCCATCAATTGCGCGATTAATCCTCTGACCGCTATCTTTGATTGTAAGAATGGTGAATTAATTAATAACCCTGACTACCTTTCAACCATGGCGGCGATCTGTCGAGAAGTGGAACTCGTTGCACACGCATTTGATATTGATCTTTTTGATGGCCTACTCATTGAGCAAGCTTGTCATGTGGCGGAAATTACTGCTGAAAATTACTCGTCGATGCTACAAGACGTGCGCCAAGGCCGTCAGACAGAAATTGATAGCATAACGGGCTATCTTTGTCGTCAGGCCAAAGCGCGAAGTATCCCTGTCCCCATCAATTTGGCATACCTTAAAAAGGTCCAGAAAGTTCACCGATAGTAAAATTTCACCTCAAAAAGATAAAGTAGCTCAATCGCGGACAACCTTGTAACAATGAACCTAAGCATCGCTTTCTTGTTATGATGATGGAACCCTTTACCCTAAAAATACTCCAATTAAAGTATTCACTAATATAAGGTCCTTCATGTCTAATAGATTGACACGTATCTATACGCGTACAGGTGATCAAGGAACTACTGCGCTAGCCAATGGCAAACGCATTAGTAAAACAGCCCAACGCGTTGAAGTATTAGGTACGGTAGATGAGCTCAATAGCTGTATAGGGCTGATTATTTCAGGCCTAGACTCAGACGATCCTTTACACTCTACTCTAACATTGATTCAACACCAGTTATTTGATTTAGGCGGTGAGATCGCCGTGGCTGATCAAAGCTATACAGTTATTGATCAAACAGAGATAGAATACTTAGAGCATCAGATAGATAAACTTAACGCTGAACTTCCTCCCCTTAAAGAATTTATTCTTCCGGGTGGTTCGGTTTCAGCTTGTTATACCCATTTAGCCCGTAGTATCTGCCGGCGGGCTGAAAGACAAATTACAGCACTATTATTGGATGACGAAGAACAGGTTAATTCAGATGCAGTAGCTTACCTAAACCGTTTATCCGATCTACTTTTTGTGGCAAGTAGAACAATTGTGCTGAGGCAGGGCGGCAAAGAAATCCTCTGGCAACCCAGAGATCAACGTAACCGCCTTTAAAAGGAGTACTTTATGAAAGCAATATATGGTTTTGGTCTACTATTTTTAGCCTCATTTACTTGGGCTGATTGCTCCACCGAGCAAACCTTGTGTGAAACACAATGTGCCGTTGTCCATTTCACAGATGAGGCCGCGGAACTAGGCTGTAAATCCAAATGTGTCGCCAAACGCGCGCTCTGCTCAACGGAATCTGGTGCAAAAACAGCCGTTGACGCTGGAGGCGAGGTAATCGATTCAGGTGTTGAGGTGAGTAAAGATGCTTGGCAAGATACTAAATCTTTCGTTAAAGGTTTAACTGAATAGTTACCTGAGTAAGATTCAATTCAGCCCCCTAACGCTTAGCTTTACTATCAGCGTACATTAACGCTAAGCGTGTTTGGGTGGCGAAGCGATTGAAAATATTAAAATCAGTGTCCGATACTGGGCCGTTACCTTTCAAACGATCGGCGTACAACATACCAATTACCCGCTTACCCATAACTAATGGGATCAGCACAAATCCTTGGCATTCAGTTTGGGAGACAAAGTCTTGAGGTAAACGGTCGCTCCAGCCCTCGTCCTCAAGATCATTCACTAAAAGTGTAACCTGCTTTTCCATCACTCTAAAAAATAGATCACCACCTTTACTAGAGCGATCACGCTCAAAATAACGCTGCAAGGCTTCTATTTTTTTACCTTCAATCATCTTAACAGCAAGATGGTCTTTCTTTTTATTAAGCAGACAAAGTAAGCTTCGATCAAAACCACTACACTGATGAATCGCCTCTACAACCAATTTAAATATATCGTGTATAGTTCCTTCAGAACCGATTAATTCAGTCAGCTGATTTAGATACGCTAACTGCCCCTGACTACATACAACCGGTGTATCAGTGCTTTGTACATTATCACTGAGTTCAGATTCATCTTGCTCAGCTTCATCATGGGCTAAAAAAGCTAATTTACGCACCATCTCATCTTTAACAGCATTACCTGACTCAACATATTCCGGAATCAATAACTGCGCTTTGAGACCATAAGTGCGACTCACCTTAGAAACCTGACGAAAACATTGTATGGCGACCTCTCCTACATCATCAAAAGAGATGCCTGAAACATCTGATATTGCATCGATCAATTGATCATACGGCTGCTCATTACGTAAATCTTTACCATATATCTGATGCACTAAACCATTACAAAGGAAGGGCAGACTAGTTAGTAAATTACTATGCTCATCAAGTTGGTTCATACTCACGTCAGACATAGTATGTAATACCTGCTTAGGATAACCCCAGCCAGCAGCCATTTCTCGGCCTAATGCGTTAAAACTAATACCTAACACTTCGGTCTGGATAAGTGGCCAGCTTTTATTACTGGTTTTTTTCAAGCTAAGCAGTTTTCGATATTCATCTGGTAAAGTACAAGCAACAACGATCTCACCCAAACCAAATAATAATGCCGCAAGATAAGCTTCTTCAGGATCTATACTTTTTTTACTTTTCAGGGCCAGCTCTTTCGCCATATTTGCGCTAAGAAACTGCCTCATCATCATCCCAGGCACATCAAGATCTGGATGTTCATCATGAAAGCTCTCTATCAGCTTAAGCGTTAAACTGATGCTCTTAATCTGGTTGAACCCCATCAGCACAACGGCACGGGATATAACACTTACATTCCCTTGTCCCCGTTTATATGCCGATGAATTAGCAAGTTTCAATAAACGAGCAGACAAGCCCGTATCTTTCATGATTGCCATAGCCAGCGCCATAGCATCGCCCTCATCCGAGGAACTAATTTGTTGAATACGATTAATCGTTGCGCTAAACACAGGGAGGTCGCCTAAGCGATCAAGGCTATGATGAATATTCTTAAGCGTTTCTGTGTACTTCATAATTTCCCGTTTTAAGCCAATGTCCTTAATAGAGTAAGGCTTACTATGTGTTAGCACTTAACTCATGGAAAGACTAAATAGGAGACTTCACATTACTGCTAATTAATTGTGGCCAACTGTGTTTCAAGTCGGTATCAAACCTTAACTGAGTAAAGTAAGCATAGTCTACTTTTATTCTTCCCCAATACTGGGGCTTAATATCAAGTAAATCAGCTACCATTGCTCTAATTACTCCACCGTGGGTAACGATAAGTATTCGCTTCTCATCTCTCGCTAAAAGCTGTGTCTTCGCAGCCCGAACTCGGCTGGAGAAATCAGCAACAAGCTCACCTAACGGGGGCGGATTAGCTTCGGGATCTAACCAAAAATTATCAGCCAAATGAGGCTGCTGAGCATAAACAGCTTCAAATCGCTGCCCATCCCACTCGCCAAAATTGTACTCTTGTAGCTGATCAAGTATCAAAAGGTTAAGACCAAGTCGCAGGGAAACTGTTTCTGCTATATGACGGCAACGTTGAAGCGGTGAGCTCACCACCAAATCCCACCCAGGATCATGCTCGACAGCACTTAAACTATCACGCACACCCTGTTCTGAAAGTTCAGAATCAGTATGTCCTAAATACACACCCTTCAATTCAGGTTCGCCATGTCGCAATAGATCAAACTGCGTGGATTTCAGCAAAACAATTTTCTCCGCCAACTTATTGGCTGACACCCGCATCAGCAAACGTGGCCATATCACGATGCAGCGCGCATGCGGTTCTCATGATATTAACGGCGACGGCCGCACCACTGCCCTCCCCTAAACGCATACCTAAATCAAGCAGAGGTTGAATATCTAAAGAGTCTAAAATACCTTGATGGAACGCTTCTGGCGAACAATGGCCAAACACCATCCAATCTTTACTATTCGGGTTAATCTGAATCGCAATATAAGCCGCAACCGTACTAATAAAGCCATCCACCACTATAGTGATACCTAGATTAGCCGCCTTTAAATACGCTCCCACCATCGCTGCAATTTCAAACCCACCTAAGCATCTCAATATATCCATTGGTGAGGAAAATTGCATTCGATGTAAAGCCAATGCTTGATCAATCACTTTGGCTTTATGCTGAACCCCTTGCGAACTTATACCTGTCCCTGAGCCTGCAACATCGGCTCCACTCAAATCAAGAAAAGCAGCCATAAGCGCTGAAGCCGATGTGGTATTAGCAATCCCCATCTCGCCCGCAACAAATAACTCAACCCCTCGGTGCCCTGCTCTAATTACCGCGTCCGCTCCAACATTAAGAGCGGCTTCTAATTGAGGCACACTCATCGCCGCTGTCTCAGTAAAGTCAGAGGAGCTAGCGGCTATAACTTTACTAACCACATCAGGGTGTTCAACAGGTGTAACCGTACCAAGATTAATAACCTCAAAATCAGCGTTTAACTGTTGGGCTAAAACAGAAATTGCAGCCCCTCCTGATGCAAAATTAAGAATCATTTGGGTCGTAACTTCTTGAGGAAACGCGGACACTTTCTGTTTCGCTACACCATGATCCGCTGCAAAAATAGAGATAGCTACACGATCACATGAGGGATATTCAACCGCTTGCAATCCTGCTAAACGAACCGCTATATCCTCCAATAAACCTAACGAACCTGGTGGCTTAGTTAATTGTGACTGCCGTTCATTTGCTAGCGCCCTATAATGAAGATCAACAGGCTGAACACTAATCGCTAACCAATCTTTTAAATTCACAAACCCACCTGTTTTTCTGTTTTAACATCTAAAGGAATACCTGCAACACTCAAGGTAACGCGCTCCGCAATTTTGGCCAGTTCTTGATGTAAACGTCCAGTATTATCTTGGAATTGACGGCTTAGCTCACCCATAGGCACTATCCCCCATCCCACCTCATTGGAAACTAAGATCAAATCACCTTTAAAAGCCGTAACCGCCGCTATCATATCTTGCATTCCTTGCTGCATGACTGATAAATCTTTTAGCAATAAATTGGTAAGCCAAAGCGTAAGACAATCAACCAAAACAGTCTCACCGGAGCCGCTTAATTCAGAAAGCGCTTGGGGTAGGTCAATAGGTACTTCTTTAACCGTCCATTCCGCAGGACGATCTGAGCGGTGAAGCGCGATTCGCTGTTCCATTTCCGCATCACCCGCATCGGCTGTAGCAATGTAAATAACAGGTTTATTAATCGCTATAGCTCGCTCTTGTGCCAAACGACTCTTACCAGAACGAGCTCCCCCTAAAATCAATTGCCGCACACAACCTCCCAACAGACTATATTAACTATACTAAACCGCTACTCTAACCTGTTTATAGGATAGATATTTATTAACATGTATAAATAATACATAATATAAAAATAGATCCCTAGTATAACACTAGAGTCCTTCAGCGGAGATTCCGATGATTCAATTACAGGAACGCAGAGAACCTTCACCTTTCTCGCTTTTCAATCTAGGCTTCAGGCCATTTTTCTTAGCCGGAGCTGCCAGCGCTGTTATCCTAATTACTCTTTGGCTTGTTATATATAGCCAAGGTTACCAACCTCATTATTATGATTTAGCTATCACTTGGCATGCTCATGAGATGATATTTGGATTTAGCATTGCCATCATTGCAGGTTTTTTGCTCACGGCCGTTCGCACTTGGACTAATGTACAAACCCTGTATAGCTGGCCCTTAGCCGCGCTTTTTTTAGTGTGGCTCTTAGCTAGGCTACTTCCTGCATTTGAAAGCATACCCAAAGCAGTCATCGCTATTACCGATTTAATCTTTATACCTCTCGTTGCCATCAGCATCGCTTGGCCCATTATTAAATCCAAGAACTATAGAAATCTTCTATTTGTCCCTATTCTTTTCGCCTTTTTTATCGCTAATTTACTCATCCATCTAAATCTAATGGGCATAACAGAAGACACTATAGCAACAGGCATTCAATTAGGTTTATTTCTGATTGTTATGATCATTAGCATTGTCGGCGGACGCGTTATACCCTTTTTTACAGAAAAGGGGGTCGCAGGCACTCAAAGCAGAAAGTTTCCAATAATTGAACGCTCAATTATTCCGATGACCGCCATTTGGGTTATATCTACGCTGACTAGCTATACTGAGGTTATTGTTTTTTTCAGTGCACTCGTTGGGCTGATGAATTTAATTCGGCTCGGCGGCTGGTTCAGCAACAAAGTTTTTACTGTTCCACTGGTTTGGATCCTTCAGCTTAGTTATCTATTTATCACTTTTGGCTATCTACTTTATGCTTTAAGCACCTTAAACTTGGTTAATCAGTCTATCGCTTATCATGCGTTTGCTACCGGTGGGATTGGCGGACTGACCTTAGGGATGATGTCTAGAGTTTCCCTCGGCCATACAGGACGAATACTAACCGCTGGCCCAATGATAATATCTGCATTTGTATTACTTATGCTCTCTGCGGTATTCCGTATCAGTATTGATATACTGCCACTATCCTACATGAGTACCTTGCATATTTCTGGCAGTCTGTGGGTTATCGCTTGGATTTTATTCTTACTCAAATACACAACGATTCTAATCAAACCAAGAGTAGATGGGATCTACGGATAAAAAAAAGGCCTCATATGAGGCCCTTTTTTTAACCTTAAGGGTTATGCATTAAGATCAATAACAACACGGCCTTTTACTTGACCATTAGTGATTTTCTCTGCGTATTCAGGCACATCATCTAAGCCAATTATCTGAGCAATTTCACCTAAAGCATTCTCTGGTAACTGAGTCAGTAAGCGTTGCCAAGCTATATTACGACGCTCGTAAGGGCAGCTAACTGAATCGACACCCTGAAGGCGCACATTACGTAAGATAAAAGGCATTACCGTCGAGGGAAGTTTGAAACTAGCCGCTAAACCACAAGCGGCAACAACACCGCTATAATTTGTTTCAGCAATCATTCTAGCTAGTATAGTATCACCCGCTGTATCAATAGCCCCCGCCCATCTCTGTTTCTCTAAAGGTCTCGGCGGCTGCGCCATCTCATCGCGACTCAAAATTTCACTTGCACCTAAACCACGCAAGTAACCTTCTGTCTCGGCACGCCCCGTAATCGCTGCTACCTGATAACCGAGTCCAGCTAATATCGCGACTGCAACACTCCCTACTCCACCCGCAGCACCACTCACCACTATAGGACCACTCTCAAGTGTTACTCCGCCCTCTTCTAAAGCCATAACACATAACATAGCAGTTAAACCGGCAGTGCCTATTTGCATAGTACGAATCGGATCCATACCTTCAGGCAAAGGTACCAACCAATCAGCTTTCAAACGCGCATACTGGGAATATCCGCCCCAATACATTTCACCTACGCCCCACCCCGTTAAAACAACCTTATCTCCCTTTGAATAACGCGCATCTGCACTATCTTCGACAGTACCGACTAGGTCTATTCCTGGCACCATTGGGAAATTACGAATGATTTTACCTTTACCTGTAACAGCCAAACCGTCTTTATAGTTCAACGAAGAGTAATCCACTTTTATAAGTACATCTTCTTCTGGTAGGTCGCTCATCGCTAACTGCTCAATAGCTGACGTTGTTTTACCTTCATCTTGATTCAAAACCAGTGCTTTGAACATACTAATCTCCGTTGAACGTTCTAATAAGTTAATTTGTCATACAAATATAAAATACTATAAATATTGAATCAATAGGCTATAATTAAATTTATCTTCTACCTTAGGTTAGTAAAGAATTTAAACCAGCGGAGTGACAGGTGAATTTAGAGATAGGGCCAATCAACAAAAGTAGCTTATCAAAACAGGTAGCTGATCAGCTTCAAGAGGCTATTTTAGAAGGTACACTGAAAGCCGATGACCGCCTCCCCACAGAGGAAGAGCTCGCGCAACGCTTCCAAGTATCTCGCCCAACAATCAGAGAAGCGCTTAAAAGATTAGCCGCAAAAAACCTCATCCGCTCACGCCGCGGCCCAACGGGAGGGTCCTTTGTCAATCATTTAGGAACAAATGAACTCAGTGACCACCTAACCACCGCCACCACCCTTTTTGTCAGTATGAATGATGTCTCATTAGATGAGATCAGCAGCACTCGGCTTGAAATGGAAAGTTACTGCTTTCGCCTTGCTTGTCAGCACCGTACAGATGAAGACCTTAAACGGTTAGAGCAGCATCTCATCCATCAAAAAAATAAAAATATCAGTCCAGAAGAGTTCTGCGCAGCCGATGTTCGTTTCCATCGCGCAATTGCTGATGCCAGTCACAATAAAATGCTCAGTTTTATTATGTACACCCTGATCGAAGCACTCCAACCTGTATCCAATATGATCGCTTACAGATTTAGAGAAAGAGAAATTATTACTAGTCAGCATGAGAGAATATTTAACGCTATCAACAACCAAGACAGAAAACTAGCTTGCGCTATTTTAGAAGAGCAAATTAATTACCTGCAGCAATTACATGAAGAAGCGCAAGAAAATCACCAACAATAGCAAAACACGTGATTAGGCCCCCAAACGCTAATCCCTTATATAAAGCCAAAAAAGATACCTGAGCGACTACAAAAAGTAGAATACTCAAAGCATAGGCATCAAGCACGATTTGTTTTATGCTAAGCACTTAATTATACAACTGCTAACCAAACACTTTCTTCTACTCAGACTAAGCTCTAGGCTGTCTAAAAAGGGAGCTGCTCTGTAGAATAAATGGCATAGTGTATCGGTTAATATTCGCAAGTCATTAAGGAGATCCCGTGGAAGATTTATGGTTAATCAGCATTATTTCTTTACTTATAGGTGCTGTTATCGGCTTTTTAATGGGGCGCTCAGGTAATACATCTAATCGCCAAGCAGAACTTGCCGAACAGTTAGACAGTACAACCAAAGAGCTTGAGAACTATAAAGAAGAGGTCAATGAACACTTTGAAAAAACAGCTGCACTAGTTAACAACCTCACCAACAGCTATAAAGAAGTTCATGAGCACTTAGCAACCGGTGCCGTAGATTTATGTAAAGCAGGCACCATTGATCTCGCTTTAGAACCCGCCATGCATGCAAAAATCGAGAATCAGGACAATGAACCTGAAGAACCTTCTGAAAAAACAGAAGAAGTTACAGCTGACATTCCTCGAGACTACGCGCCCAAAAGGCCTGAAGATGAAGGTACCCTATCTGAAACCTTTGGTCTAAAAGAGGAAACAACTGGGGAAGAAACCAGTAAAGAAGGGGATGATTCAACTACAGCGGAAATAGTACCTCCTATCGCCAAGAGCAAATAAGCGATAACCCCTTTATCTAAGCATCAGTTTTTTTGTAATTTCTGTATATCAAGGGTTGCGCTATTTTTAGCCCAACCCTTTTTTGTATTTGCGGCTTTTCCACAAGCAAATAAACAGAAAAAACTGCACAATAACCAAATCCCCTCTGGAGTGTTTTGCTAAACGACTAATCCATCAGTGGGCGGATAAGAATAAATGACGAACATCCTCAGTACTTGTAGGTCTTATTAAACGGCCAATCTCTAAGCCATTGTGCAACAAGATCAAAGTTGGCCAAAGCTTAACTTTAAATGCTCGCCCCAACGGCTTACCCTTCCCATCATATAGCTTGATATGGGTAAGCTCAGGATGATCTTTTAACCCCTCCTGCACTATAGGCTGAGCTAATTGACAATGCGGACACCATGGCACTCCAAACTCAAGCAGAATATCCCCCTGCATCTCATTAACTTGCTCAAGCGTCGGTGCTTCTTCTAAATAATTTGAGTTAATTTCACTTTGGCCACTACTCATATAAATTAAACCCCTCAAGTTTATTAACGCTAGCCTGAAAATCCGCCATACGAAGACGCCCACCTTTATAACAGAATATCCACTGACCCTAAGGTAAGCTTAGTTTATACAGGATTGTCGATCTCTATATAGTGATGCTCTATACCAAAATGCAGCGCAAGCGCCTCTCCCAGCGCTTGCACACCATACCTTTCAGTGGCGTGATGCCCAGCGGCAAAGTAATGAATACCATTCTCTCTAGCACTATGGACTGTAGGTTCAGAAATTTCACCTGAGATGTAAGCATCCACCCCTAAACCAACTGCTTTATCTATATAGCCCTGAGCGCCTCCTGTGCACCAACCAATCGTTTTAATCTTATGCTCGCCCCCACAAATCAATAGAGGCTCTCGCCCTAAAATAGAGCCTATATGCTCTGCTAACTGCTCTGCAGTATAGGTACGCTGGAACCGGCCAATATTACCAATACTTCGAGGGTTACCAGGCTCTAACCCTGACAGTACTTCAACCCCTAAGCGTTCTGCCAATTGTGCATTATTACCAAGTAACGGATGGGCATCTAAAGGCAAATGGTAAGCAATCAAGCTAATATCATGGTCAAGTAACGCCTTAATTCTTTTTTTCTTAATTTTAGTAATACAGCTATCTTCACCTTTCCAAAAAAAACCATGATGAACCAAAATAGCATCCGCCTGCTCTGCTATAGCGGCATCAATCAACAATTGAGATGCTGTCACACCAGAAACCAACTTGCCTATTACCTCTTTCCCTTCCACCTGAAGACCATTGGGACAGTAGTCTTTAAACTGCGATGGCTCTAAAAGATTATCGATATAACTCATTAAATCTTCACGTTTCACTGACATTATTATCTTATCCATTCACAAAACTTTAATACGCCGTATAATTCTATGCTTATTCTGGGTAATTGATTACATAAGACATGCGTAAATTAAATTTTCTTGTTTGGCCTGTTCTAGCAGGGATTCTCGTAGCGGTATTACTGCTACAGCTATTCCCCAGCCTACTTTCATCAGAACCTCAGGCCATAAAGTTCAGAGAAGCCCCCTCTATACCTAAGAGTGGCATAGGGCTAGGCCCAGTCTCATATGCTGATGCTGTAGAAATTGCCGCACCGGCGGTTGTAAACATTTATACACGTACTGTTATTCAACAGAAAGTACACCCTCTCTTCAATGACCCTTTCTTTCGTAACTTTTTTGATGCTGATAGCATCCCCCAACAAGAGAGAATCCAATCAAGCTTAGGCTCAGGCGTTATCCTTACCTCCCAAGGCTATATAGTTACTAACAACCATGTAATCACCGGCGCAGACAGTATTATAGTTGCGTTAAAAGATGGCCGTGAAGCTGTAGCAGAAGTGATTGGCACTGATCCTGAAACAGACTTAGCCGTTCTAAAAGTTGCCATGGAAGACCTTCCTAGTATTGCTCTAACCCAATCAGATAATAGCCGAGTGGGTGATGTTGTTTTAGCCATCGGCAACCCTTTTGGCGTCGGCCAAACGGTAACTATGGGAATTATAAGCGCAACCGGCCGCCACAGTTTAGGCATCAATACTTATGAAGACTTTATTCAAACAGATGCGGCCATTAATCCAGGCAACTCCGGTGGTGCACTAATTGACGCATACGGCAATTTAATTGGCATTAATACAGCGATATTCTCAAAATCCGGTGGATCTCAAGGCATTGGGTTTGCCATTCCTTCCAATTTAACAAAACAGGTTATGCAAGATCTGATCAAATATGGGAGGGTCGTACGTGGCTGGCTGGGAATTGAGATTCAAGAATTAACACCGAAACTAGCTGAATCCTTTGGCCTTAAAAACATGCAAGGACTTATTATTGCGGGCGTATTTAGAAATGGACCAGCACACTTAGCAGGGCTTCAGCCTGGCGATGTTATGTTAACGATAAATAAACAACCCATAATGAACGGCAGAAAGTCTATGACTGAAATCGCTCGTTTCAAACCCGATGAAAGCATAGATATTGAAATACTTAGAGATGGTGAAAAACTTTCTTTCAAAGCGGTGATTGGTGAACGACCTAGAACACAAGAGCAATAAAATAAAAAAACAGGCGAATGCCTGTTTTTTTATTTATATAAGAGACAAGCGTTTAATCTTTAATTCGGTACTCAGCAGAACGAGCATGAGCAGTTAAACTTTCACCCCGAGCTAATACCGAAGCAACTTTCCCCATCTCAGACGCCCCATCTTCTGAAAACATAATCAAAGATGAGCGTTTTTGAAAATCATACACGCCTAAAGGAGAGGAGAAACGCGCTGTACCTGAGGTTGGTAGTACATGGTTAGGACCTGCACAGTAATCCCCAAGCGCTTCAGCGGTATAACGTCCCATAAAGATCGCACCAGCGTGACGCACTTTAGGTAAAAGACTTTCAGGATCTGCTACCGATAGTTCCAAATGCTCTGGCGCTATTCGATTAGCAACGTCCATAGCTTCATCTAAATCTTTCACTTTTATAAGCGCTGCACGTAGACGTAATGAGATTTCAATAATCTCTTTACGTTCCATCGTAGGCAACAGCTTATTAATGCTTTGTTCTACAGCATCAATAAAGTCAGCATCAGGTGTCACTAAAATAGGTTGCGCATCCTCATCATGTTCAGCCTGAGAGAATAGATCCATAGCAACCCAATCGGGATCCGTTTTACCATCACAAACCACTAGGATTTCAGAAGGTCCTGCAATCATATCGATGCCAACAGCACCAAAGACCGCACGTTTAGCTGTAGCAACAAAAATATTTCCTGGGCCTACGATTTTGTCCACTTGAGGAATCGTATCAGTACCGTAAGCAAGTGCCGCCACAGCCTGTGCCCCACCTATACAGAACACGCGATCAACGCCCGCTAAACAAGCCGCAGCCAAAACCAGCTCATTCACGACACCACCAGGTGTCGGCACAACCATAATGATCTCTTCTACACCGGCAACTTTTGCTGGCATCGCATTCATCAGTACAGATGAAGGATAGGCTGCTTTACCACCAGGAACATAAAGCCCCACGCGATCAACAGGTGTAACCTTTTGACCAAGCATAGTGCCATCGGCTTCAGTATATTGCCAAGACTCACCTTTTTGACGTTCATGGTAAGTCTGAACTCTTTGCGCTGCCGTTTCTAAGGCTTTACGTTGATCTGCAGGCAACTCATCTAATGCTTTCTGCAAACGCTCAGCGCTCATTTCAAGCTCAGCAATACTGTTAACCGAGGTACCATCAAAGCGGTTGGTATACTCTACAACAGCGCTATCACCTTCGGTACGAACACGTTGTAAAATTTCATTTACTATTTGGTTAACTTTATCATCAGATACCGCTTCCCAAGCCAACAGCTTGTCCATCTGTTCGTTGAAGTCTGATTGGCTTGAATCTAAACGCTTAATATTTAACTCACTCATTTAGTAACCTCCGCATCACGACGGTTAATAGCATCAGCTAGCTTATCTAAAATCGGCTGAATCTGACGATACTTCATTTTCATAGAAGGCTGACCCACCACTAAACGAGAACTAATGTCAGCGATCTCTTCCATAGGCTCTAAACCATTCGCGCGTAGCGTATTACCTGTATCAACAATATCAACGATACGATCAGCTAAACCCATTAACGGCGCGAGCTCCATAGCACCGTAGAGCTTTATAATATCTACTTGTGTACCCTGCTTCGCAAAGTAATCGCGGGTAACATTGACGAACTTACTGGCTACCTTCATACGACCTTCGACCGGCTGCGCGTTTTTCGGGCCAGCAACCATCAGTTTACATTTCGATATTTTAAGATCTAAAGGCTCATAAAGACCTGCTGCACCATGCTCAAGCAGTACATCTTTACCTGCAATCCCCATGTCTGCACCGCCATACTCAACATAAGTTGGAACATCCGTTGCGCGAATAACAACCAATTTTATGTTCTCATGATTAGTATCAAAAATGAGTTTACGGCTGCTATGAATATCCTCAGCTGGAACAATGTCAGCTTCTGCCAATAAAGGCAGTGTTTCTTTAAGGATACGTCCTTTAGACAGGGCAATCGTAAGTTGCTGCTTCATAGCTCTATTTATACCTGTATTTAACCTGGCACACGCTTAATACGTGCACCTAATAACTGTAATTTCTCTTCTATGCACTCATAACCACGGTCGATATGGTAGATACGATCAATAATCGTATCGCCATCCGCAACCAGCGCAGCAATCACTAAGCTTGCCGAAGCCCTAAGGTCGGTTGCCATAACGGGAGCAGCTTGCAATCTCTCTACCCCTTCAACAATCGCTGTATTGCCATCAATATTGATTTTAGCGCCCATGCGAATCATCTCTTGCATGTGCATAAAACGATTTTCAAAGATAGTTTCTTTTAGAATACTGACGCCTTCAGATACCGCATTCATAGCAGAAAACTGTGCCTGCATATCTGTTGGAAAAGCAGGATACGGCGCTGTTGTAATGTTAATAGCTTTAGGTCTTTGACCTTTCATATCCAACTCAATCCAATCTTCACCCGTTGTAATATGTGCACCCGCTTCTTCAAGCTTCTGCAATACCGCATCGAGAATTCGAGGATTCGTGTTTTTAACTTTAACTTTACCGCGCGTAGCTGCCACAGCCGTTAAATAAGTGCCGGTCTCAATTCGGTCCGCTACAACTGGAAATTTACAGCCATGTAGTTTCTCAACACCATTAACCGTGATCGTGTCGGTACCATAACCACTAATATCCGCACCCATAGCGATCAAGCACTCGGCTAAATCGACTATTTCAGGCTCACGTGCAGCATTTTCGATAATACTTTGACCTTCAGCCAAGGTGGCTGCCATCAAAATATTTTCAGTACCCGTCACTGTGACTGTATCAAAAAAGATACGCGCACCTTTTAAGCGACCATTACTTTTAGCGCGAATATAACCCGCTTCAACAACCACATCTGCGCCCATTGCGCGTAAACCTTGGATGTGGAGATCAACAGGTCGAGATCCAATTGCACAACCACCTGGTAAAGACACTTCTGCCTCACCAAAATGAGCAAGCATAGGACCTAACACTAAAATAGAGGCCCTCATTGTCTTAACTAACTCATAAGGAGCAACTAACTGTGTAATCGTATTGGCATCAACTTCAACATTAAGTTTTTCGTCAATAACAAGCTCAACACCCATACGGCGAAGCAACTCAAGCATGGTTGTAATATCATGCAAATGAGGCAGGTTGCAGACAGTTACCGGCTCAGATGCTAGTAGTGTCGCAGCCAAAATTGGCAGTGCCGAGTTTTTTGCTCCAGAGATTTTTACTTCACCTCTGAGCGGCTCGCCACCGGTGATCATTAATTTATCCATAGTATGTCCAATCGAGGATTTAATTCTGTGTCGCTTTCCACTGCTCTGGTGTGTAAGTCTTAATGCTCAGCGCGTGAATTGTTCCATTCGCAATATATTCGTTCAGGCAAGCATAGACTAACTGCTGACACTTAACAGGGCGTAAACCTTGAAAAAGCTCACCTACCACTGTTACCTGAAAATCACAGCCTTCACCTGCGGTCGTTACGGTACAATCTTCAAGTTGAGATTCAATAATCTGCTTAACCTGTTCAGCCTGCATTAAAAGCTCCTGATCGAATGCTACAGATAGAAAAAATAAGGCGGAAATGATACCGGATCATGACAAAAAAGGCGATGCTAAGCATCGCCTTAATTCAATACCTGCAAGCTGTATTAAATAAACTGCTTTTCCAACCCAACAAGCTCAGCAATACCCTTCATTTCTACAGGAAGATTAATCGCTTTCAATTGAACCTCTCGATCTTGCACATAACGCAAACAACAAAACCAAAAAGAGAGTGCTGAGCTGTCAACAGCTGTTACTTCAGCAAAGTCGATCTCAACAATGCCTTTGCAACCACTTAAAATATTCTCGGCTTTTTTACGGGCCTGCATAATGACTGGAAATTTAAACTCCCCTTCTAGACTAATCAATTGTTCATTAATCTGCCTAACGTCTGTCATTACGCGCTATCCTTTCCTGGATCAACTTTGTCTTTCCAAGTAGAGATAACTAATCCTACATCACCCTTGTTTCGCTCCATTAAGTCCGCAAATTGATTTTTAAAGCTCAAGCGAATATTAATAGATCCATCAAGAATAGCATTGACTAGTTTCCAAGCACCCTCTTCTTTCTTCATGTAGTAAACTAAAGAGTACTTTGTACCATCCGCAGAAAACACATCAACCGTAACAATTTGCTTATTGATATCTGGGCTCTCTTTACGCGGAGGCACCATCTCATACTTATCTATTTTGAAACCGACTAGAGCTTTTGCATAAGTTTTCAACAAGGTCGTTTTAAAAACACCAGAAAACTCAATACGTTGCTCTTTTGAAGCACGGCGATAGTATTTCCCCATCACCTGTTTCGAAATATAATCAAAATCAACAATAGGCGATAAAACCGTATCGATTTCAGCAACCAGCTGATCTTCTTGCCCCTCTACCACAAGCTCTTCACGCTCTAATAACTTAAGAACATTCTGAGTCGCGGTCTGAATAACCCCACCAGCTTCATTATATGTATCGATTTCAGCTCGAACCGACATACTCAACAACGCAATCAATGCGATCGTTAAACAAGTTTTTACTTGGCTCACACAGTTATAATACATAGCCTTACTCACTCACCTCATTAAATAGGAATTTTCCTATTAGATCCTCAAGCACCAACGCCGATTGAGTATCCTCAATATAGGCACCCTCTTTAAGGTTTTCATCTTCAGCCCCTACGGAAATGCCTATATATTGCTCACCTAATAGGCCCGCAGTCAGGATTGAAGCCGAACTATCTACTGAAAGAAAATCTACATTGCCATGAATATTCATGGCGACACGCGCCATCAACATATCACGATCTAATGTAATATCTGCCACTTCGCCTATTGCCACACCTGACATAGTCACTTTTGCACGCGGTGTTAAACCGCCAATATTTTCAAAACGAGCATAGACAGTATAAGTGTTGTCAGAATTAGACAGGTTTAAACCACTTACGTTCAATGCAAGCCCAACTAAAGCAACGACGCCGGCCAAAACAAAGGCACCTACGCTGATCTCCAAGATCCGCATACGCATATTAAAGCTCTCCAAACATTACAGCAGTAAGAATAAAATCTAGCCCAAGCACCGCCAACGATGCATAGACCACAGTTTTTGTTGTTGCCTGACTAATCCCTTCCGAAGTCGGCATACAATCATAGCCTTGGAACACAGCGATCCAAGTAACAACGAAGCCAAAGACAACGGCCTTTATAAGACCATTCAAGACATCATCATAAAAATCAACTGAGTTCTGCATGTTAGCCCAAAATGAGCCATCATATATACCCAGCCATTCAACACCAACTATCGCACCGCCATAAACACCGACAAGGGCAAATATAGCGGATAAAATAGGTAAGCATACAAATCCAGCCCAAAACCTTGGTGCCACAATCCGTCTTAGGGGATCAACACCAATCATTTCTAAACTTGATAACTGCTCAGTCGCTTTCATTAGGCCAATTTCAGCCGTCAAAGCTGATCCTGCTCGCCCAGCAAACAATAACGCAGTTACAACTGGCGCAAGCTCTCTAACCAAACTCAGCGCAACCATCTGCCCAACCGCTTGCTCAGAGCCATAGTCAACTAAAATTGTATAGCCTTGTAAACCAAGCACCATACCAATAAACAAACCTGATACCACAATAATAATTAGTGATAACACACCCACAAAATAAACTTGTTTCACAAACAGTGGAAACATAATTACGGGCTGGGGCTTAGCGACAAGAGATTGAAACAACATCATCCCTGCTCGGCCAAAAGCGGCTAATTTACTTAGTGCAGCGTGACCTAATAACGCTAATTGATTCATTATCCCTGACCTCTTAACAGATCGGTTTCATAATCACCCGCAGGATAATGAAACGGTACAGGCCCGTCAGGTAATCCATGCATAAACTGTTTAACCTGCGGCGAATCATCTTGACGCAATTCTTCCGGTGTACCTGAAGCGATCACCTTAGAGTCCGCAATAATATGGATGTAATCAGCAATACCTAAAGTTTCCTGAATATCGTGGGAAACTATAATACTCGTATGCCCTAAGGAGTTATTTAAACGGCGAATAAGATTAACCAAGACACCCATTGCGATAGGATCCTGACCAGTAAAAGGCTCATCATACATAACAATATCAGGATCGAGTGCAATAGCTCTAGCCAACGCAACTCGACGGGCCATACCACCAGATAGCTCACTAGGCATCAGATTATGTGCCCCTCTTAGACCCACAGCCTGAAGTTTCATTAAAACAACATCGCGAATCATATCATCGCTTAAATCTGTATGGACGCGGATAGGAAATGCAACATTTTCAAATACACTTATATCAGTAAATAAAGCCCCACTTTGAAAGAGCATGCCCATACGCTCTCGCACCGAAAACAGATCGCTACGGTTGAGTTCTGGAATATTTTCATCATCAACCAATATAGAACCTGCATCAGGTTTCAACTGACCGCCAATTAATCTAAGCAGTGTTGTTTTACCTGTACCTGACGGCCCCATTATTCCGGTAATTTTGCCACGCGGAATTTTAATATCGACCTCATCATAAATGGATCGATCACCACGGGAAAAACTCAGCTTTTGGATATCGATGACGACATCATCAAATTCGTTCATAAGATTCCGTTATAACTTTGAAAAGAACATTTTTATAGTTCCATTCAGACTTTGTTAACGTCCCTTTATGTAGTGCGTATCATAAAGGGCTGGCAACTATACCATTTCGTTCTAAAAACAGGAATATTTTCAAACATGATGCTCTGTATTGATTTAAACAAAGATAGCATTCTGTTTTAATACCCCTCTTCAATTCTACTGGAACAACTTCTATCTATGTTATATCCAATTTTGGCACTAATCTCTGGACTTATTCTATTGGTATGGAGTGCAGATAGATTCGTTATAGGGGCCGCAGCCACAGCAAAAAACTTCGGCATGTCCCCAATGCTGATTGGCTTAACTATCGTATCTTTTGGCACCTCTGCACCCGAAATACTCGTATCTTTTATGGCCTCCACATCTGGGGCAGGCGATCTAGCTATTGGTAATGCACTGGGATCTAACATTGCTAATATTGCATTGGTACTAGGCATCACCGCACTCATCGCACCCTTACCAGTAAAATCGGGCGTACTAAAAAAAGAACTTCCTTTACTTTTAGGGGTGACCATTTTAGCAGGAGTCCTATTATTCGATCTCCATCTGGGACAATTAGATGGCATCATTCTATTAGTTGCTTTAGCTGTATGCCTTTATCTTTTCAGTCGTTTCCAAAGAAACGCATCTAAGGACTCTTTAGTAGAGGAAGAGGAAGAACTTCCCTCTTTAGAAAACAGAAAAGCTATCTTCTGGTTAATTCTGGGGTTAGTGATTCTTGCCCTCAGTTCCAAGTTACTTGTTTGGGGCGCCAGTGAAATCGCCTACTCTTTAGGTGTGAGTAAATTGGTTGTCGGCCTAACCATTGTAGCTATAGGAACTAGTCTGCCTGAATTAGCAGCCTCGGTAGCGAGTGCGTTAAAAAACCACCACGATATAGCTATAGGTAACGTTGTAGGTTCAAACATATTTAACTTAGTAGCCGTTATGGCTATACCTGGACTCATCGCTCCTATAGGCATGGACGAGATTGTTCTGCAGCGAGACTATGTTGCAATGTTAGGCTTAACCTTCCTACTTCTAGCCTTCGCATTATGGCAAAAGCCTCCATCCATTAGTCGCTTCGAAGGGGGGATTCTAGCCTCCGCCTATGCAGGCTATCTCATCCTGCTATACACTATGACCGTTTCTTAAGATAAAAGTTGATCACAAAGATGAGCACACCTGACTTTCTACATTCAGCTAAACGAACTATCACGCTAGAAGCCGCTGCTGTGGCCGATTTACTAAAATATCTCGACCACAATTTTGTTCATGCCTGCCAATTAATGCTTAATTGCACAGGTCGGATCATTGTTACCGGTATGGGAAAGTCAGGTCATATTGGCAAAAAAATCGCTGCGACTTTAGCCAGCACAGGCACGCCCGCGTTCTTCGTTCATCCAGGAGAAGCGAGCCACGGCGATTTAGGCATGATCACCGCCGATGACGTTGTAATTGCTCTATCAAACTCGGGAGAAACAGCAGAAGTCATTACAATTATTCCTCTACTCAAAAGGATGAACACACCTTTCATCAGTATTACAGCTAACAAAGAATCCACTTTATCTCAAACCTCTGCTGCTAACCTCCACATCGGCGTAGAGGAGGAAGCCTGCCCCCTTGGTCTTGCACCCACCTCAAGTACAACCGCCCAATTAGTACTAGGTGATGCCCTCGCTATTGCACTACTTGAAGCAAAAGGTTTTAGCGCAGAAGATTTTGCATTTTCTCACCCAGGCGGCACTTTAGGCAGACGACTACTCCTTAAAGTTAGCGATATCATGCACTCAGGCGAAGCCACACCTTGTGTAACCAGCGGAACATTATTAAAAGAAGCGCTTTTAGAAGTAACCCATAAGCGTTTAGGTATGACTGCCGTAGTTGATGACAAAAAGCAGCTTATTGGTATATTTACCGATGGTGACTTACGACGCTCGCTTGATGACGATGTCGATCTCCACAAAACCTTAATTGATGATGTAATGACCGCAAACGGTACAACAGTAACTGCTGAGATGCTTGCAGCAGAATGCTTGCAAATTATGGAAACAAAAAAAATCAATGCACTGATCGTGACCAATGAAACGAATCAGCCTATAGGCGCTCTTAATATGCACGATCTATTAAAAGCGGGAGTTATTTAGTGTCAGAGTCTTCATTGCAGCAACTAAAAAACATCACCCTTGCGGTATTTGACGTTGATGGAATACTCACCAGCGGTCAGCTGCTATTTTTAGCGGACGGCCAAGAAGTCAAACAGTTCAACACTTTAGATGGCTTAGGCATTAAGCTATTAATGCAAGCAGGTATCGAGACCGCTATTATTACCGGTCGGCGCTCGCCCCAAGTTGAATTACGCAGCCAATCCTTAGGTATCAATTACCTTAAACAAGGCCGAGAAGATAAACTGATTGCTCTCAACGAAATCTGGGATAAAACAGCTCATAACGCATCAACCACCGCCTATATAGGTGATGACTTCCCTGATCTTTCAGCCATTATCCAATGTGCTTTTGGTGCGACCGTTCCTAATGGTCACCCTTTCGTTAAAAAACACGCAGACTGGTGTACATCCCGTCAGGGAGGCGAAGGCGCTGGGCGTGAATTTTGCGAGCATATCCTTGAAGCACAAGGAAAATTGGATCAACTTAAACAGATGTATTTATAAATGTTAGATCTAAGCAATAAGATAAGAGTGGCACTCGCTGCTATTATTTTAATACCTGTATTACTTTATTGGGGCTTTGCATCTTCCCCAAATGAGGGACCACGCACCAACAACTCCCTGCTGCACGGAATAGATTATTTTGTCGAAGAAGCAACCATCAAAGAGTGGAATAGCGAAGGCAAACTTTCAAGAGTGCTAAATACAGCCAAGTTAGAGCACTACCCTAACCTGAGCCTAAGCACACTAGATCATCCTGAGAGTATTAGCGTTAGAAATGATGGATCTAAAGTTAAACTTACATCAAACACAGGCACGGTTTTAGATGATAATAATCAAACAAACCTTGCAGGAAATGTCATAGTTAATGATAATCCTGATTCTATATCAGCAACCATACTTAACACTGAGCAACTGACAATCTATCCTGATAAAGATTATGCAGAAACTGATGAGCCCGTTAAGATCACATCACAACAAAGCATACTTGAAGGCGTAGGTATGGATATTGACTTCAATAATCGAGTTCTTAACTTACACTCTAGGGTAGAAGGGACCCATGACAATGCAAAATAAGCGTTATAATCTAGCCTTCATTCTTTTGGCTGTTGCAGTGTCGAATGCGTACGCCCTTCCTGACGACCAAGAACAGCCGATTTACATTACGGCAGATACTGCACAAATTGATGACAAAACAGGCATAACCACCTACAAAGGCAACGTCATTATCAAACAAGGCTCACTTCTCATTGAAGGAGAGCATGTTGATATGTATCGTGGTGAAGAGGGAGTTGAAAAACTTATTGCCAAAGGAAGCCTTGCACATTTCAGACAACTTCCAAGGAAAGGAGATCCATACAGCGACGCTTGGGGCAAGCACTTACTTTATCAGGTAGATGATCAAAAACTCACTATTACCGAAGAAGCTAAAGTCGTCCAAGCAGAAGACACTTTTACTGGAAACAAGATCGTTTATGATCTAGATAAGTCGATTGTGAACGCATTTGGTGGCACAAGCAAAGACGAAACAGGTGAGCCAGGACGTATAAATATGGTCATTCAACCTAAAAAGAAAACTAAGGCCAACTAACCCTATGAGCTTATTAGAGGCCAAAAATCTTGCCAAACGCTATAAAGGCAGGGAAGTTGTTAAAGACGTTTCACTACAGATAAAGAATGGTGAGATCGTTGGCCTTTTAGGCCCCAACGGCGCGGGGAAAACCACTTGCTTTTACATGATTGTTGGTCTGGTTCAAGCCGATAATGGCGCCGTTAAAATCAAAGGGCAGGATATCAGCGCACTACCTATGCATGGCCGTGCTCAGCAAGGTATAGGCTACCTTCCCCAAGAGGCTTCTATATTTAGAAAACTGTCTGTGAAGGACAATCTACTTGCGATTTTAGAAACAAGAAAAGACTTAGATAAACACGCTGCCCAGTTAAAAATGGAAGAGTTGCTTGAAGAATTCCATATCACACACATAAAAGACAGTATGGGCATGAGTCTTTCTGGTGGAGAACGTAGACGTGTAGAAATTGCACGGGCATTAGCAACCGAACCCGAATTTATTCTATTAGATGAACCTTTTGCAGGTGTCGATCCTATCTCAGTGAATGACATAAAGCAGACCATTCGCCACCTTCAATCAAGGGGCATTGGTATATTAATTACTGATCATAATGTGAGAGAAACCTTAGATATATGCGAAACAGCTTATATTGTTAGTGAAGGTACAATCCTTGCTAACGGCTCACCAGCCGATATTATGGCAAACGAAGCAGTAAGAAATGCTTATCTGGGCGACCAGTTCACACTTTAAGCATATACTTAGCTATAAATGAATTATGTAGTTTCAGGAGTTTGTCCCTTAGTATTATGAAACAAGCGCTTCATCTAAAAATTGGGCAACAGCTCACAATGACCCCACAACTACAGCAAGCAATTCGCTTACTGCAGTTGTCTACGCTTGATCTTCAGCAAGAGATTCAAGAAGCATTAGAGAGTAATCCTATGCTTGATGTCTCTGAGGACGAACACGCCTCGGCTTCCGAAACTCAAGAGAGTAATTCACAGGCACCAGAGACAGAATCTGAAGCTACAGCCACCGCGACAGCCGAAGCCGAGCTTGACGACAATATTACAACTGAAGACAACTGGAATGAGAAAATACCAGAAGAGCTCTCAACCGATAGTAACTGGGAAGACACATTCCAATCATCAGGCCCAAATCTAAGTCAAAGCAAAGAAGATTTTGACTCTTTCGAATCTAATGACACTGCAGAAGAAACACTGCAAGACCACCTTCATTGGCAATTAAACCTTACCCCAATGAGTGATATTGATCGCCTTATTGCAACGAACATTATTGACGGCATCAATCCTGATGGTTATTTAACCATCACTCTGGATGAGATCTTAGATCATTTCCATGCGCAAACAGGTGAGCAGTTTGAAGAAGTAGAACTGGATGAGATTGAAGCCGTCTTGCACCGCATACAACAATTTGATCCAGCAGGTGTTGCCTGCCGTGACCTCAGCGAGTGTTTAAGCATACAGTTACAACAACTGCCGCCTGAGACACTTTGGAAAAATGAAGCGATCAAAGTTGCACAACAATACATTAAGCTACTCGGTGCTCACGATTACCGTCAATTGATGAGAAAAACACGCTTAAAAGAACCTCAACTGCAGCAAGTTATACAGCTGATTCAAGGCCTAAATCCAAAACCTGGCGCCTCAATCAGCAGCAGTACCGCTGAATATGTTATTCCAGACGTTCTTGTTACAAAACAGCAAGGTGAATGGCGCGTTCACCTCAACCCAGAAGTTTCCCCTAAGCTACGTATCAACTCAGGTTACGCAGGTTTAGTAAAACGGGCCGATAATAGCTCTGATAACACCTACCTAAAAAACCACCTGCAAGAAGCACGATGGTTTATTAAAAGTTTACAAAGCCGCAACGAAACCTTATTAAAAGTGTCAAACGAGATAGTAAAACGACAAATTGGCTTTCTGGAACATGGCGAAGAAGGCATGAAGCCAATGGTGCTTCATGACATTGCTGAAGCCGTAGAAATGCATGAATCCACTATCTCTCGAGTGACCACACAAAAGTTTATGCACACACACCGTGGAATATTTGAACTAAAATACTTCTTCTCGAGTCATGTAAGTACAGCAACAGGGGGCGCAGCGTCCTCAACCGCTATTAGAGCGCTTATCAAAAAGATGGTGGCCGCTGAAAATAATGCTAAACCATTAAGCGACAACAAAATTGCACAATTTCTTGATGAACAAGGCTTTAAAGTTGCTAGACGTACGATTGCGAAATATCGCGAAGCGATGGGTATTCCACCGTCGAATGAAAGAAAGCGTTTAGTTTAATAAAAGAGTGGCAAGAGTAGTATGTCACTGCAATAAATAGGAGAAACCTATGCAGATCAACATTACTGGACACCATGTAGAATTAACTGAATCAATGAATGATTATGTGCTCTCGAAACTACAAAAGATTGAGCGTCATTTTGATAACATCACCAATGTGCAAGTCACACTCAGCGTAGATAAACAACGCCAGAAAGCTGAGGCAGAGATGCACTTAGCGGGTGCCCAGCTCTTTGCTACACATGAACACGAAGATATGTATGCTGCAATTGATGGCCTTACTGACAAGTTAGATAGACAAGTCATTAAGCATAAAGAAAAAACTAAAACTCACAAATAACCGGTCTGTATCCAAAAAATTATGTTGCTTCATGAACTATTAACCCCCTCAAGCGTCCTTTGTGGCCTTGAGGGTGGCAGTAAAAAGCGGATTCTGGAAAATGCTGCTGAAATAATATCGGAGCAACATCCCGATATGAGTTCATCATCAGTATTTAACGGACTTCATTCGCGCGAAAAACTTGGCAGTACAGGCATAGGCGATGGGATTGCCATTCCACATTGCAGGCTGGCAGAATGCACTGAAGCTAAAGGCTATCTAGTCAAACTAGATACACCTATAGACTTTGATGCTATCGATGGTAAACCCGTTGATCTTCTATTTATTTTGATTGTTCCTGAAGACTCAACATCTGAGCACTTAGCTACACTAGCCTCAGTTGCAGAGCTCTTTAGCCAAGAAGAAGCCAGAAACAAACTAAGAGAAAGCCAAGACAGTCATTCTCTGTATGAGACTTTATGTAAGTTGAGTGCTGCCTAGGAGTTAAAATGAAGCTTGTTGTGATTAGTGGTCGTTCCGGCTCAGGAAAAAGTACAGCATTACAAGCTTTAGAAGATATTGGCTTCTACTGTATAGACAATTTGCCGGCTCTCTTACTACCAGACCTTGTCCAACAGATGAGTAGTGACCCGAGTCACCCTGACCAGATAGCGGTCAGTATTGATGCGCGCAATTTGCTCAGTAACTTAGCCAAATTTCCAGATATTTTAAATCAACTTCGCCAAGATCATTGGGCTGAATATGAAGTTATTTTTTTAGATTCATCGGAAGCCACCTTACTCAAACGTTATAGTTCAACCCGACGTAAACACCCTCTTTCAGATACCCATAAGAATCTACAACAATCAATTGAGTCAGAGATACAGCTTTTAGAACCTATCGCAAGCTTAGCCGACATCCGAATAGATACTACGCGCTTATCCCTGTATGAGCTTCGAGATACAGTCAAACTTCGGGTTGCCAACCGTAAAGCTCAAACCTTGTCGGTTCAATTTGAATCTTTCGGTTTTAAGCATGGTGTGCCTTTAGACGTAGACTTTGTCTATGATGTACGCGCCCTACCCAATCCTCACTGGGTTCCAGATCTACGCAAATATACAGGCCAAGAGAAACCGGTTCAGGACTTCCTAGAGGAATCACACGAAGTTCGAGAGATGGTAGAAGATATAACTAACTTCCTCGAACGCTGGCTGCCCCGCTTTTCAGAAAATAACCGTAGCTATATTACGATTGGCATTGGCTGCACAGGGGGGCAACACCGATCTGTTTATATTAGCGAACGTCTAGCTTCTCATTTCTCTCAACATATGGATAATGTCCATGTTCGTCATCGTGAATTGAGCTAACTATCATGCAAGAAAAAAAACTACTCATCATCAATAAACTGGGGTTACATGCCCGAGCAGCCGCTAAGCTTATTGGTGTAACATCACGTTTTTCATCCGAAATTTTATTGGAGAAAGACGGACGTGCAGTAGATGGAAAAAGCATTATGTCTGTGATGATGCTGGCAGCTAGCAAAGGTACAACCTTAACTGTTAAGATCACAGGCAATGATGAAGAAAGTGCTATGTCGGCCATTGAAGAGCTTATCAACAATAGGTTTGATGAAGACGAATAAAACTCTTCATATTAATTCTTAGGGTTATCCCTTCAGCTTCCGTTATAATCAAAGCATTACATTCTATTTATTCTTCTACTGACAAAAGAAGACCGAGCAAAGTCCATAAGCGATAAAACCATGGCCGTTGAAGAAACTAAATCACATTTTGATAAGCTAAACGATGCTTTAGATAGTGGTGAGTTTCGTCAAATTCGCTTTACCCTAAACAATACTTTGCGACCAACCGAAGTTGCCCGCTTAATTGAGAAATCACCTCCCAAAGAGCGTCAGATCCTTTGGAACTTAATCTCACATGATTTAGAAGCCGTAGTACTCCAGCATTTAAACGACGATATCCAAGCGGACATCTTAAGTCGCATGAATACTGAAGAGGTGCTAGCACTTACCGAATCTCTTGATTCTGATGATATGGTAGATGTGCTACAACAGCTACCTAATAGGGTAATGAAAGAAACCCTACGCATCATGGACAAACAAAATCTGCGTAGGGTTGAAAAGCTGCTCTCCTATCCGGAGGATACTGCCGGCGGCTTAATGAATACAGATACAACAACTATCCGTCCAGATATTAGCGTCGAAACAACCTTACGTTACATTCGTCGCCACGATGAAATCCCCGAAATGACGGATAGTCTCATTGTTGTCAGCCGAAAAGACTCATATATAGGTCTGCTACCTTTAACCAAACTATTAGTATCCGATCCCTCAATCAATATTCGAGAGATCATGAACACCGATATAAAAGCGATCAATGCCCAGATGCCCGACGACCAAGTGGCAGCCTTGTTCGAAGAGCATGATCTAGTCTCCGCCCCAGTTGTAGATGATAATGGCAAACTGGTTGGCCGTATTACGATTGATGATGTGGTCGACGTTATCCGCGAAGATGCTGATCATTCATTGATGAGCATGGCAGGCTTAGACGAAGATGAAGACACCTTTGCCCCAGTCATGAAAACCACACGTCGTCGTGCCGTTTGGCTCGGCATTAATTTACTTACTGCCTTTATTGCTTCTGCTGTGATCGGTTTATTTGAAGAGACCATCGATAAAGTTGTAGCCCTAGCGGTACTTATGCCTATAGTTGCATCTATGGGCGGCATTGCAGGCTCACAAACCTTGACCTTGGTGATCCGTGGTCAAGCTTTGGGGCATGTTGAACGATCAAACGCTCGATGGCTACTTAACAGAGAGGTCATTGTAGGTATATTAAATGGCCTTCTTTGGGCTGCTGTCATTGCTGTAGTAGCGACAGTATGGTTCCAAGATCTAAATCTCGGCATCATCATCGCTCTAGCGATTATAATTAATTTAGTTGTAGGTGCTATCTCTGGCACCTTACTGCCTATAGTGTTGAAATCTATGGGTATAGATCCCGCCTTAGCCGGAAGTGTCCTGTTAACAACCATAACCGATGTGGTAGGCTTCTTTGCCTTTTTAGGCTTAGCCACCATTTTTTATGCCTGAGAAAACTCATGAGCGATAACGCAAAATTTTCATCCTCTCATCTAAATGACCAAGATGAAGAGTTAAGCAAAACAGAAGCAAAACGCCAAATGCATGCCCTGCAAGCATTAGGTGCGCGCCTTACAAAGCTTAATAAAGAACAACTAGAAAAGATGAAGTTAGATGAACGCTTACATCTAGCCATCGAAGAGTTTCATCGCATTAAGTCAAATGGTGCTCAGAAAAGGCATCTGCAATATATCGGTAAAATAATGCGCACAGAAGATACCGATAAGATTGAGCATGATTTAGGCCTGTATGAAGCCGGCCAACAAGCACACACTCAAACCTTCCATAAATTGGAGCGCTGGAGAGATCGACTTGTTACTGAAGACAATAGTGCACTTCAAGAATATATAAACGAGAACCCAAGTGCCGATGTACAACATTTACGTCAGCTAATTCGAAATGCTAAAAAAGAGTTGGAATTACAAAAGCCACCAGCAGCAGCCAGAAAGCTTTTTAAATACCTACGTGAAGTGGCTGGCGCTTAGAAACCAGCCGTTTTTCTGTGCTGCATAACGGGCATTGCCTCTCGTCGCTTATGCAGCATAGGCAGATTGATATCGGCCAGCACAATCCCCTTCCCTATACTTTCCCGCAAAGCTAAGACTTCACCCCAAGGATCAACAATCATACTATGCCCCCAGCTAGAGCGCGTTTCTGAGTGCTTACCACCTTGATTCGCTGCAAGTACATAACATTGGGTTTCAATCCCTCGGGCTCGTAGCAAAACCTCCCAGTGCGCCTCACCGGTCACATAGGTAAATGCCGAGGGTACAACAAGTATCTCTGCACCTAAGCCTCGCAGTTTTTGATAATGCTCAGGGAAACGAAGGTCATAACAGATAGACAACCCTATTTTTCCAAACGGACTATCAACCACAACAAGTTGGTCTCCTGCTTCGATGAAATCAGACTCGCGATAACTACTATGCCGATCCTCCACATCTACATCGAAGAGGTGTATTTTATCGTAGCGACCGACTTGAACCCCTAACTCATTAAACACTAAACAACTGGCATAGACCTTATCGCCCGAACGCGATAATAGAGGTACGCTGCCTGCGATAATCCACAAATTATGTTTTTTTGCTAGGCTAGCAATTGTCTTCTGTATATTGCCACTACTCACCTCCTCTCGCGCTAAAGAGACAAGGGCTTTGGAATCTAACAACGCAAAATTTTCAGGAAGGAGTAAAAGTTTAGCTGATGCGGACGCCGCTTCTTCAGCTAGCTGCGCGACTGTTGCCAAATTATCGGCTAACACCTCTCCCGATACCATCTGAGCTACAGCCACTTTAGCCATGATCATTATCCATTACCGCTGGTGTATTTGTATTGGCAGGCTTAGTCGCTTTACCATCATCAATCACAATTGAAGGGTCGCCCCAATCACCGGACAAATGGTATTTTACGGTAGTAAACTTAGCGAGTGGATCACCTATCAGCTTATCAAAAAGAAAAACTGCCCCCGCCACTTGAGGTGCACCGAGCAAAACACTGACTAATGGAATATTGCCAGTCACAGGTAAAGCCACCTCGATATCTTTATCCACTGTTTCATTGACTAAGTTTAAACTACCTTGCATCACCATATTGGCCGAAGGTCCCGTCATAACAAAAGGTGAAGATGTATGAGCTATACCTTGCTTGATCTTATAGCTGGCTTTCATCTCATCAAAAGCAACACCACTTTCAACTAGATCGGTAAAATCCAATCTTAATCGACGCCCCAAGGATTGAAGGTTTAATATACCGAACACGCGTAAAATATTACCCGACTTACCTACATCCAAAATACGCCCTTGCTTGGCTGTAAATTGTAGTTCGCCATTTGCGTCCGCTATATCAAACGCCCAAGGAGCATGATTCCAGGATAGTTGAAGATAGGAATCTAAACTTTTTGTCTCAATCGCTTTCACATCAAGCGCCTTGAGCACCTGACTAAAATTACTGCTATTGAGTTTAAGTGTAAGATCGGAAACCTCGTTATCACCCGAGACCCAGCGCAATCCCCCACGCACCTCGGCCCCATGTATATCCGCTTGTATATCTTCAAGTCGAATATCATTTTCATAAGGTCTTAATTTAAAAGACCAACTGCCCAATGGCTTACTGCCAATAAACAGTTTTTTAATATTAAAATCTACCAAAGGGATCGATGCAGGATCTATATCAACAGATTCAGGAAGGGGCTCATCTTCAGCTTCAGTATCCGACTCATCACGGTTCAGTCTTAGCTCTAACAACTCTACCTTATAAGGACTGCCTTCATCATTGGGCAGCCACAATCCACCCGTAAGTTCTTGGCTTTGAGCGCGCAACATCCAACCTAAAGGTTCAGGTTTCAAAGAGAGGGAGAGATTATTGAGATCAAAGCCTCCCGCACTAAAACGGGACAACGAGAGCTCAACTTGCTTCAGTTTACTCCCCGCTAAACTACTAGACTGAGCTCCGCTTTTCTCCGACTTTCCATTAAACCCTAAACCCGATAAAAACCCATCGAGCTGAGCATAATCAAGATCAGCAAGAGTTCCATCAACCCAAATACCAGCCTCTTCCGGTATCTCTGGCTTTTCTCCCCCTAAACTAAACCTAGCACGCTCAAGTCCCTTATCATTATTAATCAGCACGCCTCTTAACTGGTCCGCTAAATTCAAACGTATAACACTACGATCATCCGCATAAGTAAGACCAAGATCACTGACCACAGTTAACGGCATGGTTTGTGTTTTAGTTTTACTTAATGGCGGGAACGCGTTAATTTGCGTTCCCTTTAAATCGCTCTTGATAACCAACTGATTACAAACTTTGCCAGGACAAAGATCCAAACGGGCATTGTATGTAAGTGGTCCCTGCAATAAAGATAAGAAATCAGAATCAAGCCAATTCGCTAGATAGTCAGCATTAACACGACCATCAATACTCACTTCAGTTTTCTTAACTTTATTCGAAATCAAACGTGAGGATATATTAGCGGTAACCGGCTGCTCAAATAGCTCAGCTTTTAACGGACCCGACGAAAGGCCGATACTATAATCATAATTAATGACGCCATTTATTTTACTGAAACTGATCTTATCCTTTACCGATTGGAAGCGGCCTTGTTTGATATCCGATTTCACAAAAACCTGCGGCTCAGATTTACCAGCTAAAGGTAAATTTAAATTAACTAACGTACTTATAGGTCCAGATAGTGTCCAATCATTAAAGTCATCACCTATCTCAGTTCTTAAATCACTTTCAGTTAATAAACGCTGTAAATCTATAGCATCACCGTCGACCGATCCTGTGACAAATAACTTATCTGAAGATTGAGGTAGATGAATCCAAGCAAAATTCAAAGCAGAATCATAAATATTGCCACCTGCCGCTTCAGCCACCAGCTCACCATTACGGAAATAGATAAAACCATCCGCTTTTTTAATCGCAGGCCAGCCTGGCTGGTATTCAAAAGAGGCATCCTCTAGATCAAAAAACAACTGAACTGTCGGTAGCTGATAATCGGACAACCGTGCACGGGTAACACCATTTAAAACAAAACCAGCCCGCTTAATCTCCCCTTGTTGAATCGCTTTAACAAGCCACTCATAAGTTTCAAGTCCAACCTCTTTAGGCGGGATATAATACTTTGCCTGTAGACCATCAGCGCCTTGCAAACCTATCTGTAAATTAAGTAACGGCTGCTCATCTCGATCAAAGGGAAGATAAAGACTAAAGCGTCCTGCCGCTGATAACTTATCATTAGCTAGATTCAAAAGCTGGGAAGCAACCACTATTCCTTTGTCTTCAAAGCGCCAACCAATAACGCCTTCTGCATCATTATAATCCCATGCTTGTTCGAATAAGGTGGGATAATGCATTAAGAAATCACTACTTTTTAAGTGAATTTCACCTCCTACTCGGTTAACCTTCAGTAGGCCATTAATGCCTTTTATCTCAGGAACATCAGTCCAAGCATTAATACCAACATTCTCGAGATCAGCCGCTAGTTCAAAATCGTTCAACTCAGCGGAGGTGGGCCAAGAAACCAAAATATTTTTGACCGTACCTACGGGTGCGAGGCCAGAAAAAGCAGATTGAGCCTCTTCAGGAAGAAACGGCTTTTTAAGTAACCAATCAAATGTAGAAGCCAGCTCTATTTTATCAACCATTAAGCTCCGTGGTTTAACGAGGTAGCCTTCACGCTCAAAATCTAAACTAATCTTAGGTATCTCAATACCACTTTCCACACTATCAATTTGAAAGTCAGTAATTTGTAACTGATAGCCACGATCGCGACGATTTAATGCCGTCTGTACAGTAAACTGCTCTAAAGCATAGTCTTGGTATTTAAAATTCTGAATTAATGTTCTACCGGTGAGGTAGGTTAAGCGACCACGATAAGACTGCCCCCATATCTCCTGAGCCCCACTCAAACTCTCCAGTTGAATATCACCAAGGTTAAGCCAAGGATTGAGCAATTGCTCATCTACACCCTCAAACTTAAGATAAAAATCGACCGCTTTTTTTGAGGGATTTCCTTCAACTTCAGCAAGAAATTTAAGCGATGCTTGTCCTGACGTAGAAACTAAATCAGCATCAACTTTCAGCTGATGGAGCACACCATCATGCTGAAGGCTAAGCTGGATCGGTGCGACTGATACCGCATCACCATGCTTAGGCTGCAATACAATACGGGTATCGCTCATATTGATGGAGCTTTGCTGTAGCAAGAAAGCTAGAAAACCTGAATGAGGGAGTTCAATTTTAGTTAGGTCAGTCCCATCAACTTTATTACCACTCGCTTGATCTTGCTCCCCAGTAGCCACCTCTTGAGAAAGGTCATATCTCAAAGTCATACTATTGAGGTCAAGTTGTGAAAATATAAGAGTAAAAGCACGAATTGACGCTGCTGGATCAAACTTTATATCCCCACGTAGCAACGCAAAAGATAACTCAGGTTGATCTGCAAGCCTATCTACTGACAAACCATCTATAGAAACAACAGGTTGCCACCCATCCCAACGACCTTGAAGGTCGGCTATATGAACTGTTGCATTAAGTTGAGAAGAAAGAAAAGCCTCTACGTCTTGACGGTATAGGCTTATATCATCAACCAATACTTTTAATACAATACTTGCACAGGCTAAAAGCGCGCACAAAAAAGCCAGCAGCCAATAAAGGAACCACATGACTGAATGAGCATGACGTTTCACTATCTATACCTACTATCGCAAAACAACATCAAAACTTTCCGCGTTATACATAGGCTCAACTTGAAAGCGAATGGTCTTACTAATAAATGATTCAAGCTCCGCCACATGATTTGAAGCATCATCTAACAGATAATCAACAACCGCCTGCGCAGCCAAAACCAAATAACTATCGGTATCATAAGCTCGATGCTGTCTTAAAATTTCACGGAAAATCTCATAACAAACGGTTTCTGGGGTCTTAATTGACCCTCGCCCTTGGCACTCAATACACACATCGCATAAAACCTGCTCAAGACTCTCTCTAGTCCGCTTACGCGTCATTTCAACAAGTCCTAAATCAGACACACCCGTCAGCTTACATTTTGCATGATCTTTTTCTAAAACCCGTTCTAAGGTTCTTAAAACTTGGCGCTGGTGATCTGAGTCTTCCATATCAATAAAATCGATAATAATAATGCCACCCAGATTACGTAACCGCAGCTGACGACCAATTGCTGTTGCCGCTTCCAAGTTCGTCTTAAAAATAGTCTCTTCTAGGTTTCTATGCCCAACAAAAGCTCCAGTATTAATATCAACCGTTGTCATCGCTTCTGTCTGATCAAAAATTAAGTACCCACCTGACTTAAGCTCTACTTTCCGCCCCAGCGCTTTTTGAATCTCCTCTTCAACATTGAACAGATCAAAAATAGGTCGTTCACCCGGATAGTATTCTAATTTACCTGCAACCTCTGGCACGAGGGCATTAACAAAATCCTGAGCTTTCTGAAAAGTTTCTCGTGAGTCAATACGGATTTTTTCTAGGCCACCATGAGCCATATCGCGCAAAGCGCGCATATTAAGAGGAAGATCCTCATAAATAACGCTAGGGGCTTTTGCAGATTTTATTTTAACTTTGATCGAATCCCACAAGCGGCGTAAAAACTGTATATCTTCGGCCAGCTCTGCCTCAGCAGCACCTTCAGCAACAGTACGAAGAATAAAGCCTGTCGGTTCTTCAGCCTCATCAGTCTCTGATAAAGTTTGAACTATACTGCGCAACCGATCACGCTCTTCTACATCCTCAATACGCTGAGAAACACCGATATGCTCATTTCCAGGCATACAAACCAAATATCGAGACGGCAAAGATAAATGAGTTGTTAATCTTGCGCCTTTAGTACCAATAGGGTCTTTAGTAACCTGTACCAGCAGTGCTTGCCCTTCCCGTAACACCATCGCAATTGACGCATTACTTTTTTCTTCAGGCGTTACATTCTGAGCCAAAACTTCTTCAACATGAATAAATGCAGCGCGCTCCAATCCAATATCAACAAAGGCAGCCTGCATTCCCGGAAGTACTCTAACAACCTTCCCCTGATATATATTACCCACAATACCGCGGCGGTGAACTCTTTCGATGTAGACCTCTTGAGGCATACCGTTTTCAATCACAGCAACTCGGGTTTCCATTGGTGTGAAGTTGATTAAAATCTCTTCGCCCATGACTGTTCCTTAAATATCTTTATGTATGCCAGATTTCTACGTCTGCCAATTTCAACAATTCTGCCGTTTCAGATAAAGGCAAACCTACAACAGCGGAATAACTACCCTCAATGCTGTCAACAAATATAGCACCCAAACCTTGGATTCCATATGAGCCTGCTTTATCTGTCGGCTCCCCGGTTTCCCAATACCGATCACACTCTTCTCGAGAAAGTGTTCTAAATTTCACACGGGTTGTGACCACACAACTATAGATTTGTTCTCTACACACTACAGCAACGGCAGTAATAACCTGATGAGTCCTACCCGATAGACTCATCAATATATTAACAGCATCCGTTTTATTTTGTGGCTTACCGATTATATTACCATCTAAAACAACCGTGGTATCCGCCCCCAAAACAGCCCGTTGCTGCTCAACCTTATCGTATCCAGCTTGCGCTTTAGCTAATGCGACTCTTTTTACATAAGGTACAGGTTGCTCACCAGGTTTAACATCTTCACAAATATCAACAGGACTAACGTCAAACTGCACACCAATCTGCGCCAACAACTCTTTTCGTCTTGGGGAAGCAGAAGCAAGTACTAGTTTCACTTTATAGCCTCAAATATTTTATTTAATCCGGAATAGACGACGAATACCGCGTAAAACCACAAACAACCATGGCCATAATACAGCACTAATAAGACAAGGAAGGAGGAAAATCAGGTTATCACCCGTATATCCAGTGAAAGCCTGCATCCAATGAAATAATAACTGATTGATACCCACTAGCACCATCACCATCAGTGCTTGCTGCACGACAGGAAACATCCGTAAACGCTGGTGCAATAACAATGTCAAAAAGGCGATGATCGTTAACGAAAGGGCATTTAATCCAAGCACACTCCCCTTAATCACATCCAGAAAAAGACCTAGAAAAAAAGCGACTCCCATTCCCACGCGATGCGGAAGAGCCATCACCCAATAGATCAATATCATAGCGACCCATTCTGGACGAGCCCATTCAAGATAATAAGGTAACGGAATTTGACTGAGCATCAAACCCACAAGAAAAGTGGCTAATATAATCAATCCGCCACCACCGCTAGGAGCTGGAGCACCAGAATTCACTGCTCCTCCTCTGAGGCTGTGACTTCATTTTCTGGCTGTGCATCAGCTGGCACAACGGGAATCTCTGGCATATTAACCAGGAGGAGATGTCGAGATTTATCCAGTAGAGCGGTTGGTTTAATGCGTACCCGAGCAAACTGCTGACCCGGATCACGTATAACTTCAGAAACTATAGCCACAGGGTAACCTCTAGGAAAGCGTCCACCTAGGCCCGAAGTAATCACTAAATCATTTTCTTGAATATCCGCGGTATCGGGCACATGATCCAATTCCAACTCATCGAGCTCCCCTTTACCTATAGCTATAGTCCGGAATCCATTGCGATTAATTTCAACTGGCAAGGCATGCCTTGCATCAGTGATCAGCATAACTCGACTGGTATAGTAAGAGATCTCAGTGACTTGACCCATTACACCACCCGCATCGAGAATTGGCTGACCCAGCACTACATTATTTTCACTACCGCGATTAATAATCACCTGATGCTGGAATGGATCTGGGTTGACACCAATAAGCTCAACAAGTTGAACCTCTTCATCAACTCTGTGACTACCTTTAAGTAACTCACGCAATCTATTATTTTCAAGCCATAGGGCATCATTTTGCTGAACTTTACGTTCAAGCAATAAGGCTTCAGACTTAAGTTTGGCGTTTTCTTTTACCAGTAAACTCCTATCAACCACAATATCGGAGACCTCACCAGCAAACCGGCTTGGCACATCAATAACCCATTGTAACGGAGTCAACAAAAGAGAGAGATAGGCACGGCTTTCCCTTACTTTTGCGGAATAGAGATCCGCAGCCATAAGAGCAAACGCAATAACAATAAGAAGAAGGAAGCGGCGACCAGAAGACCGTCCGCGAAATATAGATTTAATAACCCACCTCCTGGCGAGCCCTCGCACATAGGAGGCGGGATATAAAAATTAAGACACTAACATCTGGCATAAGTTAATCATGACTTACCAGCTCAAAACCATGCTTATCAAGCATCTCTAATGCACGACCGCCCCCACGTGCTACACAAGTAAGAGGATCTTCTGCAACAATCACAGGCAAGCCAGTTTCTTCACTAATAAGACGATCAATATTTCGCAACAACGCACCACCACCCGTTAACACAATACCGCGTTCAGCAATATCTGATGCCAATTCAGGAGGACACTGTTCCAAGGCACTTTTCACTGCCTGAACAATCGCAGACAAAGGCTCTTGCAAGGCTTCTAATATTTCGTTGCTATTCAATGTAAAACTACGAGGAATACCTTCAGCGAGATTACGTCCACGCACATCGATCTCATGCATCTCTGTAGATGGATAAGCTGTACCAATCTCTTGCTTAATGCGCTCAGCCGTTGAATCGCCAATTAAGCTGCCGTAATTTCTGCGCACATAAGTAACAATATACTCATCAAAACGATCTCCGCCCAAACGGACAGAATCTGCATAAACAATCCCGTTCAACGAGATCACTGCAATCTCAGTGGTACCACCACCTATATCAACCACCATAGAGCCACTCGCTTCATCCACCGGCAAACCGGCTCCAATAGCTGCAGCCATAGGCTCATCAATCAAATAAACTTCGCGCGCACCCGCACCCATCGCCGATTCTTTAATAGCACGACGTTCCACTTGTGTAGATTTACATGGAACGCACACAAGTACCCGCGGGCTAGGTGTAAGGAAATTGGTATCATGAACTTTACTAATAAAATATTGCAGCATTTTCTCTGTAACATGAAAATCTGCAATAACACCATCTTTCATTGGGCGGATGGCTGTAATAGAGCCAGGAGTTCGGCCTAACATTCGCTTCGCGTCTGCACCGACCGCAGCGACAGATTTTTGATTACCCGTCTGCCGTATCGCAACAACAGAAGGCTCATCAAGAACGATATCTTTGTCACGAACATAAATCAGTGTATTTGCTGTGCCTAGGTCTATAGACAAATCACTGGAAAAAAGACCACGAATTTTCTTTAACATGTAAAGGGAGTCCTAAGAAATCCTGCAGGTATAGCCGCTATATCCTGAAAACACGTAACTCTAACAATGGCACGCGTTTTGAGCAAGGCGTAAATAAGTAAATCTACCGAAATAACTTACTTATTTATCCTTCAGGATACAGCACCAATATGATAACGTATGCCTTTATTTTTTTCCTTTGTTATTTTCATTGATAACACCTCAAAAAGTGAGAGTAAATTATGTCTCTGGACCGCACTGATGTGGACAAAATCGCCCATCTGGCGCGACTTCAAATTGAAGAACAAGACGCTCCTGAATACGCGCAAAATTTGTCAAACATTTTAGATCTGGTTGACCAGATGCAAGCCGTTGATACAACGGATGTGTTACCTATGGCTCATCCACTTGACGCAGTACAACGTCTTCGTAGTGATAATGTCACCGAAGATAATCAGCGTGAACTTCTACAATCGGTCGCTCCCGCCGTTGAAAACGGCCTATTCCTCGTTCCAAAAGTGATTGAGTAAAGCGGTAATTAGCAACCACTTCACCCATCAGGAATACATTTAAAGGATAAGAAGTCCATGTTTGACAAAACACTCGCCGAATTAGCAATAGGGCTAAAAACCGGCCAATTCAGCAGCGTTGAGCTGACTCAAGCCTATCTTGCACGCATCAAGGCTGAAGATGATAAATACAATAGCTTTATCACAGTTACAGATGAACTTGCACTAGAACAAGCAGCTAAAGCTGATGCAACGATTGCAGCAGGTGATGCAGGCACCTTCACTGGCTTACCTATCGCCCACAAAGACATCTTTTGCACTCAAGGCGTTCGCACCAGTTGCGCATCAAAAATGCTTGATAACTTTATCTCACCTTACAACGCAACAATCGTCGATAAGTTTAACCAAGCTGGGGCCGTAACTTTAGGCAAAACAAATATGGATGAGTTCGCCATGGGCTCATCTAATGAAAGTAGCTTTTATGGTCCATGCAGCAATCCATGGAATACTGATTGTGTACCCGGTGGCTCATCAGGCGGATCAGCAGCAGCGGTATCGGCCCAACTAACACCCGCAGCGACTGGCTCAGATACTGGTGGTTCCATTCGCCAACCAGCAGCTCTATGTGGCATTACAGGCCTAAAGCCAACCTATGGCCGCGTTTCACGTTACGGCATGATCGCCTTTGCATCCTCATTGGACCAAGGCGGCCCAATGACTAAAACAGCAGAAGATGCAGCTATCATGTTAAATGTGATGGCAGGGTTTGATCAGCGCGATTCCACGTCAGCAGATCGTGACGTACCCGATTACACAGCAGAACTCAACAAACCACTTGAGGGCCTGCGTATCGGCTTGCCTAAAGAGTTCTTCAGCGGCGATATCAACGCAGATATTGCAGCACAGACTCAAGCGGCCATCAAAGAGTTTGAAAAACTAGGAGCAACCGTTAAAGAGGTTAGCCTACCTAATACAGCACTCTCTATTCCCGCTTATTATATTATTGCGCCAGCAGAAGCCTCCTCAAACCTATCTCGCTTTGACGGTGTACGTTACGGCTATCGCTGCGAAAATCCTACAGATTTGGAAGACTTATATAAGCGATCACGAGGCGAAGGCTTTGGCCCTGAAGTAAAACGCAGAATATTGGTGGGCGCTTACGCCCTATCTGAAGGCTTTTATGATGCTTATTACAATAAAGCCCAACAGATCCGTCGCCTTATTCGGGATGATTTTAGCAAGGTACTAAGTGAAGTCGATGTTATTATGGGCCCGACAACACCTCACCCTGCCTTTAAGATAGGCGAAAAATCATCCGACCCTGTCGCAATGTACATGGAAGATATTTTCACACTCTCTCTCAACCTAGCAGGCCTTCCAGGCATGTCTATCCCATGCGGCACCGTTGATGGTCTGCCCACTGGGTTACAAATCATTGGCGACTATTTTGCCGAACAAAAACTGCTAAATGTTGCACACCAGTTCCAACTAGCAACCGATTGGCACAAACAGTCACCACAAGGCATCTGAGGGGTTAATTATCATGGAATGGGAAGCGGTAATCGGGCTAGAAATTCACGCCCAACTAGCCACAAAATCCAAAATCTTTTCCGGTGCCAGCACTGCATTTGGCGCCGAACCTAATACACAAGCGTGCGCGGTAGACCTTGCGCTACCTGGCACACTCCCGGTATTTAATGAAGAAGCATTACGAATGGCGGTCAAATTCGGCCTCGCCGTTGATGCTGAGATCGGACGAAAATCTGTATTTGATCGTAAAAACTACTTTTATCCAGATCTACCAAAAGGCTACCAAACTAGCCAACTGTTCCACCCCATAGTTGGTATCGGCCATATTGATATCACACTGGAAGATGGTACGACCAAACGTATCGGTGTAACTAGAGCTCACCTAGAAGAAGATGCAGGTAAATCTCTACATGATGAGTTCCCTGGTATGACTGGCATAGACCTCAACCGCGCCGGCACACCACTACTTGAGATTGTATCTGAACCCGACATGCGCAGCGCTGAAGAAGCGGTCGCTTATGTACGCAAAATTCACTCTCTAGTCACTAGCCTCGGCATCTGCAATGGCAACATGTCTGAGGGTTCTTTCCGTTGCGATTGTAATGTTTCCGTTCGCCCGAAAGGCCAAGAAGAGTACGGTACGCGTACCGAGACAAAAAACATCAACTCATTCCGCTTTATTGAAAAGGCCATTGTGGGTGAAATTGAACGCCAAATTGATCTAATCGAAGATGGAGGACGTGTAGTACAAGCAACACGCCTGTACGATGCGGACAAAAACGAAACCCGCTCCATGCGCTCAAAAGAGGAAGCTAACGATTACCGCTACTTCCCCTGCCCTGATCTTCTACCTATTGTTATTGATGAAGATTACATTGACGCAATACGTCAAACCTTGCCTGAACTCCCTGATGCCAGAAAAGCACGCTTTATCGAAGAATATAAACTCAGCGAATACGATGCTATGGTTCTGTCTGCTGATCATAATATGGCAGCCTATTTCGAGGTTATTGCAAAAACCGCTAACGATGCAAAACTCGCAGCCAACTGGGTAATGGGTGAACTATCTAAACTACTTAATCAGCATGATCTGGATATCACCAACAGCCCAGTTAACGCAGAGCAGCTAGGTGGATTACTACTACGTATTAAAGACGACACTATTTCAGGAAAAATAGCTAAACAAGTATTTGAAGTGATGTGGTCTGAAGGCGGTAACGCTGATGAGATCATCGAATCCAAAGGCTTAAAACAAGTTACCGACAGCGGCGCTATCGAACAGATTGTCGATGAAGTCATCGCCAACAATACGCCACAAGTGGAGCAATACGTTAACGCTGAACCTGATAAACGCGGCAAGATGATCGGCTTCTTTATGGGGCAAGTCATGAAAGCGTCTCAAGGTAAAGCCAACCCAGGCCAAGTACAAGGTGTACTTAAGCAAAAGCTCGACGCACTGGTAAGCTAACGCTTTTACTATCACAAAAAAACCGCGGTTATCGCGGTTTTTTTATCATTAAAAATGACATAAAAAAAGCCCGTCAAAGACGGGCTTAATACTAGTATGTAAAATCAAACAAGGTGCAAAACTTAGAAGTCGAAAGTCTTGCTGATGTAGAAAGTAATAGTGTCTTCGCTACCGATCTGGCTATCAGGATCGATATAAGCAACGCCCATATCTAGACCTTCATAAGTAGCACCGTAACCGATTTCCCAATAGTCGCCATCGTAATCATCGCCAAATGAACCGTATGTAAGGTAAGCACCTTCATATTCGCCAGTAAGCGCTAAGAACGTATAGTCTAGCTCAGGTGTGCCACCAGAAGTGTCTTCAGTACCCACAGTATATTCTAAGCTTACAGGACCGTAGCCAACGTTAAAGTTGATCTCATGGAAATCAGTAGCGCCGTCTTCTGTATATAGGTAACCAGCATAGCCAACGTAGTAAGAGAAGTCTTCAACTTCACCGGCATAACCACCGTAAACATCAATCTCCTGCTCGCCATTGTTCAATGAAGCAGCCCAAGTACCTACAGAGATACCATTACCTGCGTCATAATCCAAGCCACCCATCATGCTTGCGCCATTAACGCCCTGATCAGTACCACGGAAGTAGTAGTCGCTCATTGCGCCGATGTTAGCAGACAAACCTGCTTCAGCCATAACAGAAGCAGACAAAAGACCTGCAGCAATCAATGTTTTCGTAGTTGATTTCATCATTAATAATTCCCCCTAGGACAAAATGAAATTCTTTAAACTACACCCTATAAAGCACAGTATATGCCAATAAATAAAACTACATTAAAATCAATTAGTTAATTAATAAAAGTTACTGTATAACTAAATAAAACAGATCAAACACTATATCAGTGCACCAAAAAAGCACACTCTATTTGTTGCGCCGCACCAAAGATGAACTTTTTGTTACTGAAATAGCTCAAACAGATTACAGTATTAAAACGGCTTAGCCATAAACGAAGGAAATAGCATATGAATATTGCAACATTTGCAGCGGGTTGCTTTTGGGGAATAGAACTTCACTTTTCAAAGCTCCCTGGTGTTACCAGTACAGCAGTCGGCTATATGGGTGGCCATAACTCAAATCCAAGCTATCAAGACGTCTGTACTGGGGATACCAACCATGCAGAGGTAGTTCAAGTAACCTTTGATAGACAAGAAACAAGTTATGAAGAACTGTTAAATGCTTTCTGGTCAGCACACAACCCAACCACATTAAACCGCCAAGGTCCCGATATTGGAACACAATACCGTTCCGCTATTTTTTATCACAACGAAGAGCAAAAAAGATTCGCGGAATTAAGCAAAGAGAAACTTGATAATAGCGGTTTATTACCCTCTAAAAGCGTTACAGCAATAGTGCCCGCTGAAACCTTTTGGCCTGCAGAGGAATACCATCAAAAATACTTAGAGAAACGAGGTATGGGTGGATGCGGAATTTAAAAACCACACCTTAACCCATTGACCTTAGGCAGATACATACTACAAAGGCGCTCACTGGAGCGCCTAAATTTAGGTACTTCAAACAATTTAAAGCCCCTCTCCCTAAACCAAAACATTCACTACTCTATATCCAATACCACCCATACTAACCGCACAGACGGTACCTTATGATGGTCATGGAATTTAATTCAAAACAACTAAAAACATTAAGCCCAGTAAACTCGCACCGGTTAACGCAATTAACGGAAACTCCATTCTTGATTTAAAAGTACGCGTATTCACACTTACCTCCGTTCGAATAATGACAATGAGAACCATTATCACTAAAACACCACTAAATGTAAATAGTTCTTATTACCAAATAAATAATTTTATTCCTCATCAATGCTTCCAAAAATCTCTGTATAATTCCCTTTTTGAATATTTTAAAAACTGAATAGCTCGGCATAAATAGCCTTTAGGGGGCACCATGTGTGAAGCACCTATATTAGACCTTAAAAACACTGTATCTCCAGAAGAGTGGGAAACTCGGATAAATTTAGCAGCATGCTACCGTTTGGTAGAAAATTTGGGTTGGGGTGATCTAATTTATACCCATATTTCTGCAAAAGTGCCCAATACTGGGCATTATTTAGTCAATGCTTTCGGCCTAAGCTTTGATGAGGTTACCGCTTCTAATCTCGTTAAAGTCGATCTAGATGGTAAAATTCTGGATGAGACTCCTTTTAATATAAACCCTGCAGGTTTTACTATCCATAGCGCTATCCATGAGGCCCGCGATGATGCTCACTGTGTAATTCATCTCCACACGAACGAGACAATTGCAGTATCAACACTTAAAGAAGGCCTGCTTCCTCTTTCTCAATACGCTTGCTTCTCCCTCTCCTCTTTAGGCCATCATGGTTATGAAGGTCTTGCCGTAGATCATGCAGAGAAAAAACGCTTACAAAGTGATATAGGAACACATAACCACTTATTACTCCCTAATCATGGTGCACTCACCCTTGGTCCCACTGTCGGTGATGCGTTTATGCGCATGTATGATCTTCAACGTGCTTGTGAAATACAATTAATGATTCAAGCAACTGGCGCAGAAGCTATTCATATTGCTCCTGAAATTGTTGAAGGCATCTCAAAGCAAGCCAATGTGGTCCATTCAGGCTCAACCGGTGGGCAAAAATCTTGGCCTGCTATGTTGCGTAAAGCCTACAGACTTGACCCGACGTTTGCTTCCTAATGCCCCTATCTAATTCAAATAACAAGTAGCTTAGAGTTGTTATAAAAGGTTAAATAATGAAAATTAATCGCGTAGAAATTTTTGATATCCACTGTCCAGATCGTCCAGTATGGAACCCAGTTTTTATTCGCATTCATACAGATGAAGGCATTAGTGGCGTAGGTGAAGCCGGTTTAGCCTATGATCTTGGTCACAGCGCTGCAGCTCATATGATAAAAGAGTTCGCAGAAGAGATGCTCATTGGTAGGGATCCATTTCAAACAGAAGATCTATGGAATTTAATGCTACGCGGTAGTTTTTGGGGCTTAGGTGGCGGACCTATTATTTATTCAGCCATGAGCGCAATAGATACCGCACTTTGGGATATTAAAGGAAAAGCTTTAGGTGTACCTGTTTATCAGCTATTAGGCGGAAAAGTTAACGATAAGCTTCGTACTTACGCTAGCCAGTTACAATTTGATTGGGATGAGGATTTCGCACGCTTAACCGATCCAGAAGATTATGCCAAAGCAGCAGAAAAAGCGATGGCGGAAGGTTACGATGCAGTAAAAGTAGACCCTATTATGTACGACGCCAAAGGGGAGACCCATTTTGATCGTACTAAACTGTTTAGTAATCAAGACATGAAAATGTTCCGTGCGCGACTAATGGCTATACGTGATGTAATGGGGGAAGATGGCGATATTATCTTTGAATGCCACAGCCTCCCAGGTGCATCGACAGCGATCCAGCTAGGTGAAATTGTTGAAGAAGCTCGCTGCATGTACTTTGAAGAGCCTGTTAATTACCTTAATTCGGAACTGCATAAACGGGTAGCTGACAAAGTCAATGTCCCTATTGCCGGTGGTGAGCGTCTCTATAATCGCTGGGGTGTACGCCCATACTTAGAAGATCAAAGCCTAGATGTACTACAACCAGATATAGGTTTATGCGGCGGCTTTACCGAAACCAAAAAAGTTTGTGACTATGCAGATGTATATGATGTGCGTATCCAAGCCCATGTATGTGGAGGCCCTGTAGCAACGGCGGCCTCACTACACCTAGAAACAGCTATTCCAAACTTCTTAATTCATGAACATCACACTTATGCTATTAAGAAATGGAATCGAGAACTATGTATTCAAGACCCTCAACCTATTGATGGCTTCTTCCAAGTATCTGAAGCGCCAGGTATAGGGATTGAGCTAAATGATGAGATCGTTATGCGCTCACCTAGAATGGAAATAAAATAAGTTAGATATTTTTTAAGAAAAAAGGCTCATAAGATTTTACTTATGAGCCTTTTTTATAACAAACAGGTCTCAATCAAAACCATATATACGTTTCGCATTTTCATAAACAAGCATCTCCTGTTCAAAACCCTCCCACGACATCTCATGCAAATACCGAGACCATACTTCTGAATAGCTACACGAAAGCTCTGATACAGGGAAATTACTAGCCAGCATCACTCGGCTCAAACCAAATTGTCGAATAACAAACCTTATCAGGGGCTCTATTGCTTCTGACGTCCAATTAACATTCCGCATCTCCCACCCTGAACATTTGATATAGCACCTAGGCTGATGTGCTAATAGAGTAACCGAGTTCATCCAACTTTCTGATAGTTGATTTGATGATCCACAATGATTAATAACAACCTTAAGCTTGGGAACAGAATATAAAACCTGATTTAAATGCTTAACTGCAGAACGATCAGTTAATGAAAGTTGAGCTTCAAAGAGCAGACCTTTTTCAGCAATAAGGGATAAATGCTTAACCACACGCTCATTATTTAAAATCGTTTCAGCATGTTCATCAAGAATATGACGAATACCCACAAGTGATTTACATTGCGCTAACCGATCTAATTGGGCAGGAAAGTGATTGGATGTTAAATCAGCAAAGGCCACGCTTTTAAAGGGTAGCTGGCAATGCTGTTCTAGCCATTCCAACTCACGCCAAGGCGATGCATTATCAAAACCGGCCTCTATATGCACAAAACCAGCAAGCTCCATTACTTGGCTACTCACTAGGTCTGCTTCAAAAAAACTACGTCTGATTTTTTCTTTACCTGGCCACTGAAGCCGATGATCAGCCTGCAGCCAACCATAATCGCCCTGCTGTAAATCAATGAGGTGAATATGGGGGTCTATCACTCTACTCATAAAACACCCTAAGCCTGATGAATATATTATTGTGCGGTATAACCACCATCAATAACCTGAGCACTGCCGGTAATAAACTTAGCCTCATCGCTCCCTAAAAAAGCGATTAATGATGCAACCTCTTCTGGTTGACCGATTCTACCTAAAGGTTGAAGCGCAGCCTCTTCTGCATGGATAGCTGCTTTATTGGCTCCCGTACGTTCACAATAGCGATCTATTGCCTGATGGTATAAAGGTGTCTCAATAGTGCCAGGGCACACTATATTCGCTCTAATACCATAAGTGGCATAATCTAATGCGGTTGTTTTCGCCATCGAAGCTAAAGCCGCTTTACTCATGTTATAAACAAACGAGTTTTTCTTGCCAACTAGCGACTGATCAGAACCAACTAAAACAATTGAGCCTGATTGCTGTGCTTTCATAATAGGTAATACTGCTTTGAGTAGGTAAAAAGCACCTTTCACATTGATGCCCATTACACGCTCAAACTCTGCATTTGAGGTGTTTTCAATAGAGGCAGACAAATGCACACCGGCATTAGACACAAGTACATCAATGCGGCCTATACTTTCTTTAATCTGTTTAATAGCGCTATCTATTTGCTGCGGATCTGAAACATCACATTGAATATAAACAGACTGATCTTTGGCTAAATCAGATGGCTTCAAATCAAGATTAACAACAGAATAACCTTGGTCTAAAAACTTATTAACAACCGCTCGGCCAATACCGAAAGAACCGCCGGTTATCACACAGACTCTACTCATTTAGTTATTCCTATATACCGTCAGGTTAACTACTTTCCGCCACAACAAATGCAACTATATAATCTTTTTCATCACTGTAACTAAGATGAAGATTGGCCACATTTAAACTGGATGCCCGTTCAGCCGCACCTAAAGTTAAAACGACTAAAGGACGACCCAAACTATCTTTGGTGATTTCGATATGCTTCCAACTCACCCCTCGCCCTATTCCAGTCCCTAATGCTTTTGTCACCGCTTCTTTTGCAGCAAAGCGTTTAGCTAAGAACAGAGCAGGGTCATGGGCTTCGGTACAAAGTGCAAGTTCGTCAGAGGTCAGAATTCTCTCTGCTAGCTTAGGTGTTCTTACCCAAGCTTTTCGCAAACGGCTAATTTGAAGAATATCTGTACCAACACCGACAATCATTTTTTCAGCGCATCTCTTAATGGCTGAATACGTGCTTGCGTTTGTAGCATCTGCTGTTTCATCTCAGACACCGCTTCTTTAAGACCAACAAACAAAGCTCGTGCGACAATGCCATGTCCAATATTAAGCTCATTCATCTCTGGGATTTCAGCGATCTGCTCAACATTATGGTAGTTCAAACCATGTCCAGCATTTACAATTAAGCCTTTTTGATAAGCATAAGCAGCCGCATCTCTAATTCGTTTTAATTCTGCCACCTGCTCCAAGGAGTTTTCTGCATCAGCATAAGCTCCTGTATGTAATTCAATCACCGGGGCTCCACAACGGATAGTGGCATCTATCTGTTCAGACGTTGGATCGATAAATAAAGAAACTTCGATACCCGCCGCATTTAAACGATTACAGGCATCTTTAATTCGTGATTCCTGCCCCGCTACGTCTAAACCACCTTCAGTCGTCAGCTCTTCGCGTTTTTCCGGCACTAAACAACAATGGGCAGGCTTTACCTTTTCCGCAATTTCAATCATTTCATCAGTCACGGCCATTTCAAAATTCATCCGCGTCTGTAAAGTTTCTTTTAACAGAAAAACATCACGATCCTGAATATGGCGACGATCTTCACGCAGGTGAATAGTAATACCATCAGCACCGGCCTCTTCTGCTAATGCCGCCGCCTGAACAGTATCGGGATAACGGGTGCCTCTTGCTTGGCGAATCGTTGCAACATGATCAATATTTACACCTAACAAAAGACGGGACGGCTCTATCACCTTGTGCTCCTTACATTTTTTGAAACAGTTCTCGACTGCGTAACGGTTTATAACCAAGCACGCGATCTATGAGCGCACGCATAAGGCGTTTCGATGCTCGCCGAACTTGGGGGTTTTCATAATTATCATCTGAAATTGCGTTTAACTGCCAGCCATAAAAACAGAAAGGCTTACGTTTGTCACTTATATCACGACTACTTAAAATGGAAAATCCATGTTCAGGATCCAAGAGATAGATCTGTTCATCCTGTTGATTCCCGAGTTCAGGAAGGTAACCTAACTCATCTAACAAACGATGCTCAAAAGTGCGCAAGGCACCTTCTATATCTTTACCCGATACAAGCTCATTAAGTACATACTGATAATAGACATAAAGTGGAGGGTGCGGATCAAATGGCTGAAGCGTTCGAGAAAGTAATTCATTAACATACAAACCACACAGCAATGCATCACCATTAAGAAACATCATCGCGGCGACAGGCTCTGCCTGGGTAATGGTTTTTAACTCATTCCGTCCACGCCAGCCTATTTGAACAGGTACAAAAGGCTGAACGCTAGCCCGCAATTTAGATTTGGGGCGGCGCGCGCCTTGAACAACAGCGGGGATTTTTCCATATTCCAAAGTAAAAAAGTCAACAAGGAGACTGGTATCTCGATAAGGGCGACCATGAAGTACATAAGCCGCCTGCTGATCTGTTTGACTCATACGGAATGCAAATTAGCTATTATCGTAACCTAAGCTACGCAGGGCTCGTTCATCATCAGCCCAACCTCGACGAACTTTCACCCAAAGATTAAGCATAACTTTACAGTCAAACATACGCTCCATATCTAAGCGCGCATCACGACCAACGGTTTTAATTCGTGAACCTTTATCGCCAATCACTATACGTTTTTGACCATCACGCTCGACAAGAATTAATGCACTTACGTGAAGAACACCGTTTTGAGCATACTTAAACTCTTCTATCTCAACGGTTGTACCATAAGGAATCTCATCACCTAAGTTACGCATCAGTTTCTCACGGACCATCTCTGAAACCATAAAGCGTGAGCTTTTATCTGTTACTTGGTCTTCAGGAAAATGGTGCATCCCTTTTGGCATATGTTTAGCAATCAGCTCTTCTAACTGCTCAACGTTATGACCATCTTTGGCTGACAAAGGAACCATCTCCGCAAAATCCATACGTCCTGCATGAGACTGCATTTGAGGGAGCAACGAAGCTTTATCTTTTAATTGATCAATTTTATTAACTGCCAAAATAACGGGGCAACGAACATGCTTCACTTTATCTAAAACAAGCTGATCTTCTTCAGTCCAAGCCGTACGATCAACAATAAAAACCACAAGATCCACATCACGTAAAGCATCCGACGCCGCTTTATTCATATAGCGGTTAAGGGCTTTTTTACCTTCATCTTTATGTAAACCGGGCGTATCAACATAGACAATCTGTAGATCGCCCTCTGTCTTAATCCCCATAATTTGATGACGTGTAGTTTGCGGTTTACGGGAAGTGATACTCAACTTCTGACCCAGAATATGGTTCATTAGCGTTGATTTCCCTACATTGGGACGGCCGACAATTGCTACAAAGCCACAACGCTGATCAGGGTTATGAGACTTCTCATCCAACAGGTGCATTAAATCTTCAGCCATTTTACTTTTCTACCTGTAGAATAATGAGTGCATTTTTAGCAGCTTCTTGTTCCGCCTGACGACGGCTACTACCTATACCTTTAGCTGCTTGCTGTAGACCTTCCACGCTGCATTGTATATAAAATGTCTGTGCATGGGCTTCGCCTTCTACATTAGTCAATGTGTATTCAGGCAAAGATAGGCGACGTGATTGCAGAAACTCCTGCAAACGCGTTTTTGAATCTTTCATAGACTCGTTCAGATCAAGTTTGCTTAACCGTTCTTTAAACCAAGACAAGATAAAGCCACGTGCAGTTTCCATATCTGTATCAAGGTAGATAGCACCGATAATCGCTTCAACTGCATCCGCTAAAATTGAGTCGCGGCGATAACCACCACTTTTAAGCTCACCACTCCCCAAACGAAGGTAGTCGCCTAAATTTAACTCGCGCGCAACTTCAGATAAAGTAACACCCTTTACCATACGAGCACGTAGACGGCTTAATTCACCCTCTTTGGCCTTGGGAAAGCGTTTGAAAAGATCATCAGCTATAACAAAATTGAGAATGGAGTCGCCTAGAAACTCTAAGCGCTCATTATTCTTTTTGCCACAGCTTCGATGAGTCAATGCTAATTCAAACAACGACTCATCGGTAAAGCTATGGCCTATACGACGGGATAATTCAGATGCTGGTTTTATCAAGGTGCTATTGCTTCATATTGCTTTTCAAATTTAACCATTGCGTCAACGTTATAAAACATTGGTACACGTATTTCATAATCGAGGACAAAACGAATCACGCCCTCTTTTTTAGTAATGATCAAGGAGTCTTTATGGGGTAACTTCACTTGATTGATACGAAACTTTTTACCAATATCTAGTTTCAAAGTACCCATACTTTTTGTCAATTCGTCCCTGTCTGTACTTACCTGAGTCAATACTGAATCGATCGTATTATACTCCAGATAAGCGGGATACAGCTTAAATGCGACAGAAAAGAAAAAGCCTGCGACTAATAAGACAATCAAAATTGAGAAAAATGATGCGCCGGTTTGTTGCTTACGAGTAGGTTTCATTCCATTCTCCATTCCATTACTCAATCACACGAACGTCGCCAAATTTTGGCCAGCTCAAGAAAGTCGGCCAATGCATCCATACAGCAAATGCCTTACCAACTAGTAAGTCCTCAGATACAAAACCCCAGTAACGACTGTCATTACTATTATCACGGTTATCACCCATCATAAAATAATGATTATCAGGTACTGTCCATTGCATATTTTGAGAAGGTCGCGCCAAATCTTTATTAATCTGATGCTCTACACCACCCAAATTTTCTGTCAAAAGTTGCTGTATTGGACGATTAGGCGGTAACTGAGCCAATAACGATTGAGGTTGTGCCTCTCCGTTAATAAAGAGCATTTTATCCTGATAACGGATAATATCACCCGGCAAACCTACCACTCGCTTAATATAATTAATCGACGGATTCTCCGGATACTTAAATACAATCACGTCACCACGTTCAGGTTCATTGATCTCCACAATCTTAGTATTCAATACAGGCAAACGTAACCCATAATGAAATTTATTAACTAAGATAAAATCACCAATTTTTAAGGTTGGCAACATTGAGCCCGATGGAATCTGAAAAGGCTCAACCAGAAAAGAACGCAGCACCAAGACAATAAGTAATACAGGGAACATTGATCTACCTGTATCCACCCAACCGGACTCACGCTCAATCTCAGCTCTAACGGATTCTGAAAGCTCACCATCCACTTGATTAGCTGCTGCACTTAATTTAGCTTCACGTTTCGGCTTAAGTGATATTTTATCGTAAAACCACACAAGCCCTGATACAAACGTCAGCGCTACAAGTATTAGTGCAAAATCAAAATCCATCTATACTGCCCTTAAAAATTAACTATCTACTTTTAATACTGCTAAGAAAGCATCCTGAGGTATCTCTACATTACCTACTTGCTTCATGCGCTTTTTACCTGCTTTCTGTTTCGCAAGCAGTTTCTTCTTACGGCTCACATCACCACCGTAACATTTAGCTAATACGTTTTTACGTAGTGCTTTTACTGTAGTTCGTGCAATAACTTTTCCACCTAATGCTGCCTGAATTGCAACATCAAACATCTGACGTGGAATAACTTCCTTCATCTTTTCACAAAGCTGACGCCCTTTATACTGCGCATTATCTCTGTGTAAGATAATCGCTAAAGCATCCACTTTATCGCCATTAATCAAAATATCCATGCGTACCAACTGAGCAGGTTCAAAGCGCACAAAGTTATATTCAAGCGATGCATAACCACGGCTAACCGACTTCAAGCGATCAAAAAAGTCTAAAACCACTTCAGCCATCGGCAGTTCATAGGAGATTTGAACCTGATTACCTACATAATTCATCTCTTTTTGAACGCCGCGTTTTTCAACACAAAGGCCTATAACTTGCCCAAGATAATCTTGCGGCACAAGGATATTAGCTTCCACTATAGGTTCGCGCATCTCATTGATAGAACCCGGATCTGGCAGCTTGGACGGGCTGTCGATTTTAACAACATCACCGTTATTCATTTCAAGCTCATAAATTACCGTAGGTGCTGTGGTAATTAGATCAAGATTATACTCTCGCTCTAAGCGCTCTTGAATAATCTCCATATGAAGCATACCAAGAAAACCACAACGGAAACCAAAACCAAGGGCATCTGATGTTTCAGGCTCAAAGAACAGTGATGCATCATTCAACGTCAGTTTATCAAGTGCTTCACGAAAATCTTGATAGTCATCAGAGCTCGTTGGGAACAGCCCCGAGTAGACCTGAGGCTGCACTTTTTGGAAACCAGGTAACATGTCAACTTCAGGCGTTTTCTGGTGGGTTAATGTATCCCCGACCGGCGCACCATGAATATCTTTAACACCAGCAACAACAAAGCCAACCTCGCCAGCTTTGAGCACACCTGTTTCTGTCCGTTTAGGTGTAAAAATACCTACAGATTCCGCTTGATAGCTCTGTCCTGTAGATTTAACTAAGATCTTGTCTTTCTTACTTAATGTTCCCTGTTTAACACGTACTAAGGAAACCACACCTAAATAATTATCAAACCATGAATCTATAATCAGTGCTTGAAGCGGTGCATCTACATCGCCTTGCGGTGGAGGAACATCTCGTACAAGATGCTCTAATACATCAATCACACCTAAGCCACTTTTTGCGGAGCAGGTCACGGCCTCTGTCGCATCAATACCAATAACTTCTTCAATCTCCATACGAACCCTTTCAGGCTCAGCTTGAGGCAGATCGATTTTATTCAAAACAGGAACAACTTCTAACCCTTGTTCTATCGCCGTATAACAGTTGGCAACAGATTGGGCTTCTACACCTTGTGCAGCATCAACAACTAACAAAGCCCCTTCGCAAGCGGCAAGGGAACGTGACACTTCATATGAAAAGTCAACATGTCCAGGCGTGTCGATAAAGTTAAGCTGATAGGTTTGCCCATCTTTGGCGGTGTAATCCAAAGTTACACTCTGAGCCTTAATGGTAATACCACGCTCACGCTCGATATCCATTGAATCGAGTACTTGCGCCTCCATTTCACGTTCACTAAGGCCACCGCACATCTGGATAAAGCGGTCAGCCAAAGTCGACTTACCATGGTCAATATGGGCAATAATTGAAAAATTTCGGATATGTTTTAGGCTGCTCACTTGATGGCTACCATTACTCTTAACTCGCTGGAAAGGCGCAAGTTTACAGTATTTGCTCTATATGAGCCACGAAAAATAGAGTGCATCTTTTTCGATATTTTTTATGGTTTTTTTGACCCACAAAAAAATAAAACAAAGGGGCTAAAACACCCCTTTATTTTTCTAACATTCTTACTCTATTCTTAAAGGAATAAACATTGGGCTACCCCTACGCACGATCCGCATAGGTAAAGACCGATTGACAGGAAGAGAGCTTGCGATTCGATTAAAGTCAGCAACAGAACCAACCTGCTCACCGTTCAACATAGTAATCACATCACCAACCATTAAACCAGAATTAGAGCCAGCCCCTGGCATAACGCGACGCACAACAACTCCAGCACTCACTTGCCATTTTTCTCGTCTCTGCTCATCTAATTCTACTACATCAACATTCAGACGATTTAATGTATCTGCGTTATATTTATCCTGTCCCGCACTTGCTAGCTGGTTTTGATTCGGTAAAACACCAATCTTCACATTGATTGTTTGCTTTCTTCCAGCGCGCATTACTTCTACTTTGGCTTTAACACCAGGTTTAACTCGCCCTACATAATGAGGGAGATCAGACGACAGCGTTACCTCTAATCCTTCAAAACTTAAAATCACGTCACCCGCTTGCAAACCAGCTTCATCGGCGGGACTATCAGGCAAAACCTTCGCAACCAATGCGCCTGCGGGTTTGTCTAATCCAAAGGATTCAGCTAAATCCCTATTCACTTCTTGGATAATAACGCCCAACCACCCACGCGTAACATAACCATCTGCTTTCAACTGATCCGCAACATTCATAGCCACATCAATGGGAATAGCAAATGACAACCCCATGAAGCCGCCAGAACGCGTGTATATCTGCGAATTAATACCGACAACCTCACCATCAAGATTAAACAAAGGCCCACCGGAATTACCTGGGTTAATCGCTACATCAGTCTGAATAAAAGGAACGTATGTCTCGTTCGCCAAGGCACGTTCTTTCGCACTAACAATACCGGCCGTAACACTATGATCAAATCCGAAAGGAGATCCTATAGCCAGTACCCACTCACCCACTTCGAGATCTTTAGATTTACCTAATTCAACGGTTGGCAGGTTATGAGCATCAATTTTAAGCAATGCCACATCAGAGCGTTTATCCGAGCCAATCACTTCAGCTTCTAACTCACGCCGATCAGCAAGTCGAACAATGACTTTATCTGCATCAGCGACAACATGATGATTGGTAAGCAAATAGCCATCTTCAGAGATAATAAAACCGGAACCTAAAGATTGAGGGGCTTGGTGCTTTGGCCTCTCTCCTTGCTCAAACTCCGGCATTCTAAAAAAATGCTTAAAAATTTCGGGAATCTCTTCGCCATTAGGACCAACTAAAGAGTACCCTTCGGAACTATCAGCCTTCTGGATTGTACTAATATTTACAACTGCTGGAGAAGCTTCTTTTACAAGAGATTTAAAGTCAGGAAGGTTGGCAGCTGATACCGAATGTACGGACAAAATCAAAAAAGCAAAAATGAATTTAGATAAATATCTCATATCAAAATCACCTATAACTATCAGAAATAAAGTTAAATTACTTTCATTAACGTAGGCTGGTACTTACACGAGCGGAATAGAGAATAGCTTCCAAAACGAACAAGCAAGAAGCCTACTAACAATGAGGAAAAAGATATTAAAATCATCCAACCTTCGGAAAATCCTAAGGCATCGGCAATAACCGCTCCTGCAAAAAGGCCAATAAGCGGCATAAGGTACATAAAGACAGTGGCCTTAAGAAAGGCCCCCTCTTCAATTCCGATCAGCACATCATCATCGGTAATAACCGATAAGTTATCTGGGTTATTCACGCGGAAAATAAAACGTTTACCCTGACCTACTGATGCTAACAACTTCTGGCCGCAACCGTTTTTAGCAGCACAACTCGCACATGCACTTTGCTTGACTGTCTCAACCCACACACCTTGCGAGTTAACGTCAACGACTTTCCCGTTTTCTTGAATCATTTTTTCACTACTGAAGACGCAATTCTTTCAGCGATCATCAAAGGAACATCACCAACAACGGTAACAAATTGATCACCAATTCTTTTACCTACCGCAACCATATTTCCAGACTGGGCAACCCCTTCTGAAACTGATTGATGTCCATAGTTTTCAACACAAACACTAAACGTATTACGTCCGTTACTAAAAATTTGCACTTCCGCGTGAGGCATAACATCACTACGTAGCCCACTAAAACCGTCTGGAAGCCATGAAGCCTGCCAATTAGGTTTTTGTTTTTTCAGCATATGCTCATGCTGTTCAATATAACGATCTATACCTTGAGGTAAGCGGATAATTTCAGGCTGCTGACTCTCAACTTCGATATTAGAACGGTTGCCAAACTGTGCTCGAACAATATCATTAGAAAGCGTACCCGTTGGAAGAGAATAGCTCGGACGGTTATCAGCAATAGTCGACTCTTCAGGCTGAGAAAGGTTCTGCGCCCCAAGAATAACCATCGCGGTTACTGATGCCGCAGCGGCCATACTTGCTACTGGTTTCCAAAGAAAATGAGATTTACTCACCGCTTTTTCTGAATCAGTAGATCCATCTTCCAAATGAAACTCAGGCTCAGATTCCAAAGCAGACATAACACTTGAACTTATATCTACAGCGATTCCATTACCATCTTCGCTACGTATAGCAGACCGAATTAAATGGTAACGCTGCCAAGTTTCTGCAAGCTCAGGTTCGCTCTCAATCCGCGCTAATGTACGGCGGAGTTCAAAATCAGTTACTTCACCATCCATAAGTGCAGAAACAGACTCAATAGATCGATCAGTCATAATTGTGTACCTCAAATTTCATCATTTCTGCAATCAACTTGCCATTAAAGGCATAATTTCTTTATCTAATGTTTCCCGCGCCCTGAAAATCCTAGACCTTACCGTCCCAACGGGACAATCCATAACGCGCGCAATCTCATCGTAACTCATACCCTCAAACTCTCTCAGGGTAAGCGCCATTCTTAAATCTTCTGGTAATCGATTCAACGTACGCTTAATCACTAAGTCCAACTCATCTTTATAAAGTTCATTTTCGGGCGTCGCTATGTCTTTCAATTGATGATCACCCTCAAAAAACTGTGCATCGTCAACATCAACGTCTATAGGTTTACGACCGCGTGAAACCAGATGGTTTTTAGCCGTATTAATGGCTATACGGTACAACCACGTATAAAACGCACTATCACCGCGAAAATTTGGAAGTGCTCGATATGCCTTAATAAATGTTTCTTGGGCTACATCTTGAGCTTCATGGAAGTCATATACATAACGACCAATTAACGCAATAATCTTGTGTTGGTACTTTTTAACCAAAAGATCAAACGCTGTTTTGTCGCCTGCTTTAACGCGTTCGACAAGTTTTTGATCAACTACTGTTTGGCTCTCATTTGACACTCGATATTCCTTAGATTCTTTCCATGAGACTCATTACTATAAGCATAGAGGCTAAAGCAGCCAAAGTATCTCTTTTGCTTCTACTATATTCAACTCTCATCAAGAGTGTCGGGACAACTACTATGAGCTTAGAAATAAGATGAAGTTCCCTCAACACGTAAAAAAATGCTAAATTGCGCATTAAAAGTTCTAACAATTACCATAAAACACTATCCTCTACAGAATTTCTGTCAGTAAAATAGCCCGACAGCAATTTCTACTTGCATATAAAGAGCAACCAAATGACACAACACCACCACTACGACGCTTTAATTATTGGTAGCGGAGCCGCAGGCCTAAGTATGGCGTTACACCTTGCTGAAAACGCGCGCGTGGCGGTCCTTAGCAAGCGAGAACTAAAAAGTGGATCAACTTGGTTAGCTCAAGGCGGTATTGCCGCAGTCTTAGATACAACCGACAGTACACAAGCTCATATAGAGGATACGATGACAGCAGGAGGACAATTAAGCCGCCCTTCCGCCGTTGAATTTACGGTATCCCATGGCAAAGAGAGTATTGACTGGTTAATTCAACAAGGCGTTGCCTTCACACAAGAGAGTGATGATTACCATCTAACAAAAGAGGGGGGCCACTCCCATCGAAGAATTATTCATTCTGCCGATGCAACAGGCAAAGCACTACAAAGCACACTGATAGAGCGTGCAAAAGCATCGCCTAATATAGACCTCTTTGAAGATCACATTGCAGTTGACCTTATTACCCGCCGCAAGCTCGGTCTAGCACACAACCGTTGCGTCGGAGCTTATATCTTGAATGGAAAAACAGGCCACGTAGAAGTATTTCAAGCACCCCATGTCGTTTTAGCAACCGGAGGCGCTTCTAAAGCTTACCTTTATACAAGCAACTCAGATGGCGCAACTGGAGATGGTATTGCCATGGCTTGGCGTGCGGGCTGTCGTGTGGGAAATATGGAATTTAATCAATTCCACCCTACCTGCCTTTACCACCCCCAAGCAAAATCCTTTTTAATTACAGAAGCCGTTCGTGGTGAAGGTGGAAAGTTATTACTACCTGATGGCGAACAGTTCATGCATAAATTTGATAAGCGCGGTGAATTAGCGCCCCGAGACATTGTCGCTCGCGCTATAGATCATGAAATGAAACGCTTAGGTTGTGATTGTTTATTTCTAGATATATCTCACAAACCCGAAACCTTTATACGCGAGCACTTCCCGACCATTTATAAACGGTGCTTAAAGCTAGGTATTGATATCACTAAAGAACCTATCCCTGTCGTACCCGCTGCCCACTATACCTGTGGAGGCATTGTTACCGACGAAAAAGGACGCACCGATATCCCTGGCCTCTATGCTATAGGCGAAACCTCATTTACGGGTTTACATGGCGCTAACCGGCTAGCTAGTAATTCATTACTTGAGTGCCTAGTCTATGCAAAATCAGCATCTGAAGAAGTTTGCAGCTCCTTAGCAGCACCTCTCGACAAATCATTAATCCCTGCATGGGATGAAAGCCAAGTAACTGATTCTGATGAAGATGTGATTATCTCCCACAACTGGGATGAAATACGACGCTTTATGTGGGATTACGTGGGTATAGTGCGTACTACAAAGCGCCTACAACGGGCAAAACATCGTATTGACCTTTTACACCATGAGATCAGCGAATATTACAGTAACTACAAAATCAGCAATGACCTCTTAGAGTTACGCAATTTAGCAGTGGTAGCAGATTTAATAATACGCTCAGCTATGCTTCGTCACGAAAGCCGCGGGCTACATTATACTCTCGATTACCCAGAACTAGGCGCAGAGCCCATAGATACTATCCTGACTCCTATTAACTTTTCTTGGAACTAAATCAAAGAGAGGGCGAAGCAAGCACCCTCCCCTTATTGAACAGCTTCGCTATTAGGCTTTACCGAACAGTGTAAAGCCAACACTCTTAGACGACGAAATTCTTGAGGCGTACAAGCATCCCAAAACACTATAACGGGAATAGGAAATAGGCGCTCTTCAACTTTACACAGTAAACAAATGACAAAGGGTAAAACAGACGTCTGTTTTAACTCCGCCACATCCAACCGCATACCATCTCTCAGGAAAAGCTGAATACAACCATTTTCAGCGGACCAACCAATAGAGACTATCGAAGACGAGTCTCTACATAGCCTATTATAAATAAAATAAGCAAAACTCATTACTACAAACAAAGAAAAGAGAGATTTATGGAACGTAGGAATAAACGAAACAAAAATAGAGTACAGCGCAATAAAATGCACCCCACTACAAATATATAGCAGAGTGCGAGATTGTCCTATATGGAGATTACTTAGGTTGAACACGCTCCAATATAATCCTCACAATCCGTTGCAGATCTAAATCATCAGGTACTGCCCGCTCCATAAGCCAAACAAAAAGGTCCTGATCTTCGCAAGCAAGCAGCTTTACAAAGCGATCTTGATCATCCTTTTCAAGATCAGCAAAAGCTTCTTCTACAAATGGAACAAATAACACATCAAGTTCCAGCATGCCCCTACGACTCTGCCACCTTAAACGACGGATATCTTCTTCTTTATACATAACACCCACTATAGCTGACAACAATTTATACTAGAACTACTGACTAGCGATGAGTCTAATTATGAAGGTAAGCACAAAAAAATAGAAGTCGAATACAACAACATTATTCAGATTAAAAGTACTTACCTTATATACCCTAGAACTCTATATAACTAAGCACTATAAATCTAAGCCCCAGACGCAAAAAACCCCGGCTACCTAGTAACCGGGGTTTCTCTAAATAAATGCTTGGCGATGACCTACTCTCACATGGGGAAACCCCACACTACCATCGGCGATATTGCGTTTCACGTCTGAGTTCGGGATGGATTCAGGTGGTTCCACAACTCTATGGTCGCCAAGCAAAACTGTCACAATTAAGATTCAAATTCATTTTGATTTAGAAGGGAGTCTGTTGCCAGACTCAACCTTGTTTTTTCTACACACGCTAATTCGTTACTCTCTATCGTGTTTATTCTATATCTAATCAATCACTTGCCAAACGCCTTGGGCGTTATATGGTCAAGCCTCACGGGCAATTAGTATTGGTTAG
>NZ_JAUOQC010000006.1:0-194272 GCF_030547495.1 Neptuniibacter sp. 2_MG-2023 | reverse complement strand
CCAGATAGCTCAGTCGGTAGAGCAGAGGATTGAAAATCCTCGTGTCGGCGGTTCGATTCCGTCTCTGGGCACCACTTACATAGAAGGCTTGCATATAAAATCGCAGGCCTTTTTTGTCTCTGGATCGACTCATCATGCCCAGATAGCTCAGTCGGTAGAGCAGAGGATTGAAAATCCTCGTGTCGGCGGTTCGATTCCGTCTCTGGGCACCACTTCCTTAAACACCTTTAGCACTTATTTTCAGCTCACTCACCTATTCTATATCTGTTAAAAACGTGTAAACCAACCCGCTTCATCTGTCACCCTTCTTTACTACTAAATGTGGCCTGATCCTACCAAAACACATAGCAGTACATTTTAAATTTTACGCATAACCTAGTATGTAAGCTCTTTCCCCAAAACAGTAACCTTACTTCGCGCACAGCATATTTCTCTATATTAGCCGTATAGCACATATTAAATTAAAGTATTAACCACTTTGATATTGAACAATCATTCAAGAGAGACTAGGCTATAAAAATGAACAACCGTTCAAAATAAAATGCAGCGCAATTAACGCCATGACCTAAGGACGCACTAATGTTGAAATTTTATTTCCATCCAACACCAAACCCAATGAAAGTCGCACTATTCCTTGCTGAATCAGGTTTAGAATATCAACTGGTAGCTGTTGATACACTTAAAGGTGAGCAGCATACTCCAGCGTTCACAGCGATTAACCCTAACGGCAAGCTTCCTGCTATTGATGATAACGGCACCGTCGTTTTTGACTCCAATGCTATCCTTCTCTATTTGGCCGAAAAAACGAATACATTTTTAGGTAAGCCGGAAGAAAGAGGTCAAATACTCTCTTGGTTAATGTTTATCGCTTCTGGCCTAGGACCTTACTCTGGACAAGCGGTGCATTTTCAAAAAGCTGCGCCCGAAGAGATACCTTATGCGATCAACCGTTACCGCCGCGAAGCAGAGCGTCATTACCAAGTAATCGACAAACAATTAGAAAATTCTGAGTTTATCGTAGGGGATAGCTACACCATCGTTGATATAGCCGCATGGGGCTGGATTGATAGATTCATACCTGTGTTAGGTGACGGTGCGTTAGAGCAGTACCCCAACCTTAATCGTTGGTTCAATGCAATTAACAGCCGTCCCGCTGTTGCCCAAGCAAGAGCAATCAATAAAGATATTGCGTTTAAATCAGAGATGGATGATGAAGCACTGAAAGCTCTTTATCCACAAAATTACGATGCATAAAGTGCCAACCTAAAAGATCGACAGGGGCTTGCGGGCAAGCCCCTTCCAGCGCGCTCACGTCACAAAACAACCCTTCATCTAAAAACCTCTTTAAATACATTGAGTTATTTTTTAATTTCTATTTCCTGACATAACAGTTCAACCTCCGATTTACCTTTAGTTAAACTATCTTTTCACCCTTAATAACGGCCATTGCCGTATAACAACGCCCACCAAAAGCCGATTGGCTGTTCGCAAAAATGCACCGGCATATCCATCAACTATCATTGCAAAAAAACAAATCGAAATTAATGACAAATACAGACAAAAAAATATCGCCGTTAAGTATTTTCATCATAAGCTGTGGAGTATAGATTTACCCTTAAGAGAGCAATAGGTAACTCTCTATTTTTGAAGAAGAATTATCAAAATTAGTCTAAACTGATCTGCATAAGTTATGAAACACTTCAGGCTTTAATCTACACAGCTTAGTTTTGTTTTTTCATTTGTATTTATTTATCCAAGAACACAGTATCTTAAATAAGAATTCGCTATGTAGATCTGTAGTTATAAATAGCAATTACAGTATTATGAGTGTTATACGACTTGAATATTAACCCTATCAACGAACGATAACGATGAAGGGCTTAATATCAATATGGTTATTAAGCGGGAGAGTAAGATGAAACAGAAACGTCGACTTTTGGGAAAAGAATATGTTGCTCCTTGGGAGCGAGCTTTTGATAAGGTTTTATCCCCATTAGAAGAGTTTATCCACCGACAGACCACCAGTGGTGTGTTATTGATGCTCTGCGCCGTTATTGCGTTGATTCTTGCCAATAGCCATTTTGCTGAAACTTATCATCACTTATTCCAAACCTACTTAACCATCGGGTTAGAAAACTTCCAACTCTCTAAATCGCTTCACCACTGGATCAATGATGGCCTAATGGCTATCTTCTTCCTCGTCGTAGGCTTGGAATTAAAACGAGAACTACTGGTCGGTGAACTGGCCAATGTAAAACAAGCATTATTACCTATTATCGCCGCGGTGGGGGGGATGCTAGTTCCTGCACTAATATATGTAGCGATCAACCCAACGGGCCATACAAGCGACGGCTGGGGCATTCCGATGGCGACTGATATCGCCTTTGCCTTAGGTGCATTAGCTTTATTAGGTAAACGCGTTCCACAAAGCTTACTTATGTTTCTGGTGGCCTTAGCGATTGTCGATGACCTTGGTGCGGTTATCGTTATTGCCATCTTTTATACAGAAGCCCTGAATATGACGGCATTAGCACTGGTCGCCTTCTTTGTATTCGCGCTAATCTCTCTGAACCTTGCTGGGGTGCGACGACTCTCGCCCTACTTGCTGATAGGCACGTTCCTCTGGATCGCCATGCTTAAAAGCGGTATTCACGCGACCCTTGCTGGCGTTATTCTCGCCTTCACCATTCCCATGAAACCTAAATACGACCCCAAACGCTTTTTATCTTTAATTATTGAGAGCGTCCAAAACATCAAAGATACCTATAAAAAAGATGAAAATATCATCGTTAATGATGCGCTTCGCTCTCGGGTACGCGCATTAGGTAATGGTGTAAACCTTGTTCAAGCGCCAGCCCAAATATTAGAGAGTAAACTCCATCTACCCTCCGCTTATCTTGTCATTCCTATCTTCGCCTTAGCCAATGCGGGTGTACCCATTGATTGGTCAAATATTGGCGGAATCGTCGTCCACCCCGTCGCAATGGGTATAGGTGCAGGTTTAGTTGCAGGTAAATTAATCGGTATAGCCGGTTTCACGTGGGTTGCTGTCAAACTCGGCGTCTGCAACCTCCCTAAAGGCCTCAATATGCATCACATTATTGGTGTCGCATTTATGGGAGGGATTGGCTTCACAATGTCGATATTTATTGCAGAATTAGGTTTTGCCGACTACCCAGCAGACCTTTTAATGGCTAAAACAGGCATCCTATTCGCGTCACTTTCCGCTGGTATAACCGGCTTTATCTGGTTATACCTTACAACGAAAAAGAAAACGCCCCCTGTGGAAGAAAAGGCTCCAACGCCAGCTGCCTAACAACTGTTTGGCTATCCTATAAGTTAGCCCCGAAGGTCATAACCTGATCTTCGGGGCTTATTTTTTTGCGCCACATAAGTGACCTGTTTTAGCAGTATAAAAGCTATAGAACAGCAGACACGACTATAATCCATGCTTAAAAAACGATGGGGATCACAGAAGCAGTAAAATGGATTGTAGACTGGATAGATTGAGGCTAACAGCCCCAATCTAAACGACAGAGGGCGTAACAGTTAGTTCATTCCCCTATCAAGCTGACCTATTCCAAGCACAGGTGCAGCATCAAGGTGTTGAGCATCTAGCATAAAAGCCACTCGTTCTAGCGCAGCTACCACCATCGATTGTTCCCAATTTTGCATATCATCAAAACGGCGGGAAAAAATATCTTGCTGAGTGGTTGGCGCGCCCTTCATTAAATCTAAACCTTGTTCGGTTAAATTAATCCAAACTTTGCGCTTATCCTCCACCCCTCGCTCACGGGAGACAAGGCCCTTTTTCTCTAAACGATCCAAGATACTCGTAACCGTTGCTTGAGTAAGAGAGATCTCCTTTGCCAATTCACCTGTAGTTATAGGCGACATCTGACGTAGAGTTTGCATAACCATTAATTGCGGAAGTGTTAGCCCTGTACTGCGGCTAATCTCTTTTTCCTGCATATCAGTCACTCTAATAATTTGACGCAATAAAACTAACGCCTCTTGGCTCTTTTCCATCTACCCAAAACACCTATCAAATTTTGCAAAAATAGTACTATCAAAAGTATATAAAAACCATATACAAGAAAATTTACTTAGTAAAACTAAACATATAATTCATAAAAACCCGCCTAAAACCACACAAAATCAGCAAAAAGCTAAGATATGATTGAATATCTCTTGAAAAAATGCTTTAAAATGTATAGTATTACTAAACATTAGCAAGGCTAATATATTTAAATACTATGGATAATATTACATACAGAAAACCCCAGATAGCTGATGGACAGGATGTACATCAACTTATAAAGCGCTGCCCTCCTCTAGATCAGAATTCCCTTTATTGTAATTTGATCCAGTGCAGGGACTTTTCAAATACTTCCATTATTGCTGAAACATCTAGCAATAAGATTGTCGGATTTATTTCTGGATATATTCCTCAAAATCGTCCAGAAACCTTATTCATCTGGCAGGTCGCATTAGATAAAGAGTTCAGAGGCAAAGGCATTGCACAAAAAATGCTCGCCCAATTATTTAGTCGCGATCCTGGCATTCGTTACCTAGAGACAACAATCTCACCGAGTAACTCTGCTTCTAAACAGCTATTTGAACGCTTCTTTAACGACCATCTAATGGACGTTGACAGTAAGACCTTATTCAAAAGTGGTGTGCACTTAGATAAAGATCATGAAGATGAAGTGCTTTACCTAGCAGGCCCCGCAAAATCATTTGATCCTCGTACCGCTTAAAAAACAGCGTTGCAGAGTGTGACAAAAAGTTAATTAAGAGATTTACATAATGAAAATTTTCGATGAGATCGAATCAGAAGTTCAGTCATATGCGCGTTCATTCCCGCGTGTATTTAACCGCGCAAAAGGCGAGTACCTTTACTCAGAAGACGGTACTGAGTATCTAGATTTTTTAGCCGGTGCTGGAACCTTAAATTACGGTCATAACAACGATCTATTTAAAGAAAAGCTCCTTGCCTATATTGAAAGTGACGGAATTACACACGGCTTAGATCTACACACTAAAGCTAAGGGCGAGTTCCTAGAAACCTTTAATGAAAAAATATTAAAGCCTAGGGATTTAGATTACGTTGTGCAGTTCACTGGGCCTACAGGTACCAATGCGGTCGAAGCCGCTTTAAAACTAGCTCGTAATATCACAGGCAGAGAAAATATTATCGCCTTCACTAATGGCTTCCATGGTGTAAGCCTAGGCGCCTTAGCTGCGACAGGCAATTCACACCACCGTGGTGCTGCCGGCGTAAGTTTAAATGGTGTGAGCCGCGTACCTTACGATGGTTACCTTGGCGAAAACATTGATACTACCGCCTATTTAGAAAAACTATTAATGGACTCTAGTAGCGGTATTGATACGCCTGCAGCGGTTATTGTAGAAACAGTTCAAGGCGAAGGTGGTATCAACGCTGCAAGTTTCGACTGGTTACGCAACCTATCTGCTGTCTGTAAAAAACATGAGATCCTTCTGATTGTTGATGACATTCAGGCAGGATGTGGGCGTACGGGTAGCTACTTCAGCTTTGAAGAAGCTGGCATTAAGCCTGATATTGTTACTTTATCAAAATCACTTAGTGGTTATGGTTTACCTTTTGCTGTTGTACTTATTCGTCCTGAAATTGACCTATGGAAGCCAGGCGAACATAACGGTACATTCCGTGGTAATAACTTTGCCTTCGTCACTGCTAAAGCAGCCATCGATCATTATTGGTCGGACAACACATTTGCCGACAGCGTTAAACGTAAAGGCAACTATATATCACAACGCCTAAACAGCATTGTTGCAGAATATGGTGAAGGGAACTTCAGTACCCGTGGTCGCGGTATGTTCCAAGGAATCAACTGTGTAAATGGTGAACTGGCTAGTAAAATCACACGTATCGCCTTCCAGCAGGGTGTAATGATTGAAACCAGCGGCGCAGATGACCAAGTCATCAAGTTTCTTTGCCCATTAACTATCAGTGACGAAAACCTCAAACGAGGCATAGATATCGTTGAGAGTGCAGTTAAAGCAGTTTGTGCCATTGAGTCAGAAATGCCAGAAGATAATTGTTACTTTGACGACGTTTATCACGAAGTCGGCTAATTAAGGATACCAAGAATGATCGTTAGAACACTGAAAGAAGCAGAACAGAGCGCACGACGCGTAGTATCCCCAGACAAACACTGGGAAAGCACTCGACTATTGCTTAAAGAAGATAATATGGGTTTTTCCTTCCATATCACCACTATCTACGCGGGCACAGAGACCCACATTTGGTATCAAAACCATTTGGAGTCTGTTTACTGTATTAGCGGAGAAGGTGAAGTAGAGACGCTAGAAGACGCAGCGATTCACTCTATTAAGCCTGGTACTATTTACGTGCTAGACAAAAATGATGAACACATGCTGCGAGCACATACAGAATTAAAACTCGCTTGCGTATTTAACCCGCCTTTAACAGGGCTGGAAGTTCATGATGAGAATGGCGTTTATCCGATCGACGAAAGCTAATCTTAAACAGGATAAAATGGAATCACCACGCCCACAACGAAATACATAATGACTTATCTAAATGAATTACATTGCAAATATTTAATTCATTTAGATGAGTGACATACCTGATAGGGCTCTTCATTAGGTGATTTGCAAACCTCTCTTGATCAGAGCCAGTCTCTGCTAAAGAGAGACTTTACTATTCTTTTCTGTCTTAAAAATACATGCGGCGGCCCCATCAAAGGTTCATCAAGATTTAAGCCGTCGCAGCTATTAACCGCACGATGTTAGATCCGCTTTTCAGTGAAAAACCATAGAGCAACGGTTTTGCCCAAAAAGATAACCAGATCATCTAACAAAAGAAAGAAGGATAAACACCTTAGGGAAACACAATGACACATACAGTAGAAAAAATTGGCGGCACTTCAATGAGCCGTTTTACAGAAGTATTAAATAATATTTTGTTACGCAAAAAAAATGGCAGCCTATTTAACCGCATATTTGTTGTCTCCGCTTATAGCGGTGTTACAGACCTGTTACTCGAACATAAAAAGACAGGTGACGCTGGGGTATATAGCTGCTTTGCTGAAGCCGAAAAAGAAGACGCATGGATCGACCAGCTTGCTAAAGTAAAAACAAAGCTGTTAGAAATCAATGAGCGTATGTTTACCGGAGATGATCTCAGCACTGCTAACACCTTTATTTCTGGGCGCATAGCCGATACCGAACGCTGTATGAAAAACCTGCATAACTTATGCTCCTATGGTCATTTCCAACTGGAAGAACACTTATCCACTATACGTGAAATGCTTGCCTCTATCGGCGAAGCTCACAGTGCTTATAATACCGTTAAACTACTCCAACAGAATGGACTTCCTGCGCGGTTTGTCGATCTAACTGGCTGGAAGCAAGAACAGTCCCTGCCTGTTGATGAGATGATAAAACATCACATGCAGCCATTAGACCCAAGCAAAGAGCTATTAATTGTAACCGGCTATACCCATTGCGAAGAACAGCTGATGCGAACCTTTGATCGCGGTTACAGTGAGATGACCTTCGCAAAAATAGCGGCTTTAACCAATGCCCGCGAAGCGGTTATTCATAAAGAGTTTCACTTAAGCAGCGCTGACCCTAAATTAGTAGGCGAAGATAATGTCGTCACTATAGGCATGACTAATTTTGACGTTGCCGACCAACTCTCAAATTTAGGGATGGAAGCAATCCACCCTAGAGCCGCACGAGAGATTCGCAAGTCCGGTATTCCCATTCGTATTAAAAACACTTTCGAGCCTGAACACTTAGGCACGGTTATTGACAACAATTACTGTAATCCTCGCCCTTGCGTAGAGATCATTACAGGACGCAACGATGCAGTCGGCATCGAAATTTTCGACCAAGAGATGCTAGGTAGCCCAGACTACGATATTTATATCTCAAAACTGATGAAAGAGTTAAAAATATCTATCGTCAATAAAGATGCCGATGCCAATAGCATTACTTTTTATGCCGTAAGCACACGGAAAAAAATTAATCGCGTTATGAGATTAATTGAACAACAGTACCCTTCAGCAGAAGTGAGCATGCACAAGATCGCTATCATCTCTGCAGTTGGCTCAGATATAAAAGTAAAAGGTATTCTGGCAAAAACGATCTCGGCGTTATCAAACGCAGATATAAACATTCTGGCCCTCCATCAATCCGTTAGGCAAGTAGAGATGCAGTGCGTAGTGGAACAAAGCGACTATGAGAAGGGGATAAAAGCACTTCATGTCGCCCTAATTGAAGAGGAAAATCACGGCGACGTTATCCGTAAAATTGCCGTTTAATCTCTAAAAAGAACAGTAAAGTGATCAGCGGCGTAGACGCTGGGGTATCTCTATGTCAGTGTGGCTAAGAGCAGCGCTCAAATAGGTACCCCAGTCTAACCACCAATGCAAAAAGCATCACCTTTTCTGCATATAGGTGGCGAACGGCGGCATATGACTAAAAACCAACTCAGGGCTTAAACACTGTGTTCCAAAGAATCTCTATCCTACTTATCTCATTCGTTATTTTAAGCCTTAATGCCGTCTGGGCGGAAACTGCGTCTGTCGATACAGTTAACAACACTGTATCTGAAGACAAAATCAATACGCTAGAGCAACCCTTATATAATCCCTTTATTGAACGCTATATTATTGATGAGCTCAAACAGCTTAGGATTGAACAGCAAAACCTTAGGGTTGAATACACTAAAGAGATCACAGACAGGCAGCTTCATGTTGCCGAAATTGCAGCTACTTATGCAACAGATACAGTAACCTACTTCTTCTATCTAATCGCAGCAACAAGCTCTGCACTTTTATTAGTCGGTTGGACCTCCCTACGAGATATACGAAGCAATATCCAAGGCCATGCCGAAACCAAGATCAGCCAACTGATAATCGACTACGAATCACGCCTTAACGAGTTAGAAAAAGGGCTTGTATCGAAATCAGCAGTTATCAAAAAGAACCAACAAGAGATAGAGACCACTAATGAGGTTCAATCGTTCTGGTTAAAAGCTGGGCAAGAATCCTCTTGGGAACAAAAAATAAAGCTCTATGACCAAATACTTGAATTAAGACCCGATAGCGCAGAAGCACTAACGTACAAAGCCGACGCAGCACTTGAACTAGACAACCCACAGTGGGCGATCGCTCTATGTAACAAAGCATTAGAGCTAGAGGCCGATAATGGTCACGCTTTCTTCCAATTAGCTTGCGCATTTTCTGATCTACAAGCCGATCATATAGCGTATGAGTATTTACTACGGGCAATTGACGTATCAGAAGAGTATCGCCGCCAAGCAAAAGAAGAAGAGCGTTTCGAAAAGAACCCAGAGATCATGCAACTGGTAATGGAGCTAAATGCGCACAAGCCGCTTATTGAATAGAAGGGATCTGTAATGAAGTTTATTACCACAGACAACAAAGTTAAATGTATTCGCGAAATAGCAGGGAAAGAGCAACAGGTCGTCGATTTTGATATTGATGTAAACCAAGTCGCTCCCCATGTAGCAGCGCTCTTATCCACACATGAAATTAGTGAGCTCGAAGCGTGGCTCACCGCAAGAGGCACACTGCAAGAACATTTAGCAGAAATCCCTAACGAAGAAAATATTATCAATATTTTGCCTGAGCTAATGCATGAAGCAACACAAGCGCTAAAAGAGCTAGGCTATATTGATAAACAGGTCAAAAAAGAGCTTAAACTACGCTCTTCAGAACTCTCTACCTTATTAAAAAGCATAGATACCGTAGATGAAAGCCGCCCTAAAAAAACAAATACAGTCGGAAAATCTGAAAGCCTCAAAGAGAAGCTTGATGCCGTTAAAAAGCAGCTCTAATCACTGCTGAGCCGCCAAAAGCTGATTTTTCAGGCCGATGGCTGCCATCGCATAACCCCCGTCCGAACCATCAATAAAGTGTAAATGCTCACCGTCGGCGATACTCTCAACATGACAAGTCATTTGAGCGGCGTCAGATGCACTGACTCCAAAAAAAAGCTGCTGCTGCTCATATTCGGATTCCAAATAAGCAACCAGCGCTCTGTGCTCCCGTTCCGAGCAATTAATCACCATTCTTAAGGTGTCATCATATTTATGAAAATCGCAATGGGTGGAGATCTTTTCCATATAGTTTTTTAATTGAGGAAAATATTTATACAGCCCAAAACGGAATAATGGGACCGTAATAAACACTTCACCCATTGCAGCAAAAAAGGCTTTGCTCGGTTTAATCTCGGCAATACTTAGTTGGCGTTTAAAGTTCTTAAAAAACGACTCATAACTCGCCTGTTGCATATTGATTGGGTTAAGACAGGATAAGGAGGTCCCTAGCAGGCTCTCAAACTTTGCAATTGCCCTTTTAACGGCTTGTTCATCATCGAGCTGCATAGGCTGAACTAAAATCGACAAAGTCACCCCTGTCGACGATGGGATCGGTTTCCAGCGACAAGACAAGCCAGCAAATATTTTTTCTTTAGAAAAACAGCATTTTGGAGCCACTCGATACTCAGAGGAGGACTTCACTAAAGACTCAGCTAAACTAACCCCGCCGCCCTTAAACATAGCTTGCGGAGGGCTCTCACCTGATAAATATTTAGCAACCTTTACATCTCGACCCATTGCACGAACAGCACTAACAGGCACAAGCCCTGCATGCAGGTCAAAGTCAAAACTCTCTTTAGCGTAAAAGCTCAAAGATTGAAGTACTTCCTGCGCAACTCCATACATACTTTTTTTAATTAAAATCGTTGCCCCGTCACCACCAAACATAAATGGTAGATCACGGCTAATAAGATTCAAATGGGAGGTAATAGCCGCCGCGCCAACAAAATTAACATCCCTGTAGCGCCCCGCCTTAATAGCTTCAGTCGAAGCTCGCACATCAATAACAGAGATAAACCAATCATCAGGTATAGATTGATAGTGACGATTATCAACAATCTGAGCCGTATCAGAAAAACCTTCTAGCTCGTGGTAAAAATTATCCATAAATACTCTTATTGCAACCCATTATTGACACTCGAAAACGCTACAGAATAATAGGTTTGGTTTTTACCTAAGCTCTTAGCCTGATACATAGCCGCATCAGCAACCTTCAAGGCAGATTCTAAATCTATCTTTTTCTCAATTAAACAAGCACCTACAGACACCGTTACCGGACCATGTAAATCAGTCCAAGAATTAATATCTAAACCGCGAATTGTTGAGGTGATTTTATTGCAAACCTCTTCAACCCCTTGTTTCGATGTATCGGTAATGAGAACACAAAACTCCTCCCCACCAAACCGACAAACTAAATCGAACTCTCGTAAAACGGCAGACAGGGTATTTGAAACAGCAATCAGTACTTGATCCCCTACATCATGGCCAGCAGTATCATTAATGATTTTGAAATCATCAATATCAATCATCAATACAGCTACTGCACTACCCGAACGATGCGCTCGTCTTAACTCCTTCATGCCCAAATAAAAAAACTGACGGCGATTATACAATCCAGTTAAAGGATCCGTATTAGCGGCTAAAATTAACTTTTCAGTCAATTCCCGTCGGGCGGCGTCAATTTTTTCTTGAACATAAGCTGAGATGCCAATCATTAACACAAGAAACCATGTCACAAATATAACGAACACCGCTATATAAGACGAGTTCAACTCATTAGATAATGAAACAAAAAACAAACCAACAGAGAACGGTAGTAACATCCCACTGATTGATTGATAGCGAGCGATACGTCCACCTAAATAGGGACTTAAAATCGCTTTTAAACCGCCATAGTTTGAGGTTCTCGCTAAAACAGCCCAACCCAATAGAAAGCCAATTATCGCCGTATATAAAGACATATGGCTATAGAATGTTTCCAGCCCATAAGCATATCCAATAAAGGAAATACATGGGATGGAGATAGCCAAGTAAGCAATTAGCTGCTGAAAATTTTGCCTCCCATATATATCAGCCAGCACCGCGCAGCTGATCATCAATAGCATAATTGCAGTATTAACACTTAAGTAATTAACGAAAACAGAGCCATTAGAATCAAACACCTCTTGCTCAAAAATAATATTAGGTGGCATAAGGTCTGTGTTAAAGACGTAGTCAATAATGGCTATAAGGACGATAACTCCACAGACCAATACAAGCATTTTTTTAGTGGTGTTGATAAGGGGGCGATGATTCGGTAAGAGAATAGAGATACCAAGAGATAAAGATAATAACGCGGTAACAGGGTGCGTAGCGGGCTCCTGCATTATAGGTCGATATAAAAACTCAACATCCATCCAATAGCCATATAAAACAACTATAGAGAGAATAGCCGCAAGGGCCGAAATCTGGAAGGAGATCAGATAAAAGGCGCTAGGTAAGCTCCAAACCTTAGACGTTAAGTCTTCTTGCTCAATGCTGGCTGTTAACTTTTCAAGCTCATAAGCTATATTAGGTACATTCTTTTTCGCCACCGATTTAATCCATTAAGTGAGTGAAGATGGATTGCTGTCTTATAATTTTTTTGAGCACTTGCACAATAAAACCTAGTTCAACTTAAGGTATTCCTCAAGCATTCAACTTGAAATATTACTCCACACAATTTGATCCCTACTGACACAATATTCTGGACTCTGAAGGTAAGTTAAAAATAGTCCATTAATTCAACCACCTTTGAGCAAGGTCCCTCTTAACTACCCACCCGCAGTCCATAACCAATAAAAAAAACAGATCGTAATAAAAAGTTCTAAAACGCGCAGCCTAGCGTAAAACGTTCGGTTTATTTGGCATATAAACTGCTTAATTAGATAGTAGAGAGATATACGCGGTTTGAGGTCTAGTCGGTATGAGTTTACGCAACCAAATAAATATAAGAGTACTGAGCATTGTACTTATTGTCTTAATAGCGGGTGGTGCCATTGCTATCTGGAAGGCTAAGAGTTCTGTCGAGGACGAAGTAAGTTCATCCTTCCAGCTCGTCAAATCTATGCTGGATTTCCAACTCAAGCGTGAACGCTTATTAGCAGCGCCAGACAGTGAATCCTCATGGCTGGAATACCTGTCTTCCATAAAAGAAACTCGCCATATAAAAGTCGTAATCTATTCTAATAACAAGGTAGAAACAGGCTCAGCAGCAGATCATTTGAATGAAGAGAAAAATACGCCTCCAGCTTGGTTTGTTTACGCTGTAAGCCTTGATTTCCCTGTACTTGAGTATCGTATCAATTTCCGAAACAATAGTTCAAAAAGCATACTTATCACAACAGACCCTAGCGATGAGATAAACGAAGCTTGGAGTGAATTTCTAACCCTATTCTGGTCAATAATCGCTATTCTAACCGTTTTATTTATGGCCATTAATATCCTATTTAACTCAATGTTAAACGCTGTACTCAGCATACTTAATCGCTTAAAAGCGATTTCATCGGGAGAATATGGCACTCCCCTAGCTAAACACCACATCCTTGAATTTGACCTTATTTCACAAGAGATTAATGCCCTAACTCTAGCGCTTGAACAATCAAAACAGACTAATAAGAAACTCACTAACCACAGTTTAAATATCCAAGAAAATGAAAGAAAAGCGATGGCTCATGAGCTCCATGATGAAATGGGCCAATCTTTAACCGCGATAAAAGCTATATCTGTTGCAACAAAACAGCAACAAAGTGACTCAACTGTAGCATGTGAGACAATTATTAGTATTTGTGATCATCTATCGAGTATCGTGCGCTCAAGAATGTTGACCTTGCACCCTCTCTGTCTTGCAGAATTAGGGCTGAAAGATACGCTAAAAAATCTAGTGCAGGAGTGGGAACAAAACCACCTTAATACACGCGTCGAGCTTAGGTTTTCGGGTGAACCTGAACAGATAGACCATCAAGCAGCAATACATATATACCGCATCACCCAAGAGTGTCTAACAAATATTGCTAAACACGCCGGTGCGAGCCAAGTCAGCATACACTTAACCCTATCAGAGACAAATGAAGTGTCACTGCTCATTAAAGATAATGGGTCTGGTCTTTTACAAAATGACAAATCAAAAGGGTTTGGCTTATTAGGTATTAAAGAAAGGGCTGAAAGCCAGGGAGGTAAGCTTAATATTATCTCAAACTTAGGCAAAGGCATGCTAATTGATGTATTGCTACCACTGTCTGGAGTTAAATCATGAATGGTAAAAAGCTTAATATTCTTCTTGTTGACGACCATGAGGTTGTTCAAGCGGGCTTTAAGATGCTCCTTAGCGCCTACGAACAGTTTAACCAGATCGATACAGCTAACAGTGGCGAGGAGGCGATCCAGCTATATAAAAAACTACAACCCGATATTGTAGTCATGGATATCTCCATGCCAGGAATTGGCGGCCTTGAAGCCATTCGTAAAATAGTCAAAATATCGCCCGATGCAATGATTTTGGTTTATAGCATTCATGATAGCGCAATCTATACCGAACGCGCTCTACAAGCCGGTGCCCGTGGTTTTATCAATAAGAATAGCGCCGCCAATTGCTTAGCTGAAGCCATACTCTCAGTAAGTGCAGGTAATATTTTCTTAGATGACACACAGCCAAAAGCTGAGCCTAGCGTACAAAAAGCCAAGGAAAGCCAAAACCCAAATACACCAGTAGAGCTTTTATCCCCTAAAGAGTTTGATGTGTTCTGCCTATTAGCAAAAGGCTTAAATGGGCATGAGATATCAGAAAATATGTGCCTAGGCTATAAAACAATTGCTAATTACAGCACTCGAATTAAAAACAAACTCAATGCAAATACAACGGTAGAACTCACACATATAGCGTTGGCAGCAGGTGTATTAAAAGTATAAGCGTTTACTCACTATAGATAATCAGAAACAGAAACGACTCTTGCCTGTAATGCCGCATGCATTAACTCAAGATCTGTTTTCACCTCAAGCTTACTTTTAATAATGTAATAGGCATTGGAAACTGTTTTAACGCTAATAGATAAGGTTTCGGCAATATCTGCTTTAGTTTTCCCTTCGACTAACATACGTAGAATCTCATACTCTCGGGTAGACAACTTATTCACTATCGCTGACTTACCATGCAAGCTGTCCATCGCTATAGCTCTTGCTATATCTTCGCTAATCGCCAATCTTCCGTTTACAACATCCATTACCGCTTGAATCAGTTCTGCCGGCGCACTACTTTTCGTAATATAACCTTTAGCCCCCGCTTCAATTACTTTTTTCGCCATAGAGGGATTCTGGTGCATACTAAACACCAATACTTTAGCTTTAGGATCTAACTGACGAATTTGAATCAAGGTTGCTAACCCCCCTTTCCCTGGCAGGGACAGGTCAAGGATTAACAGGTCTGGTTTATGCTGACGGTAAAGCACATAAGCATCTTCACCACTTTCAGCTTCTGCAATAATATTTAAGCTTGGCTGTTTATTTAATAAAGAACGATAACCTTCACGCACAATTGCATGGTCATCTACCAATAGAATATTAATGAGTCCCATCAGCCACCTCATATTCCAACACAGGTACAATCGCCTCAACCTTCAAGCCACCAAGCGCTGAACGCGCAAAGTTAACCTCACCATTTAATGCGTTAACACGCTCTTTAACACCTAATAAACCATTACCCGGCTTCAATAAAGTTTCGGCGCGGGTTAAATTCCCATTATCCTCGATCTGCAATAATAACTGCTCCCTCTCTGAATAAGGACAGCAGAGCAATACCTCAACACGCGAAGCTGACGCATGCTTCACCACATTTGTCAGGCTTTCCTGTACAATTCTCAGTAGATTGACCGCTATAGCAGCGGGTATCTCATCACACCGTCCCTCAGTCACTAAATAGCAGTCCACCTCTTGATGCTTAGCGTTCCACTCATCAATCATAGAGCTGAGATTTTCCATCAAACCCAGTTCATCCAAATCCGCAGGGCGTAATTTAAACAGCAAGTTCTTAACCAATCCCATCATCTGTTGGGCAATCCCTGTGATTTGAGACACTTTAGGTAGAAGTGAGGGGCAATGATCCTTAGCCTCTCCCTCCATGTAATAAGCAATGGCTCTTAAACCCGTTAAGGACTGACCTAATTCGTCATGTAACTCTCGGCAAAGATGCCGCCGTTCCTCCTCTTGCAGATGCAGCAACTTCATCGATAATTGCTTTCGTTCCTCAAAAGTTTCCTGCAATGTGGATGCCATCGCATTAATACTTTGAGCAGTGTCCTGCCACTCTTTAACCCTAAAATCTGGTAACCGAACCGAGAGATCCCCCGCCTGTATTTTACCTAAAGCAGCAGTCGTCAAACGTACAGGCTTCAGTACCCACCCTAATGTAATATAAAGCAAGATACATAAGGTCATAACTGTAATAACGGACATCTCCATTAGGTTGTTCATATCTCGCCACGCTCGGTGCAACATCACCAAAAAACTGGGCGTAACATTAATCCGACCTTTAACTTCCTCGTTAAACACCACATCACGTTGGCTGCCCTGCTCAGTCCCAAACTGATAAAGATAAAGGGTTTTAAACCACGCAGGCCAAATCTCCTCTGAAACATCCCCTTTACACAAACTGCGTTCAAGCCGCCCCTCTGCCGTTTCATACTGAATGCAAAAACCTGAAATACTACTATTACTATTCTGCCAAAGAAAAAAATCGGGGAAGTCGGTAGGACCTTGCATAAGGTTATGTGCTTTTAAAAGTTGCCACTCCAACTGCTGTTTAACCGAGTTAGCAATTTGGGCGGCCTGATCTTGCGCCTCTTTGTTCGATTGGTACAAGGCTACAACCGCCGATACACTCATCGCCACTGAACCGGTGAAGATAACGAGTAACATCAACAATGTATTGAGCTTAATCGGTCGCATAGTAAGCACTTTATGAGTTATTAAGAATTCATTCTAAAAAAACCATCGACTTAATGTATCGGGCTATATACCCGACCCTCTTAGTCAATTTGGCTGTGACATGACAACAAGATCCAAGCTAACGTACCACCCACTGACCCCATGACAATGCTAAAGCTGAAGTCGTGGTTAACTATAATAAGAGGATAAGCCATGAGCCCGCAATACATTGAAGATGTTGTTGAATGGAATCAATTTGGTGATTTAGAGCACTTCCGTTACTCAATTCTCCACATCGATGAAGAACAGCAGCGCGCAGAACTCCTATTTAAATTTGAACCCCATAAGCCGATCATCCTTCATCGTCATAATTCACTGAATAAATTGTTAGTCCTTAAAGGAGAACATCACATCTATGATGCTGATGGTACGCTGTCGGAGGTACGAGCAACAGGAAGCTACACTGTTGCACAACCATCCGATGCTCCTCATGCTGAATGTGGTGGTGACGGAGGCGCTATTATCTTGTTCAGTATTTTTGATAACACCGCTGGCGGCACTCTATACGACCTAATGGATCCAGAACAAAATATAGTAGGCACTCTATCTATGTCTGACTTAGTTGCCATTTATACCGCCTAACTCTCCCTTTAAAAGTAAGGTTTTTGGTATTGGGCGGCCCAAAAACGGTCGCCTCTTCTCTCTTACTAGCGACCAAAAACCAACTAATAACAGACGCGCTCTCCCTATCACTTTTGATCATCTTATATATCCGCTACCATATAACCAAAACCACCACTCATTATTAAATTCACTTATAAGTAAATAGTGAATTACGGAGAAAATCGATGGGATCTATCTCGATTATCTGCCTTCTTGTACTTAGTTTGTTACTTCCCACCGCTAAGGCGGAAGAGATTAGCGTCGCAGTAGCCTCTAACTTTACAGCACCGATGAAAGAGATAGCCTCTTTATTTGAGCAATCCACCGGCCATAAAGTACGCTTATCTTTTGGATCCTCCGGTAAGTTTTATGCGCAAATAAAACATGGTGCCCCATTCCAAATCTTTTTTTCCGCCGATCAAAAAAAACCTGAACAACTTGAACGGGATAGGCTTATAGCACCCTCTAGCCGTTTTACTTACGCAAGAGGTAGTCTTGCGCTTTGGTCACCGCAGAAAGGCTTTGTTAAAGGAAATGCGGATCGGCTGAAACAGCTCCAATTTAACAAACTGGCACTCGCAAACCCGAAACTGGCTCCTTACGGAGTAGCGGCCATAGAAGTGCTAAAACGGCTCTCATTAATTGAAGCAACTCAAAATAAATGGGTACAAGGTGAGAACATTGCCCAGACATATCAGTTTGTCAGCACTGGAAATGCTGAACTAGGCTTTGTGGCCCTCTCTCAAATATTAAAAGATGGAAAATTAAAAACCGGGTCTAGTTGGGTTATTCCTGAAAATTTATATAATCCAATCAAACAGGATGTAGTGTTATTATTACGCGGAGAAAATAGTCCTGCTGCCCAAGCACTCCTCAGTTTCATCAAAGAGCCGCAAGTAAAACAGATCATGACATCTTATGGTTATAAACCTTTAGCAGCTAATCCATGAGTTTTTCGGAAGCGGACTTAGCGGCCATTTGGCTAACATTGCGTCTAGCGACAACGGTTACCTTGTTACTGTTAATAATAGGTACGCCTATCGCTTGGTGGCTAGCTCGAACAAGTTCGGTCTGGAAAGCACCTATAGCAGCTATAGTTGCCCTACCTCTGATACTGCCGCCCACTGTACTTGGTTTCTACCTTCTCATAGCGATGGGCCCTCATGGTTTCTTTGGCCAATTTACTCAGAGCCTAGGCTTAGGCACACTGCCCTTTACTTTCTGGGGTCTTGTCATCGCCTCTGTATTTTATTCTATGCCCTTTGTTGTACAGCCGATCCAGAACGCGATGGAAGCTATAGGGGAACGTCCTTTAGAGGTTGCTGCCACGCTGAGAGCAGGCCCTTTTGATCGCTTTTTTACCGTTGTTCTACCGCTAGCAAAGCCTGGGTTTATAACCGCATCGATTCTTGGTTTCGCACATACAGTGGGAGAGTTTGGCATTATATTAATGATAGGTGGCAATATTCCGGGAGAGACCCGCGTCATATCTGTACAGATATATGATCATGTCGAGGCACTGGAGTTTATGCAGGCACACGCCCTGTCTGGCGCTATGCTTATTTTCTCTTTCTCGGTACTTTTAGCGCTGTATTGGCTCCAGCGTAAACAAAAAGTTTCGCTTTTAAACTAGATGAGGCCTCTTATCTATGCAATCTGACATCAGTAACAACCATATACAGGCCTCATTCCAGTTAAAGCACCCTGAAGCTCTCGATAACAGCTTTATTCTGGATATAGATCTGACTCTGCCTAGTCAGGGGGTAACAGTGATCTTTGGCCCATCAGGTTCAGGCAAAACCACACTACTACGCTGTATTGCAGGCTTAGAGGAACCAGATAAGGGACAGCTCAGCATTAATGGAGAGATATGGCAAAATGCCTCACTATCTATGCCGACCCATAAACGCCCTTTAGGATATGTCTTTCAGGAATCAAGCCTCTTCCCGCATCTAACCGCACTCGGCAATCTCAACTATGCTCGCAAGCGAGCAGGCAAAAAAGTCTCTAATCAATTGTATGATCACGCCATTGATATTATGGGGATCCACGATATTTTACACCGTTACCCACAACAACTATCTGGCGGTGAACGGCAGCGTGTCGCTATCGCCCGAGCCTTGCTAATCAACCCTCTATTACTGCTGATGGATGAGCCGCTTGCCTCTTTAGATAAACAGCGCAAACAAGAGATTATCCCCTATTTGGAACGTCTAGGCTCTAGCTTAGAGATCCCTATTATTTACGTCAGCCATTCTATGGATGAGGTCTCCCGTTTAGCAGACCATGTTGTGGTTCTAAAGCAAGGTAAGGTCAGCGCACAAGGGGGGCTCACCGAAGTTTTTTCACAAATCGATCTACCTTTAGATTATGGTGATGATACTGGTGTAGTTCTTCAGGGCCATGTAATTGAACGTGACCGGAAATGGCACTTAGCTCGTATTGCATTTTCCGATGGTGAGCTTTGGGTAAGAGACCGAGGAGATGAACTCAATCAAGCGGTAAGGGTTCGGGTACTCGCACGGGATGTTAGCCTAACCTTAACACCCGATAATGACTCAAGCATCCTTAATCGATTAGCCGTTACTGTAGATGAAATAGCAGCCGACACTGATGAGGCAATGGCATTAATACGCTTAAAAACAGGGAGCGAGTACCTTATAGCGCGTTTAACCTGCAAATCCATTGACCGCCTCCAATTGGAACCGGGCAAAAAGCTATGGGCACAAATAAAATCTGTCGCACTAATCAGTTAGCAAAAAAAAAGGCTTAGTAATAAGTACTAAGCCTTTTCGAGAGAGTTTGCAGCGTTTTTATAAATTAGCGATAAACATCACTGACACATAACCTAATGTGTACGCCAGCAGCAACCAATGAATAAAACGTAGGTAAGTAATGAAAGAGACCTCTTCCAGTTTACTCAGCGCGATAACACCGGCGGCGGAGCCAATAATCAAAATAGAGCCACCAACACCTACAGCATAAGTGAGACCCAGCCATTCAGCAGTGCTCATGCTAATACCTGATTTCAAAATAGCCGCAGTTAATGGAACGTTATCCACTAACGCCGACAATATACCAACAACAAAGTTAGCCAAGTAAGTAGGTAAAATATCGTAAAGCTGTAACAAAAACTCCAAGACAGAAAGCTCTTTAAGCATCCCCACCAGCAGCAATACCCCTAAGAAAAACAGCAAGGTATCAAACTCGATCTCTCGCACAGACTCTAAGATATCAGGTGATTTCTCACTACGATGGAACAAACGATGAGAGATAAACATCACCGATAATCCGAACAGGAAGGTCAATACTGGCGGTACAGAAAACGCAACACTCATAAAGAGAGTGCTAAAAATGGTCAAAAGGAATAGAACCGCAATTAACTTATCAACTGTTGCAATTGGGCGCTTAAACTTCGGTAATGTAACCTCTTCGTTTGTCCCCCACATAAGTAACAAAGCTAAAGAGATAACACCCGCACAAGCTGGACCAATTAAAAGGAAGAGGTCAGTGATATCGACCTTCCCTGCCAAGAAGATCATTAAGGTAGTTACATCCCCCGTAATCAAGGAAACACCTCCGGAGTTCACCGCGAAGACAATCAGCGTGGCAAACTTAAGTGTTTGTTTCTTATCCAACTTAAGTGAGGTTAATAACGAGAGCATGATCAAAGATGCAGTGATGTTATCCGCTAAAGAGGAGAACACAAGCCCCATTAAGGCCATTAAGATCATCAACGTTCGCAGCGTCAATTTATTGGGGAGTAACCGATAAACTAGCTGAGTAATCAATCCCTGCTGGTTCAAGTACGCAACAAATGTCATTGCCGCCATTAAAAACAGCCACAATGTCGCTATATCTAAAAGGTTTTCATTTAACCCCTCTTTGATATGTGCAACGCTATGCTCTGGGAAAACAAAAGCTAATATCCAAACCAACGTGCCAATAAACAGAGTCGATTTAGCTTTATTTAGGTGAATAAGGTCTTCAATAATAATTAAGACGAAAGCGAGACCAATAAGGCTCAGAAGTAAAACGTGCATCTTTAGTTCCCGATTTGAACTTAAGTGGAAAAAAGGTACACAATTATCCCTGCATTCTTATCATAAATAAATTGATAGTTGGAGCTGACCCAAAAGAAGCATAAAAAAAACCTACTTAATATGGAAATTAAATAGGTTTACTTAAAAATTAACTAATTATCTATAGTGCTTGAACAAAAGGCTTCAGTTTAAAAGAAGACCAAAGGTAAAACAGAAAAAACCATACGCCAACAAGCTTCCTCTATCTATCATAAATCAGGGGTACCAGGTCGACACGCTTTTGCCGCCTGGTTTATCGAAGATTTTCTATAAAAGCTCCCTGCTATCCATGACCTTTAGTTATAAATTCGGCAGTCTGACCTTTCTCCTTTTTCCACCCTGCATAGCCACCTTGAATATGTAGCACATTCGTCAATCCCATCTCTATAATCGCCTTTCCAGCTAGTGCAGAGCGTAAACCTCCGCCACAAAAGAGAACAAAGGTCAGCTCTTGCAGAAATATTTCTTTAGCATAAGGACTCTCCGGATCAACCCAAAACTCCAGCATACCCCTTGGGCAATGATAAGCCCCAGGAATAACCCCTTCGCGCTCTAATTCACGAATATCGCGCAGATCAACAAACTGCACACCCTCCTTCCCATATAGAGCGATGGCTTCAGACACCGAAATCTCTCGCACCACTTGGTTTGCCTCTTTAACCAACTGGTAAATCCCTTTTTTAATTACCGATCCCATTGATGATCCCCTTAATTATTATATTTTTTTGTTTGATGCTACTACATCTCAGCCAATGGATTTTTCTGCCAAGGCGAGAGGAAAAACTTATCCACATAAGCGTTATCCACATCCGCTAACGTTTTAAAGCGCCACTGAGGATCAGCATCTTTATCCACAAGCAAAGCACGAACCCCTTCAGGAAACTCCTTATGCTGGCAGCATTGCACCGATAAGATAAGCTCTGCACAAAACACCTCTTTCAAGGACATATGCTTAGTCACTTCGAGCTGCTTCTTTATTAAATTAATCGCCAACGGGCTGCCATGATGAATGGCCTTTTGGGCTCGCTTTATCCATTTATCATCACTTTCAACACTTAATAAACTATCGACAAAACCCGCCACAGAATCATGGTCAGTGATCTGTTGAATAAAATCATAATGATGCCTTACCGGTGAATCTGAACTAAAACAGGCTTGAGATTCATGCTCCAAACGACGCAACACTCGATTAACAGCAGCATTAGCATCGCCCCATGACTCTGCCTGAAGGCTCTCGAGCATAGACTGGCGCAGCTCTACTGAAATAAACCGATCAGCTAATCCCAAAAACAGGGCATCCGCCGCATTCATTGGATTACCGGTTAACCCCAAAAAGAGCCCCGTTCGACCGGGCATATGGTTTAGAAACCAGCTCCCCCCAACATCAGGATACAAACCTATAGTTACTTCAGGCATAGCTAAATGGGAAGTTTCAGTCACTATACGATGGCTACAGCCATTCATAAGTCCCATGCCGCCACCCATTACAATACCGCTTCCCCAGCAGATAATAGGCTTGCTATAGGTATGTATAGTGTAATCAAGGGTATATTCACGGGTAAAAAAAGCTTCGGCAAACTTAGCATTAGAATCTTCGCTGATCGCTTTATAAATACTGACAACATCACCACCAGCACAAAAAGCCTTAGAACCTGCGCTATCTAAAATAACAGCGACAACCCTGTCGTCGTCTTGCCACTGATCGAGCTGAGGCTGGATCAGATCGATCATATCCAGTGATAAAGCATTTAAAGAGCGTTCCGCATTTAAGCAGATCTCAACTATTCGCTTACCATCTTGGGTAGGATATTCGTTAAACAGCACACAACTCATTCAAGCATTCCTATCGTTAAAAATTATAGGCAGAAAAATCAATCAGAATCGCCTTAACTTATTTCGATCTTTATTACTGTAATAGTTTATATATTAATTAAACCATTAGACCGTAAACAGATTGCCTAGAATAAAAGCTAAATCCAATAGGAAATTAGCCTTATACCGGCCTTAAAAGGGAAACTTAAGGTTCAACAGCAAATATAGAACAGTCGATATTGTCCTATGCTCACCGAAATTGTAGGGAGAGTTTAAACATTAAAACGGATAGAGCGTAGAGAGGTCTATCTCTACACTCTACCGATGCATAGGTCGCAGTAATTAACTAGATGCAATTATATTATCGTTATCTTGGCGCGTTTTGAGTTTACGCCCTTTTCTCTTTTCAACAATCAGCGGTACACAAAGCTCATCACTCTCGTAGATCTCAACGCAATCTAAACATTGAAAGCACTCATCGTAATCAATCTTGCCTGTTTGCTCGATCGACTGATATTCACAGCGGTGTTTACACAGCTGACATGGCTGACCACATTCACTACGACGTGGAAGCCAGTTGAATATCCTCAGCTTACCAAAAATAGCTAAACCTGCACCTAAGGGGCAGATATAACGGCAGTAACCTTTGTAGACAAACAAACTTAGCACTAACAGCACTACGGCCCACAGAACAAATGGCCATGACCGGTCAAAGATTAATGTAATACTCGTTTTAAAGGGCTCTATCTCAACCACACTGCCCGTCAAAGGAATAGACACAACAGCCACTATAAGTATGCCCGCAAGCACAACATATTTAATCCACTTCAAGCGTGAATCTAACAGAGGTGATACTTTGATTTGTGGTAGTTTAAGAAAGGCCAATAGCTTACCGGTCAACTCTTGTAATGCACCAAAAGGACATAACCAACCACAGAAAGTACCACGCCCCCAGACAAAGAAAGTGATACCAATATAGGCCCAAAGTAATACCGTCATCGGGTCATATAGGAAGAACTCTAAACTTCGTCCTGCGACTAAAGCCTGTAATACACCCGTGATATTAACAATCGACAGCTGCCCTTGGGCATACCAACCAATAAAGACTAGAGTAAACAGTAAATATAAAGGACGGAACCAACGCAAGCGGTGCTTAGACCCTGTCAGTATACGGTGCTTCACTAACACAACGGTTAAGATTAACAAGCCGGTCAGTAGAATTATTATATCCGTCTTACGACCGGCCCATAAGCTGTGCCATGTTTTGTTATCACTCTCCGCAGCAAGAATATATTGCTCAGGAATAGGTAATTTAAAATCGAGTCCTTCGGTCACACTTTCAGGGTATAACCAACCTTTTTGCCGTACGACATTCAGCTTAAATTCGGCAGGATACGCCGGATCTAGGCCTGCCTGACCAATCACATGAAAGAGCTTCCATTCGAAACCCTCCAGCTCCTCAGGCAAGTTAAGTTTATACTCAAGATCAAAAAGATTTAAACGATCATCCAGATCAAAATCGCGCATCTCTATGGGCAGCTCAGCTTGGTGCAAACTGATACGCTCAGGAACTTTGCCACGAACAAAATCTTCTCCGGTAAATGAATATCGGCCCTGACTCAAAATCAGTAATAATTGATCATTAGCCGCAGTATTTCCTTTCACATAGTCCCAAGCGGTGGGCAGTAATAGATTACGGCCAACGCTAGGTATAGTTAAATTCGCGGCATAGATCTCAACAAACTGTTCATCGGGTGCCTCTAAAGCTTCAGGGTCTTGCCCTTCACCAATCGTCCCCTCAAACCGCGCTTCCACCTCTTTATTGCTAAAGGTGTATTTAACAATCAGCCCCTCATCTAGCAATTCCTGCCAAGACATCGACTCAAATAAATCAGGTTTAATACGTGCAATAAGGTCAGGATCACGTCCTTTGGCATAACCTAATTTCTCACGGGCCACCTTTAACGAGGAAGCAAGCAAAGATTGGTTAAAAATACGAACCGAAGCGGTAGCTTTAGTCACACCATCAATATAAACATTGGCGCTGTTATTGGCGCCGCCCAAACCCGGTTTCGCATCAATCTTGATGTTTTGCATCAACGAAACACCTTTGTACTGTTTAGAAAAATCGATCAATGGCTTTTCGCCAAGTCCTTCTAAAAAGACAGGTTCATGGTGAGATAAAACGCGAACATCTATAAAACGGCCATCAGGATCAATAGCAACGAGCAGATTAAAAGGTATGCCTGCAAACCCTGGGATCGCCGCAAGATCAATCGATTCAAATGCGTAACCAACCAGTGGGGTATCAGTCGATATTTGCTGATAAAGCGGCCAAATAGGTAGGGCCTCATCTTTATCACCAACGACATAAGGAGAGGGAAATGCTTTCTCCATCGCTGCCTTATCCATCACCCCTGCCTGAGCAAGGTTACAAACGAGAAGGAAAGTGAAACTAAGGAGAGCTATTAACGTTTTTAATAAGGATAAGGGTATCCGTAAACGTTCAAGTAGAGAAAACAGAACCGCAGTAATATAGTTCATCGCAACAACTTCTTATTATGTTATCCCTCCATATTAGCCACTACTAATCAACAATAAAAATATCTTTTATGATCGTTCAACAACGCCTTTAGTACAACGCCTAAAGAAGGAAACACATTTATTGAACTAATAACAATGAGTAGTCTAAGCGTTAAATTAGCTGCGCTTCCAGACTAAGCTGCACTCCGGTCTGTTCAGATTCCGGCGCAGGTAAAATGTCTACACTCGGCCAAAGGCCTGTCACTAAAGCTTTAGCATAAGCCTGAGACAGGGACGCTTGTTTCATGCTTTCTGCGGCACCGCGGGCATCATAGGCCAATCGATGCCAACTCACCTCTATTCGATCATCGACCGGTTGCAACAACATATACCAGCCATCCGTTGTACCATCATTAGCAGGCATCCCAATCACGCCCGCATTTAACCAATAACCATCAGTTAACTCTGATCCAAAAGGCAAACCACAATGGCCTCCAATAAGCAGATCGCTCCCAGCTAAATTTAACTGCTTATTCTTAACAACCTTATCCCCACTAGCGAAGACAAACTCATTTATCCGCTGATAGCTACCATGGATAACCGTAGCTGTCCGACCATTCAGGCTAAATCGAATCTCTCGCGGCAAATCCGCCATCCAGTGCTTATCATCTTGAGACAAGCGCTGATTGCTGAAGTTGTACCATTCAACTGACAATAGGGAGCAAGCACTCCCTTGATCAAAACCACATCCACAATCGGGGGCATTTTGAGCTAAAGACTCTTCACAATTTCCCATCACGACAGGAATACCCCAATCACGAATCAATTGAACAGTTGCTTCAGGCTCTGCGCAATAAGCCACCAAATCACCGGTACAGATAACCTGTTCCGCAGGGATACCAAGACGGGACGCTTCAGCTTGCATCGCGCGAGTTGCCGCTAAATTGCTATACGGTCCACCAAAAATCAGCACAGGGCCAAAAAACTTACCAAGATCCATAATCGCTCTTCTATTCCTATTAATTATTAGCAAGAGGTTGTAGTTGTTTTTGGCTTGCGCCACCGATCATAAAAAGAGCGCACCCGCCAACCATCACAGCGATACAGATCCACAACAGTTTAGTGTATTTATGCACTTCACCTAATAACATGGTGTAAGAGGAGGACTCAGTGAAATACAGGAGTGAACCACTGACAGCCAAAAAGAAACTGCCAATATAACTCCACACAGGGATATCACGCCGATTCCCCCAGAGACTAAAGAAGATAACAGGTACAAGGTACATTGAGGCCGTTCCGCTAACGGCAACAGCGCTGAAGATATCTTTATTCCCAACAAACACCAATAACAAACCCAGTAACATAAAGATGGCCATAACCATCCGCCCATTTCTAAGGCTTACAGACATAAGGCGCATATCAAGCACCATCATTTTTGCCGAGCTAGTCAAAGTACTGTCTAGCGTAGACATGGCAGAGATAACCAGAGATGCGCTAAATAGGAACATAGGGAATTCACCCAATAGTCGGCTCAAAACCTGATTCATATCTTCGCCTTCCAAGCCATTAGCGCCAGCGATTACACCTAAAGAACCAAACGCAAGAATACTGATACTACTGATCCAACCCGCATGCAGAAAACTACGTTTTGTCGTCTCTCTATCGGCAAGAAAGCCTCGATCCATCATAACGGGGTCATGCATTGGATAGCTCCAGACCTGTAGCAATGCCACCAGCAGCAAAATTGGCCCAGGCTGACTAATATCGAACGGTTTAAATGCCAGCAGTTCAGTTGTAAAGTGGCCTCCACTGACCACTATGCCTAGCAAAATACTAAGCACTACTAAAAACACCCACATCTGCATAACATCAGTACGTAGCGAAGCGTATAAACCGCCAAGCATTGAATAGAGGAGCGTTACGGCGGCTAATCCTATAACGGCTAAAGTGTATGACTGAGAACCTGCCGCACCAAATAAAATGCCAATGACTAATAAATTGGCAAAGACCTCACTGACCAACCGTATCCCCACCACAAAGTTATAACAGCGTCCGCCCCAAGCACCGAAACGATCACTTAAAAACCCTTGTACGCTGCCATAGCCTTGCTCAAAACGGAGATGGTCAATAATCCGGCCACCCGTAAGAAAAGAAAGATAGTAGGCTGCGTAGGCTAAAGTCCCCCAAATACCGTAATAGAACCCCAAAATAGCAGCATTGAGTAAAGAGCGAGCAAATATCCAAGTGGTCACTTGCGAGAAGGTTAAAGCAAGCAGTGTAGGCGCTCTACCATCTGCCGATTCACCTCTAAAAAAACCACCTTCTTGAGTAGCTTTTCTAGACAGGAAAATAGATACCAGCGCCAAGCCAGACACTAGAAAGATTAACCACATGCTCATTTAACGCCCCACCAATTATCAGTCACTATGGCTCTGACACTTAAGGTGAAGCACAGTTCCAACCGAGCAAAATAATTAATCTCGGTATCTATCAGCGATGGGCTGCAAGATGTGCACTAATAATCTGCCATGCGGGCTGACCTTTCGCTAATAGATCCGCCTCAATCTCAGGAGAGAAATCAGCAATAACTGACGTCAGGTAGGAATCTCGCCCTCGGCAACGCTCAAACCAGTCAGCTACGCGAGGACAATCTTTATACATATCGCTCCAACCGAATTGATAAATGGTCTGAAAGTAGGGCGCCAAACAGACATCGGCAAGGCTGAAGTTATCACTTACTATCCATTGATATTCAGATAAAGCGGCTTCCATATCAAGAATCGTCTTACGATAAAGATTAATCCCATCAATCACATCCGGCGCATCAAGACCATATTGAACTAAACGTTTTTGTCGTTCTCGGCGAGGCTTTTCAGGTATTTTCTCCAACAACTCATCACGCTCACTCTGACTTTTTTCCATTAAGGCAGGACGCATCACTATAGGCCATTGGAGCGCACCACATGAAGGATGAAGCTTAGTATCCACATGCTTCATCCAAAGACGCATTTGAGCAACCTGATAAGAGGAGGATGGCTTTAAGCTGTGGGCAGAAAAAGTATCATCTAAATATTCACAAATGATGCTGGATTCAATTATGGGCCGCCCCTTATCAACAAGCGTTGGTACAACACCGAGAGGGTTTAGTGCCAAATATTCTGGCCGCAAGTTCTCTTTTTGGGACAGCTCAACGGTATGTTTAGTCCAATCTAAACCCTTTTCTGCTAAGACAATACGAACTTTCTGAGCGCATGGGGACATTGGGTGGGTATATAGCTCAAGCATGACAGTACCTTTCTCATTAGATGGAATAAGTTGGGTTCACCTAAAACCCAGAATTATTGTTAGATCTCAGTTTATCCCTAGGGCTTATTTTTGATAAATATCAAAACTGTCATAGAATATGTGAATATAATTCAACAATAGGAGTCATACTTGGCTAAGTGGACTGAGATGCAGGTTTTTGTCGAATCAGTTAGGCAGGGCAGTTTTTCCGCTGCCGGTCGGCAATTAGATCTATCACCTTCAGCAGTCAGCAAGCTTTTAACAAGGCTAGAAACCCGCTTGGGCGTCCGACTTCTCAACCGTACTACCCGCATGTTAAGCCTGACAGAAGGGGGCCAGATATACTTCAACCACTGCGTTGATATTTTGGCCGAAATAGACGATGTAGAAGACGCGTTAACAGGCTTAGTACAGGAGCCAGCGGGAACGCTTCGCATCAACAGTACCCACGGGTTTGCAAAACATCAGCTTTTGCCAATAATGCCGATGTTTCAAGCACGCTACCCTAAGATAAAATTGGAGTTCCAGCTTAGCGGCCAAGCGGTCGACCTTATTGCAGAAGGGGTTGATCTAGCGATCCGATTAGGAGAACTAAAAGACACCAGCTTAGTTGCTCGGAAACTAGGAGAGAGTGAACGCTTAGTCTGTGCAAGCCCACACTATATTGACTCCAAAGGCATACCACAAAAACCCTCTGACCTTTTAGAGCACAACTGTTTACGCCTATCCACTAATGAGATATTTAATCACTGGCAGTTTACCAGCCACCAATCGGGCGAAACTAAGGTGGAAACCTTCAATGTAACAGGCCGTTTTGTAACCGATAATGTCGATGGTTTACATGAATATGCCCTGCTAGGCGGAGGCATTGCACGGCTATCCAGTTTTATGATTAATAAGGATATAGAGGCGGGTCGTCTTATTCCTTTATTAACGAATTATGGCATTCCCCAGCAAAAAATTAATGCCGTGTACCCCCATCGCAAACACCTATCGGCTAAAGTGCGAGTCTTTTTGGATTACTTAACTGAACAGTTCGCTGCCAAGCCTCCTTGGAGCTAAGATTTTCACTTAGAGAAAGACCGTATGAAATCTAAGTTGGGTTAGTCCATATATTCAAGCTTTGACCTTTCTTGCAAGAGCTGATGCTCTAAATGCTGCAACTGGTAATACGAAGTCCGCTGCTCACGCTCAAACTCTCTTAACTTAAATAAAAGATCTTCTCGCTCTGCACTTGAAAGTCCACGACTGATTAAACGTTTCTCTGTCCGTTGAGCTTGTAATTCCACTTCATGCAGCTCTTTTTCTTGTCGTTCAAGCTCTTTTTCTAATTCTCGAACCTGCTGCTCTTGTTGATAAACCTGGCGACCACTCTGGTAGGTTTCTAAAAAAGCAGGTTCTAAATCTTCAGGGCAAACATAATGATACTTAGCGCCACTTCGCCCCAATCTATAGCCGTTATCTTGATGGCAATAACGCTTCAAGCCCTCTTCACGCCCCATCAAATAAGGCTTAACATCAAAAGCAATTGTATATTCTGCACATGCCTCTTGGTGATTAGAAAGGAAGGTCTCTGAACGGCCCTGTAAGCCGTCACTATAACCTATGCCATACCAATCACCGGTTACACACTCCTCTTCACTTAAACTTGCGCAGCCTGATAACAGAGCAACTAAGGAAATTAAAACAACACTTATACTCGATCTCTTTGCTTCCACTAAGCGAGACTCCTATACACCTATAAAACTCAGCATAGCTCTGTAAAGCTGAATACAAAGAGAATAGATCAACGAATAATTAGATCAGGCAACCAACGCTTACTTCTATCAATTTCATCACGCAGCGTTTCGTTAACCGGCGGCACACTCAGATCATCAGGTGGAGAAGCTAAGACATTAAGATCGATGGCTTGTGCTTCACCTCGAATTGATTCGCCATCAATTTTCATCTCATAGTAAATGCCATTCCAAAAGTTGGCGCCAAAGTCTTCCTTCTTTTTAAACATAAACAACAGGTCATGGGAAAGCCAACTCAAATCCTCAGAGGATACGTTGTGAGGCTGTTCATATGGATAAGCAAGATGACACCACAACTCAGGGCCTTCAAGGCACTTCATCTCCTTCATAGAAAGAAAGAAGTCCTTAAATTTGTCATGATTCATATGTAACTCGTAACGGCTACGCTCTCCTTCCGGAGAGAAAGTAATATCACCAATCACAATCTCTTGGCCTTTTTTATCCACAAGCAAAACCTGCTTCTTGCCAATTAAAACATCCGCAAAACTATTAAATGAGAGACACGTAAGCAATAAGGTCATCAATACAGGTTGTAATTTATAGAGCCCAGCCATAATTCTTTCTCACAAAAATGAACGGTGTAATTAAGTGTAGGGGGATATAAAACATCCACCATGCTACTTGGGTACAATATCTGTCTATAATGAATCTAAAAAGCGTTCATTACACATTTTAAGAACTGCGGAGTATATATGGGCTCATGCTGTAACAACGATAACCACTTCGATGGGGCATCAATAGAATACAAACGCGCCTTATGGTGGGTTATCGCAATCAATGCCCTAATGTTTTTTATTGAAATGGGCGCCAGTGTCCAAGCCAATTCACAAGCATTGCAAGCGGATGCCTTAGACTTTTTAGGCGATACAGCAACTTATTCTCTATCTTTGCTCGTCATCGGAAAATCTTTACAGGTCCGTAATCGAGCCGCTTTATTTAAAGCCACCAGCTTGATGATTATGGGCATAGGGGTATTCGGCATAACACTTTATAAAGTGATATATATGCAAACCCCCAAAGCGGTAACTATGGGGTCTGTTGGCGCACTCGCTTTCACTGCCAACTTAATTAGTGTCATGATCCTACTGCGTTTTAGAAATGGAGACGCCAACGTTCGCTCCGTTTGGCTGTGCAGCCGTAACGATGCCATTGGTAATATTGCAGTTATGATCGCAGCACTTGGCGTTTGGCAGAGCGCTTCCGCATGGCCAGACCTTATTGTTGCTTCAATTATGGCAGGACTATTTAGCTGGTCTGCCATACAGATTTTTCAGCAAGTCAGTAAGAGTAATGCAACAGCCAAGCCTTAGTTAAACAACATACAACTCGTTTTTAACACTCTATAAAAACTGCCATTTTAGACACAAAAAGAATCCATGCGTCATGATTGACATGACAAAGATAAGATTCCTCAATATGGAAACAACAAAAAACCCCAAATAACAAATGGTTATATAACTGGCACTATCTCTGCTTAGTCCTAGTAACTTATTAACATATCTAGGAGCTTAGCCATGAGCCATGTTGAAGAAAATGTTGAAGTCATCGGAATCGCTCCATCAGTTTTGATGGTTCTCGGAGGCTTAGTTGTTGCGATTTTACCTGCCATAGTGCAAATAGTATTACTCGCCAACTAACCCCAAGTGGCTTGCCAACAGCACCCACATGTAAGAAAAAAAGATCAATCAGATACTGCCCCTCAACAGTATCTGATCTTTTCCTAAGCGCCCTCCCACTTAATACGCACAATTTACGCAAAAAATAGAAACCTCTCCTATAATTCACAAAGACAAAATGTTTATTTGCACCTTTATCTCTCCATAAAGCTTAGTTGGCGTAGCGCCTCACCATTCACTCATTTTTATATAATAGGGACAAAATGAATGAAACTTTGAAAATTAGCCTGCCTTTTTATATCGCTATCTTCGCTCTGTTTAGCTCAATGGTTCATGGGGCTCAAAACCTAAACCCAGCACCTAAAATAAAGATTGCGGTATCAACCACTCCCCTTTCCGCCCCAGTATATATCGCAAAAGTTAAAGGCTTTTTTATCAATGCAGGTCTGGATGTGTCTATTTTAGAAATCGATGGGGGTGATCAATGCTTTACAGCATTACAAACAGGGAAGGCCGATATGGCTACTGTATCTAACTCTGTGATCATGTTTAATAGCTTTGAACACTCAAATTTTGAAGTAATTAGCAGTTTCGCAAAATCAGATAACGACTTGAAAATCGTTTCTTTTAAGCAAAAAAATATTCGTACGCCCCATGATTTAAGAGGAAAAACTGTCGGCGTCGTAAAAGGCAGCGCAAGCGAATATTTCCTTCACCTTTGGCTAAGCAAGTCAGAGATAGATATTGCGGAGGTCGATATAAAATCTTATTTTGCCAACGAACTACCCATTGTACTCGAGCAAGGCAAAGTTGATGCGATTTCGGTATGGGAACCTTTTGCTTACCAAATCAACAATTCCAATAATGATATAGAGATCATGAACACTAAAGGACTCTACAACTTTTCCTTTAATCTTATAGGCTTGCGAGACAACCCTGTTCTCACATCCACGCAGACCTTAGGCAACCACAGGCAGATCAAACAAAAAGTTACAGAAGCACTGAATAAAGCAGTCCGCTTTATCGCGATTAATCCAGAAAGATCCCAATTGATTCTGCGCCGTCACTTAAAGCTTAGCCAGCACTTTATCGACTGGGTCTGGCAAGACTATACATTTGAGTTATTGTTAAATGAACCTTTGCTCAGTTCGGTAAAGAATCAAGCTCAATGGGCGATTGATAGAGAATTAGTTCCACAAGAAAATCCGCCCGATTTCAGTAAAATCATCCTCTTAGACTAGTCATAAGCGATACAACAAGAGAGCGATAGTCCCTGAAGAGCGGGAGAAAGCAAATACCGCTACCACAGCTCAAGAACGCTGTGATAACGGTATTTATTCAAAGATTGGCCTTATTTCAAACAGCTTTCGATACTATTCGCAAGGTCTTTAAGGTAGCCAACATACCCTTGAGAAAGCGATACATCAGTAGCCAATGGATCTAAACGCCCTAAGTTAACAGGCAGGTCGGCAACAATGCGCTCTACAATAGGTGCTTCGAACTGAGGCTCAACAAATACACAACGAACAGCGGGCTCGTTTAATATTTTTTCAATTCTTGCTAGTTTTTTAGCGCCCGGTGATCGAGCCGGATCGACGGTAAAGAACGCTCTCTGATTTAAACCATAGTGCTCAACAAAAAGAGAAAACGCATCGTGGAAAACAACAAAACCACTCTTCTGGTGAGGCGCCAACTGCTGCTGAATCTGCTTATCCGCCTGCAACAGATCACGTTTAAAGGCCTGGTAGTTCTGTTCTAACTTATCCGACAATTCCGGCGACTGCTGTTGCAACATATCTTTAATCTGCTCAGCGGCCTCCAACATATAAATAGGATCCATCCAGATATGCGGGTCAACGTCACCATGATGGTGATGTTCGCCGTGCTCTTCATGTTCGTCGTGTTCGTTGTGCTCTTCGTGTTCCTCTTCCTTATGGGACGCAGCTTGGTGTTCATGATGATCACCATCCTCCTCTTCAGTTTTTAAGAGCTGAAGAACAGGTCGCTCGGAGCGCTGCAACGCCTTTTCCAGAAACTGCTCCATTTCTGGCCCAACCCATATCACAAGATCGGCCTTTTGCAGTGTACGAATATCAGACGGCTTTAAGGAATAATGATGCGGCGAGGCACCTGGCGGAATTAATAGATCCACCTCCCCTAAATCTGCCACAATAGCATGTGCAACTAATTGAAGTGGTTTTACACTAGTCACCAACTGCAAACGCTCTTGGGCAATTAGCATTGGAGATAGCAAAAAAATGGCTGTAACAAAGGCTAACTTTTTCATTGATATAATACATCTCGGATAATTTTCCGTTATAATATAACACAAAACGGTGAATGATAACTTTTATGCCAGAATCCCAACTCGCTTTTCGATCTGAACATGATCATCGTGACTGTATAGAGCATGCACTACGTGACGCTCGTGAGTTATGTGCAGAAAGAAAACTACGTTTTACGCCGATCCGTGAACTTGTACTTAAAACGATCTGGCAAAGCCATAAACCGCTTGGTGCATATGAGCTCCTTCCTACCTTAGCAGAGGCGGGATTTAACTCAGCGCCACCTACTGTCTACCGCGCTCTTGATTTTTTACAGGAGCAGGGATTTGTTCATAGAATCGCACTGCTCAATGCTTTTATTGGTTGCCCTCATCCACACAAAGCTCACGAAAGCTCCTTTTTAATCTGTAGCCAATGTAAAAATGCCGTTGAAATTGAAACCTCAGGGATAAGTAAAGAGGTCAATAAACAAGCTGAGCTATTAGGGTTTATCCCAGAGCAGCAATCTATCGAAGTTTTAGGCACCTGCCCTGAATGCCAGCGAGTAAGCCCATAATGAATCAGCCACATCGCCATGAACCTCTAATTAAGCTGGATATGGTTAACCTTCATTTTGGCCAGAATCATGTTTTGCAAAATATCAGCACCGAACTCCACAAAGGCTGTATAACAACTATTATTGGTCCCAACGGTGCGGGAAAAACCACCTTAGTTAGGGTTATTCTTGGCTTATTAAAACCCGATAGTGGCACTATATGGAAAGAGAACAATCTTCGTATTGGCTATATGCCACAGAAATTACAAGTCGATAAAACCTTTCCCTTAACGGTCGAACGCTTTTTAAAAACTGCCCAAAACTGCAATCAGGAGCAGATGCAGACCGCGCTAAACGATGTAGGTGCCTCTCTGTTACTCAAGCAATCTATCCACCATTTATCAGGCGGAGAGATGCAGCGAATTTTACTCGCCCGTGCTCTATTGCGTGATCCCCACTTACTCGTTTTAGATGAACCGGTTCAAGGGGTGGATATTAACGGGCAGCTAGAACTTTATAACCTTATCTCTCGTATACGAGATGAGCGCGGCTGTGGCGTATTAATGATCAGTCATGACCTTCACTTAGTCATGGCATCAACAGATCATGTAGTTTGCATCAATCATCATGTTTGCTGCTCAGGACATCCTGAACATGTTACTAATGACCCATCTTTTACTGAGTTATTTGGCATTAAAGGAAGCGAACAGCTAGCCGTCTACAGCCACCACCATAATCACAAACATGATGAACAGGGAAATGTCATTCCAGAAAAGGAGCACGCAAGCAGCTCTAGTCACAAGGGTTGTTGCTAATGCCTGATTTTCTTATTTACGCTTTACTCGGCGGCTTAGGTGTAGCAATAGTCGCAGGGCCATTAGGCTCATTTGTGGTTTGGCGACGTATGGCATATTTTGGCGATACCTTAGCCCACTCAGCGTTACTAGGGGTCTCCATTGGCTTTTTGCTCGACATTAATCTCAACTTATCCGTTATTATCTGCTGCGTAGGCTTAGCACTTGTGCTTGTTGCCTTGCAACGTCAACGTATGGTCGCTACAGATACCTTATTGGGCATAATGGCCCACAGCGCTCTCTCCCTTGGCTTAGTTGCTGTCGCGTTGTTAGAAATTCGCGTTGATTTAATGTCATACCTCTTTGGTGATCTGTTGGCGGTGAGTCCGCAAGACCTCTTCTGGATCTACGGCGGCGGCATTGCAGTTTTACTGCTTTTAAAATTACTCTGGCAGCCTCTACTTGCGATCACGATCAATGAAGAGCTAGCTCATGTGGAGGGCGTCAACGTGCCGCTTATCCGTCTGATTTTGATGCTATTAATTGCAGTAGTCATTGCTATAGCAATGAAAATTGTTGGCTTACTGCTCATTACCTCTCTACTTATTATTCCGGCTGCAGCGGCTCGACGCTTAGCGCGCACACCAGAACAGATGGCGATTGGTGCTGGCGTTATAGGGTGCCTCTCAATCTTGGGAGGGATAAGCCTATCTTGGTACTTTGATACACCGGCAGGCCCTTCAGTAGTCGTTGTATCTTTAGCACTTTTCATCGCACTCTACAGCCTACCAACTAAACAACAAGCATGATCGCGTCGCTGCATAAATATTGGCCCGACAAACAGCGTCACAGACAAGTATGGGCATTAGCTTGGCCTCTAATGCTATCCAATATCACTGTACCTCTATTAGGTTTAGTGGATACCGCCGTTATTGGTCATCTGCCAGAAAGTCATCATTTAGGGGCGGTAGCTGTTGGCAGCATGATTTTTACTGTCCTCTACTGGGCTTTTGGTTTTCTACGCATGGGCACTACGGGCATGACAGCCCAAGCGTTAGGTGACGATAATGGCGCCTTAAATCGCCAACTGCTCGCACAATCGCTTATATTAGCAACGGCGATAGGCTTGCTTATTTTACTATTCCGCACGCCTATTATCAGTTTGGCCCTATCACTAATGGGGGCTGAGCCTATAGTAACGGCAGAAGCGGCAAAATATAGTGAGATCCGCATTTTAGGCGCCCCCGCGGTGCTATGTAACTATGCATTGCTGGGCTGGTTTGTCGGCAACCAAAATACACGTATCCCCCTCCTCATATTATTGGTCACCAACATCATCAATATGTTGTTAGATATACTCGCAGTCTATGGCTTAGGTATGCATGCAGATGGGGTTGCGGCGGCCACCGTTTTTTCTGAATATTTCGCGCTTTTTCTCGGCCTCTACCTCGCGAAGAAACATCTCAAAAATGTTTCATCTCAACTTGAGATCGCCTGCCTAAAACGGCTCAGTGATTATATAAATTTGATTGCGGTAAACCGTTTTCTCTTTATTCGTACACTGTGTATTTTAGGCTCCATTGCCTTTTTTACCGCCCAAGGCGCGAAACAAGGCACCGATATTCTCTCTGCCAATGCGGTTTTACTTAACTTTTTATTATTAATCTCTAACTGGCTCGATGGGTTTGCACATGCAACCGAAGCGCTATCAGGTAAGTATATCGGGGCGAAAAAGCTAACCACATTTTATCAATCACTGGTCAGTGCTTTATGCTGGTCTGTAGGTACAGCCGCTCTACTTTCGTTGGTATTTTGGTTAGCTGGCGACCTTATTATCAATCTACTCACCGGCATTGAAAGCGTACGTATCATCGCTAAAGCTTACCTCCCCTGGATTATTGTCTTACCCTTGATCGGTGTCTGGAGTTTTCTACTCGACGGTATTTTTGTGGGAGCAACCCAATTTAAAGCGATGCAAAACACTATGCTCTTCTCTGTTTTTATCGTTTTTCTACCTTTATGGTGGCTAACTCAAAGCTATGGAAATCAAGGTTTATGGTTTTCATTTCTTGCTCTTTTTGTGGCGAGAGCACTCTCTGGCGGCTATGTTTACTGGACGATCTGCAAACATAAACGTTGGATAAGTTGATGATTACACCACTCAGCATACTGATCTCTTTTTCTGGTATCAGCGAGTTACCGCTCGAAACATTAACCCTCCCGCCTTCATATAAGATCGAGGTTGTCGCAAAAGCCCCGAATGTCCGCCAACTTGCGCTAGCAAAGGATGGGACTCTCTTTGCCGGAAGCCGACGAGCGGGAAACCTGTATGGGTTTATCGATCAAGATAAAGATGGGATCTACGAACAAACGCTCATTTTAGCTACAGAGCTTAATATGCCCAGTGGTATCGCTGTAAAAGGCAATGACCTCTATGTGGCAGAGGTATCTCGCATTCTCAGATATAAAGAGGTTTTACCTCTGAAGCCTTCTTCCACACCAACACCTGAAATCTACTACGACAAACTCCCTGACAAAACCCATCATGGTTGGAAATATCTTAAGTTTGGCCCAGACGAAGCCTTGTACTTCAACATCGGCGCTCCCTGTAATATCTGCTTACCTGAACAGCCCTTTGCAACCATTATGAAGCTGGATAACCATAAGAACACCACACTTATCGCCCAAGGCGTACGTAACAGTGTCGGCTTTGCTTGGAATCCTCTAAACCAGCAGCTATGGTTTACAGAGAATGGGCGAGATCACTTAGGGGATGATCAGCCTTCCGATGAGCTCAACCATGTAACAGATAACGGCGAGCATTTTGGCTACCCTTTTTTTCACGCTCAAGGATTAGCTGATCCTAAATACGGTAAAAAGCAGTATACCGACCAACAGCCGCTCAGCTATACACCTGCCGCCTATAAACTCGGTGCGCATGTTGCGCCTCTAGGTATGACATTCTCCGTTAACGCCTCAACAGAAGCTCAACAAACGCTATATATTGCTGAGCACGGATCATGGAATAGAAGTCAAAAAGTAGGCTATCGCGTTGTAGAACTACAGATAAAAAATAATAAAGTGATTAGCCACAAACCCTTTATTAGCGGATGGCTTAAAAATGAGAAATATTGGGGAAGACCTAATGACATCATTGAGACACCCGAAGGTAGTCTCTTGATATCAGATGATCATGCAGGCGTCATTTATCGCCTTTCAAAGATAGAAAATAATACCCCATGATTACATAGGGTATTTTTTTATCTAAGGCTAATGATCTTTTCGTGCGCCACCTGGATTCTCTGTGAACAGTAAGGGTTGTGCACCCTCTTCAATTTGAGGCCCAGTATCGCGATTTACTCGCGTTTCTAACTCTTCAATATCCGGCGTTCCATCTAATCGCATGGAGTCTTCATAATCACAGCGGACGCACTCTTTATACTCCCGCTCATCATCTCGAAAGGTCCGGATACAGTCCATCTCACCACACCGGGGACAAACAGCACCGGCAATAAATCGTTTTACAATGCTCATAATTTTATCTCTAACTCACCTTGTCGGTGCAGGTAAGCGACCTGAAAGGTCCCTTACCTTTTTATGATTCTAAGCTGCGGTTTGGATACCGCAATGACGAAGCAGTGCATCCACTTCTGGCTCACGCCCACGGAAGGCAACAAACAGCTCCATTGGCTCACGAGACCCACCCATCTCTAAAATATGCTGACGGAAGTCATTACCCGCTTCTTTGCTAAATACGCCATCCTCTTCAAAGCGGGAAAAGGCATCAGCAGACAAGACTTCAGCCCATTTGTAACTGTAATACCCTGCGGCATAGCCACCAGCAAAAATATGACTAAAGCTATGCTGGAAACGATTGAAATCAGGTGGTGTAATCACCGCCACACGACTACGGATATCGTTTAAATAGCTCTGCACATCTGTGACACCAGGCTCATAGTCACGATGTAAACAGAAATCGAATAACGAAAATTCAAGCTGACGTACCATCATCATACCGGATTGAAAATTACGTGCTGCCAACATTTTGTCTAACAATGCTTGCGGCAGCGTTTCACCCGTTTGATAGTGACCAGAAATAAGTGCTAAAGCTTCCGGCTCATAACACCAGTTTTCTAAGAACTGACTTGGCAACTCAACCGCATCCCAAGCAACACCATTAATACCACTGACATCAGCCGATTCGATCTGAGTCAGCATATGGTGTAACCCGTGGCCAAACTCATGGAACATGGTGGTCACTTCATTATGGGTCAATAAAGCGGGATCATCCCCCACCGGTGAACTAAAATTACACACTAAATACGCAACGGGAAGCTGAAGCGTACCGTCCGCTAAGCGGCGACGTACACGACAATCATCCATCCAAGCGCCGCCCCGTTTCTTTTCACGGGCATAAAGGTCTAAGAAGAAGCGTGCAATCACCTCGCCTTTACGCCGAATTTCAAACAACCGTGCATCTTTATGCCAACGGTCGAACTCATCCACTTCACTGATCTCAATATCAAACAGCTTTCCTGCCACAGTAAACAAACCGTTCAACACTTTAGGTAGCGGGAAGTAAGGGCGAATCTGCTCTTCAGAAATTGCGTATTTAGCCTGTTTCAATTTTTCACTAAAGTAAGCAAGATCCCACGCTTGCAGATCCTCAACCCCATATTCCTCTTTAGCGAAATCACACAGCTGCTGATAATCTTGCTTAGCTACAGGCAAGCTTTTCTCGGCTAAATCATTTAGAAACTGTACAACCTGATCGGTTGTTTCAGCCATTTTAGTAGCAAGGGAGTATTCAGCGTAGTTATCGAAACCTAATAGCTTCGCCAACTCTAAACGGAGCTCAAGAATCTGTGTCATTACAGACGAATTATCCCATTTCCCCTCACCAGGTCCCTGATCTGATGCCCGTGTCGCAAAGGCGGTATAAACTTCTTTGCGTAATTCACGATTATCCGCATAAGTGATCGTTGGCAGGTAAGATGGAAAATCTAAAGTTACTAACCACCCGTCTAAACCTTTTGCTTCAGCCATCTGTTTTGCCGCAGCTAAAGCCATCGGCGGCAAACCCGCCAGCTCGCTTTCGTCGCTAAGTAGTTTATTCCATGCGTTACTGGCATCTAATACATTCTCGGAGAACTTCGTCGTTAGCTCTGAGAGCTTCTGCTGCAGCTCTGCATAACGTTTTTGATCATCACCATTCAATGCGATACCGGATAAACGAAAATCCCTTAGGGTATTAGTAACGACCTTCTGTTGAGCTTCATTTAACTGTTTGAAATTTTCACTTTCAGCAAAATCATTGAACGCTTGGTAAAGCGCTTGATTCTGTCCCATCTCAGTCCAGTATTGGGACAATTTAGGCAGGCAGGCGTTATAGGCGTCTCTCAACTCATCCGTATTAACCACCGCATTCATATGCGACACCGGTGACCAAGCTTTTGCCAAGCGATCGTTCATCTCCTCCAACGGAGCCACAAGATTATCCCATGTAGGCGATGTCATTGAGCCTAAGATTCTCTCAACCTCTGCTCGGCCATCCGCCAATAACTGATCTATCGCTGCTTCGATATGATTAGGTTTAATCGAACTAAAAGCAGGTAATAATTGCGGCTCAAGCATTGGGTTGCTCATCTAATATGCTCCTAAAGAAGAGGGGTAATACCTCTTTAATGGGATCAAAAATGAATTTTTCAATTATAATTCTATTTAAACTTCCTCTTATAAATTTGCCATAATAGTTTCCTTTAAATCATATTCGAGTAATAAAGTATGAAAATCCGTACCTATCAAGGCATGACTCCCACGTTAGGAGAGCGTGTATTTGTTGATCCAAGTGCGGTCGTGCTTGGTGATGTAACATTGGGCGATGATGTATCTGTTTGGCCTCTCACTGTCATTCGTGGCGATATGCACCGCATCAGCATAGGCGATCGCACAAGCGTACAAGATGGCTCCGTGTTACATATTACTCATGCAGGCCCCTACAACCCTGACGGTTTCCCTCTTATCATCGGCTCTGATGTCACCATTGGCCACCAAGCGATGTTACACGGCTGCAGTATTGGCAATAGGGTTCTTGTCGGTATGGGCGCTATGATTATGGATGGCGCTATTGTCGAAGATGAAGTGATTATCGGCGCTGGCTCTCTTGTCCCCCCAGGAAAAACCTTAAAAAGCGGTTATCTTTATGTGGGCCGCCCAGCAAAGCAACAACGAGCTTTAACCGAAAAGGAATGTTCTTTTTTCAGTTACAGCGCCTCTAATTACGTAAATCTAAAGGATAAACACCTTGAAGAAGACTACGCTAATTTATAGCGCCCTCGCTGTTCTTATCAGTTGCAGCGGCTGTAGTTACAACACCCAAAGTACGCCAGAGTCTTGGCTAAAAACACATGGTTTATCAACACCTACAGACTCAGGAGAGATGACCTTATGCCAAAACTTTGGTTGCACTAAATCCAAATCTATACAGTTATCAGCCGATGAGCTTAAACCGGTTCAATTACTATTCACCCCATTACCTGCTGACGCTGTAGAAGAACGAGAGAGGATAGCTCAAGCGATCGGACTATTAGAAAAGATAACAGGTCCCAAAATAGGCACGGAACACGATTTAGCTAAAAATGCTTTTGGCTTTAGCTTTGAAAGCAATCAACTCGACTGTGTTGCCGAATCAAACAACACAAGTACTTATTTACTCCTTCTACAAAACTTAGAACTGCTTAAATACCACCGAGTTGGCGGTAATATGCACCGTGGCTTGTTCACTCTCCATGCGCCCCACAACAGTGCCGCAGTGATTGAGAGCGATACGGACCATGCCTATGCAGTAGATTCTTGGTTTCGCCCTAATGGAGAAGCCGCATGGATTATCGAAGCAGAGCACTGGCTTTCAGGCGCAGCACCATAAATAGCTTATATAAGTCTTTTTGCTATTGATATTTATTCTCATTACGATTATCCTTCTGGGAAATTTATTATTACTGCAAATAAATAGGAATTGATTTATGAATTTTCGCCAGTCATTCGTAACAGCAGCTATATCGGCTATCGTATGCGGTCCCGTTCTTGCCTCTACGCCCGCCCAGTCCGATATACTCGACAATTACGCTAACATTGCACAAGCGACGTATGAAGATTCGCTACTAACGGCTCAAGAGCTAAATAAAGTTCTTAATCTTTTCCTTGCAAAACCTACCGAAGAGAATCTAAAAAAGGCTCGTGCAGCGTGGATTGCAGCACGCGTACCTTACCAGCAATCGGAAGCTTTCCGCTTTGGTAACCCAATAGTTGATGATTGGGAAGGCAAAGTTAATGCTTGGCCACTAGATGAAGGACTGATCGATTACGTAGCAGCAGGTTATGGTGCGGAATCAGATGAAAACCCATTCTATACAGCTAATATTGTTGCCAACAGCAAACTTAAAGTAGGTGGCGTTGAGATTGACGCATCTAAAATAGATAAGAAGCTGCTCGCAGAAACCCTACATGAGATAGACGAAGTAGAAGCCAATGTGGCAACTGGTTATCATGCCATTGAGTTCCTTTTATGGGGCCAAGATCTAAATGGTAATAACCCAGGTGCAGGTAATCGCCCAGCAACTGATTTTGATCTTGAGAATTGCACCCATGGTAACTGTGATCGTCGCCGCGACTACTTAATGGCTGCGACAGAGCTTCTGATTGATGATCTGCAAGAGATGACAAACAACTGGGCTCCCCAAGGCCCTGCGCGCACTGAACTATTATCCAAAGCACCCGCGGAAGGTATAGCAACAATTCTAACGGGCATGGGTAGCTTAGCGTACGGTGAACTGGCGGGAGAACGCACTAAGCTAGGCTTAATGCTACATGACCCTGAAGAGGAACATGATTGCTTCTCCGATAATACACATAACTCCCATTTCTACGATGCAAAAGGGATTAAAAATGTCTATTTAGGCGAATATACCCGCGTTGATGGCTCCACCGTTTCTGGTGCAAGCCTTGCGGAACTGATCAAGCACCAATCTCCTGCAGTTGATCAAGATCTTAGAAACAACCTAGACAAAACTGAAAACGCTGCTCAAGCAATGGTTGATGAAGCAGCGAAAGGCAATACCTTTGACGTACTTATCGGTGTCGACAACAAAACAGGCAACCAAGTAGTACAAACGTTCGTGGACGCCTTAGTTGCAGAAGCTGAATCTATTGAAAATGCTATTGCAGCGTTGAAGCTCGAAGGTATTGAGTTAGAAGGTTCAGATAGCTTAGATAACCCAGCTTCAATTAGCGCTGAGTAACTAAACTGAAGGCTAATCATAAAATCCGGGGCCTAGGTCTCGGATTTTTCTTTTCATAGATGATGAAAAAAATACTGTGCACAAATTATCTCTATTCCTATATCTGCTTTTCTCCTTCCAGCTCTTCGCAGCAGAGAGCTCAACGGTAGGTTTTATAGCAGAAGAGATCGAGCAGGGTGGTGCAACAACTCATCATAATGGAAATAATAGACACAGCTTCAGCCACCCAGCCGCTAATCTCGCATTTAAAAAAGAGTTAGATTTTAAGCTAGGGAATAGCATATTCAAAAAGTTGTGGGTACCTGCGCCATCATCAACCACCGCTAGCGATGGTTTAGGCCCCCTCTATAATGCTCGCTCCTGCATGCAATGCCATATAAGAGATGGCCGAGGCCATACGCCGGAAAGCAACTGGCCAGAAGATAACGCAGTTTCACTTTTCTTGCGCTTAAGTATCCCTCCTCAAAACAAAGAGCAAAAGCAAGCCTTAGCAACAGGAGAGGTCGGTGTCATTCCTGAACCGACTTACGGTACTCAGTTACAAGACTTTGCGGTAGCAGGATTAAATGCCGAAGGGCATATACAAATAAGCTATAACGAGACAGAGATCGCCTTAGCGGATGGAGAATCCGTTTCTTTACGTCGCCCAAAATACTCAATCAGCGATCTCGGATATGGCCCTCTACATCCAGAGACTTTATTATCACCTCGTATCGCCCCCGCGATGATTGGTTTAGGTCTCTTAGAAAGTATTCCTGAGGCCAGCATTTTAGCCCTAAGCGATCCTAATGATCTCAATAACGATGGTATTTCAGGCAGGGCTAACTGGGTTTGGAACCAACAAACCCAGTCAACAGCACTCGGGCGATTTGGCTGGAAGGCCGGCACACCAACGCTAAACCAACAGAACAATACCGCTTTTAATGGAGATATAGGCATATCCACTCCCTATGCAACAAGTCCTTATGGCGAGTGCACACAACAGCAAGAAAGCTGCTTAAACATGCCCAATGGAAATAGTGTTCATCTTGACGGGGTTGAGGCATCCGCAAGCATGATAGAGCTATTACTCTTCTATACACGTCATATTGCCGTTCCCGCTCGCAGAAATGCTGACGATCCAGAGGTTTTAGCGGGCAAAGAAATTTTCTATAATAGCGGTTGCGCTAACTGCCACCAGCCAAGATTTACAACAGCGAACATACCCGAGCTACCTGAATTAAGTAATCAATTAATCTGGCCTTATACAGATCTTCTATTACATGACATGGGGGAAGATTTAGCCGATAATCGCGCCGAGTATTTAGCTAATGGCCTTGAGTGGCGAACACCCCCGTTATGGGGCATTGGACTAACGGACGTTGTTAGCGGAAAAACCCACTACTTACATGATGGTCGTGCACGCACTTTACTTGAAGCGATCCTCTGGCACGGAGGCGAAGCTGAACAAGCCAAGCGATCCGTAACAAAGATGTCAAAATCTGATCGAAATAATCTTATCAAATTCCTGGAGTCTCTATAAATGAGCCTGCTATCTATTACCCGATACAGCGCACTCAGCTTAGTATTTTTACTGAATGCGCCAATTACAGCAGCAGAAATCAGCCAAGAGCGTTGGTTAAAACTCAATCAAGCCGCTGTAAATGAGCACATACTTCCGAGCTACAATACTCTAGCGGAAAAAAGCAAAACCTTAGCGATGGCTAGCGCCTCACTGTGTGCAGCGCCATCCGAAGAAAATTTGAGGAATGCTGAAGCCCACTTTATTGACACACTGAATGCATGGCAGAGTATACAGCATGTGCAGTTTGGCCCTATTGAACTATTAATGCGTAATTTTACGATTCAATTTTGGCCAGACAAGAAAAACCTCACTTCAAAACAACTGAATATTATTCTTAAAAATCAAGATCCAGCATCACTGGAGCCTGAATTTTTCAGAACAGCAAGTATTGCAGTGAAAGGCTTACCCGCCATGGAGCGAATTCTCTTTGCTGATGACGCGTTAAAACAGATAGAAGAGAATCCATATCGTTGCCAATTCCTACAATCGGTTAGTGATTATCTAGTCATTCAAACGGACAATACCAATAAGGAGTGGCAAGAGTACAAGCAGGAATTTAGTACACTCACTTCCGAAGAAGGTATCTACGAAAGTGCTCAAGAAGCGAGCATTGATATTATGAAAGCTCAAGTCGAACCACTGGAAGTGATTCGCGATCTAAAAATACTTAGACCACTAGGTAATGAAGGTAAAGCAAAGGCTCGTCGCTTAGAAAGCTGGCGTAGTAAAAATGCACTGCAAAATATACAGATGAATATCCAATCACTCCATCACCTCTACAGCGGCCTTAAAGATTACAGTCTTTTCCAGTTGCTAAAAGAGGAGGGTGCGACCGATTTAGCAGACAGTATTGAACAGCAATTCATCACTATAGAAACCACCTTAGAAAAGATACCTACGCCACTATCTCAACACCTTAAAGAGCCAAAGGTGAAAGAGCAGCTATTACTTATCGCCCAAGAGCTTAAGCAACTGCACGAAAGCCTTGATAAAACCATGCCTGCGCTAGGTCTTCAGCTAGGATTTAATAGTCGTGACGGGGATTAATCGTAGACAATTTAGCCTGCTGTTAGGTTGCACTTTACTAAGCCCTTCGCTGCTTGCAAATGGGAAACAGTCTTTATTTGCTTCCGCTGCAAAAGCATCCAATGGTGCATATGAATTACTGGTGATCGATCAGGCAGGGCGTCTGCACTTACGTCATGAGTTACCAGCACGAGCGCATCACATTGCGGCCCATCCCCATAGGCCGCTATTAGCCGCTGTAGGTCGTCGCCCAGAAACATTTATTGATGTGGTCAACTACGAAACAAAACAGCTAGAAACTCGCATTAGAAGCGCTCAAGGACAGCACTTTTACGGCCATGCAATTTATTCTGCAGATGGTCGCTGGCTGATCTCAACTGAAAACGAGATTGCAACAGGGCAGGGACTAATTGTTATTCGTGATGCTCTGCATAACTATGCTGTTGTACAACAATTTAGCTCTGCGGGCATTGGCCCCCATGAACTAAAAATGATGCCTGATGAGAAGACCTTAGTAATCGCCAATGGGGGAATTCTTACCCATCCCGACAAAGGTAGGGCAAAACTCAATATAGATGTTATGCGCCCATCACTAGCCTATGTAGACATCAATACAGGTCAATTGAAAGAACAGGTCTTTATGCCTGAAGAGTACCACCAGCTTAGCATTCGCCACTTTGATATTAATCAAACAGGCAGGGTTGTAATAGGCCTGCAATACCAAGGAGACAAAACAGACGATGTCCCTTTAGTTGCGTTCCATACCCAAGGACAACCTCTAGCATTAGTTCGCGCACCGATTAGCACCAATATGGCAATGAAACAGTATTGCGGTAGTGCTCGTTTTGATAAAAGCGGAAAAGTTGCAGCCATCTCATCACCCCGCGGTGACTTAGTAACATTTTGGCATGCAGACACCCAGCAATTTATTACATCAACCACAAGCAGAGATGGTTGCGGTTTAGCGCAAACAGAGAAACCTGAAGAGTTCTTAATCAGTACGGGCAGAGGGTATTGCTACCGTTATAACTGCCAAACCAAAAATAAAGAAAAAGTAAAATTGGATATTCCGGCTCATACCGCCTGGGATAACCACTTATCCCCATTTCTAGTTTAGGGAGTGTCTACCCCCTCTTGTTTGAAGAGGCTATTTTTAGGCATTGGGGTATACACACAAGCATATATAAAATGTTATAATATAACTTATTACTATTACATAAAGATGAAGGGAAAAACCATGAAAAAAACAGCCATCGCTACATGTGTTGCAGCGGCTCTAGCAATATCATCTCCTGCATTTGCGGACGTTGCAGAAGAATTAGCAGCAATGAAAGCGCGCATCGCACAGCTTGAATCTCAGCTAGCGACTCAGCAAGCTACTATAGCTAAACAAGGAACTACATCTAATACCTCTGGTGGTTTTGCTGATAACGTAAGCGTTTCAGGTGCGTTAGAAGTTCTTGCAACTCACTCTGAAGAAGACGGCGGCAACAGCACAAATGATGTCCTGCTTGACACTTTTGAGTTAGGCATTGAAGCTAAAGTTAACGAAAACGTAACGCTTTCTTCATTAATTGAATATGATTCAGACGCTGAAAAACTAGACGTAACTGAAGCTTACGCTGTAATTGGTGCACCAGATAGCAACCTATCCCTTACTGTTGGTAAAGCACCAGTTCCATTTGCTGTTATTAACAGCAACTCATGGACTGATCCACTAACTGACGATGCTTTCGATATCAAAGAAGGTATGGCGATGGTTAGCTGGGGTAACGATAGCCTAACACTAGACGCTTATACTTTTAATGGCGCAGAAGATGGCGATACCCTTGATACTATTGGTTTAGGCGCAGATTTCGCTGTAACTGAAGGCTTGTCTTTTGGTGCGGGTTACCTAAGCGATGTTGCTGACCTAAACGGCCTTCCAGCAGGCGATGCATGGCGTGTAAACGGCCTATATGAAGTCGGTGCTCTAGCACTGTCTGCAGAATATATTGATATTGATGCTGACAACACATCTATTGACCCAACCTTCCTACACCTAAATGCAGGTTATGCAACTAACGTGTTTGGTGCTGACGGTCAAATCTTTGCAGGCTATAGTGAAACAGATGATGGCCAGAATGTTGTAGACCTAGCGGAAGAACGTATTGTTCTAGGTGTAGAGCGCTCATTCGGTGAAAATGCGTCTGTTGTTGCAGAGTATGTTCGTGAAGAGTCATACAGCAATGAAGAAACAGATACGTTAAACCTTGTACTTGTAACAGAGTTTTAAACCACAAGGTTAACTGTTTCCAAGCAGTGAACTAAGTAGATCTGCAGTAAAAAACTGCTATTTACTTCGTAGTGTGACAGACCGGCATTGAATCCCCCTTCTATCATCAATGCCGGTCGTCACAATTCGGTATAACCTTAGTGACAATGAAACCATTGCACTAATAGCGTGCATAGTATCGGTAAAATGCTAAGCATGGAACTAGCTAGCAACAACTTTTACCTATTTTAAGCATAAGGTATGAAGCCTAATCGGCTTTAGCACTGGATATTTCACGTAAACGCTTAACCACTTGGGCATTAATACTGCGCTGAGTAAACGTACCATCCTCTTTAAGCTTACCGGCTTTACGCCCCATCAAGACTTCTAAACATTGATCCACGTGGGAAACTGCATAAACAGAAAACTCCCCTTGTCTCACCGCTTCAACCACTTCAGCTTTTAACATTAAATTACGAATATTTGCCTTAGGGATAACCACCCCCTGTTCGCCATTCAAGCCTCGAGCCTTACATAGATTAAAGAAACCTTCTATTTTCTCGTTTACACCGCCAATTGCCTGCACTTCACCATACTGATTGATTGAACCAGTGGTTGCATAATTTTGACTGATTGGAATATGGGTAAGTGCTGAGATTAAAGTACAAACCTCCGCTAATGAAGCGCTATCACCATCAACATAGCCGTACGATTGCTCTAGAGCTATGCTCGCGGACATCGCCATAGGGAAATCTTTAGCGTACTGATTACCCAGGAAACCACTGAGGATAAGCACCCCTTTCGAGTGAATAGGCTGACCTAAAGTCACCTCCCGCTCAATATCCACAATACCGCGATTACCGGGATATACCGTCGCAGTAATACGTGCAGGTGTACCAAATGCCACATCACCCACTTGAAGTACAGTTAAGCCATTGGCTTTACCTATAGCCTCACCTTCAGTATCGATCAATACGGTCTCTTCTACGATACCCTCTTCAATCTTCTCCGCCATACGTGCTGTGCGACGCTCTTTCGCATTCAATGCCATCTCCACATGATCAGCATTGATTAGCTCATCTTCCTCCTTGATCCGTTTAAAATCCGCTTCACAGAGCAGATCTACTAACTCACCAATATGAGCCGATAACAGCGCTTGATTTTGAGCCTGCCGAGAACTATGTTCCACCAACCGAGCTACCGCTCGACGAGTTAAAGGCGCTAAACCTTCTTCATCCGCTAAGGTTTTCATCAAACGGGCATAACTACGCACCATCTGTGGAGTTCGCTTTACATCCTCATCAAAATCGACCACAACACGAAACATCTTTTCAAAATCATGGTCGAGTTCTTGTAGTAAGTAATAAATATCTCGAGAGCCCACAAGCACAATCTTTACTGTCAAAGGCACCGCTTGCGGCAAAAGTGTAATAGTACTAATCCCTGTATATTCACTGGCAGGGCTTTCTATACTTATCTCGTGGGATTTCAGTGCACGCTTCAAAGCGCCATAGACAAAAGGCTGTTCTAATAGCTTTTCCGCCTCCATAACCAAATAACCGCCATTAGCCTGATGCAATGCACCAGAACGAATAAGCTTGTAGTTGGTCGACAGCGCACCCATCTCCGTATTGTATTCAACGCGGCCAAATAGATTCTCATAACTCGGATGAGCCTCATAAACAACGGGAGCGCCTTTGGTTTTAACATTATCAACTAGCAGATTAACCCCATAATTGCTTTCCATATAGTTACGTCGGGCAGCATCAGTTACGGGCTCTAGAACCTTGTCATCACCGACAATTTCACTACAGTTTTTAACCAACGAGTTTTCCATCTCAGCCAAATAGTCCATGGCTGCAGAGAGATTGGCATATTTCTCTTTAATCGGTTGGAATAGGGGGGAGATCGCTTCTCTAGTTGTGTCTCGATCAAGATTTTTTAACTTTTCAGCCGCTTCACGACGCCATTGAGGCAAGCCAGTTAGCGCTTCATTTAGCTGATCTTCTAACTCAGAAATAGCTCTAGTAAATCCAGCTCGCGCCTCTTCAGTTAGCTGAGAAAAAGCTGCCTCATCCATTGCCTGCCCATCAGCAACAGGAGTAAACCCTATAGTCCCGGCATCTCTATAGACAGCAATACTATGTTCACGCGCTTCGCGCTCAACGGCATCAATCGCATGATCATAATAACGATTAAAATCGCGCTCGATTTTACTTTTCTTACGCTGGTAAGTTGGGCTTTCAAACGCCGCGGGCATCTCCGTTAAAGCGCCCTCAATAATATGTTTAATATCACGCTTAAACTGCTGTGCCTTCCCGGCGGGAAAACTGATGGCCAAAGGATGGCGATTATCTTTTAAATTATTAAGGTAGATCCAATCGGTCGGTTTCTTCTCTTTTTTGGCAACCGCTTTTAGGTTTTCCATCGCAAAAGAGAAACGTCCAGTATGAGGCGTTCCCATAACAAACAGGTTATAACCTGGACGGCGCATACCAATACCAAATTCCATCGCCTCAAGCGCCCGATCCTGCCCAAAAAAGCCGGTAAAAGGTTCAAGTGTTGATGTGGTTTTAAAAGGTAGTAGTTCAGGATCACAGCTGCAATAGAGCTGCTCAGTGGATAGTCGGGTTTCCGTTACCATATGGCGCTCCCGCTGATGACTGGGGTCATTAAGAAATCACAATTTTTACCTGTGTTTCTTGAAGTTATACCCCCCAGAAGCGCCGCTTGCAAGCTCTGATGGAAAAACAAGGAAAGATAACAGTTGTATTAAAATCAATCAGTTAATAGATTACGAAGCTGTTTAATTACCGACTGAGAATCAGGTTCAATTCCGCGCCATATTTGAAAGGATTGTGCGGCTTGTTCAACGAGCATACCTAATCCATCAATTGATTTTTCTGCGCCTTTATCTAAAGCCCACTGACAAAAAGCAGTAGGGGAGGCGGAATACATCATGTCATAGCACCAAGCATGATCAGCTAAAACAGAAGCAGGAATGGGAGGCACTTCTCCCTGAAGGCTCGCAGCGGTCCCATTGATAATCAAATCAAAACATTGTCCATCCAATGTATCAAATCCAGATCCGGAAACATTACCTAAATGAGCAACCAGTTCGGCCAATTCAACCGCTTTTGAAGCGGTTCGGTTTGCAATCACTAATCGCTGTGGCTTCTGCTCTAAAACAGGCTGTAACACGCCCCTCACCGCACCACCAGCACCAAGAATAAGAACCCGCTTACCTTCAATCTTGCCGCCATGGTTACGAATAATATCTCGCACCATACCTATACCATCAGTGTTATCACCACAGAGCTGCCCCTGCTCATCGCGATAGAGAGTATTCACTGCTCCGGCAAGTTCTGCACGAGGGGATCGCACGGTAGCTAACGCCCAAGCTTCCTGCTTAAAAGGTATAGTTATATTCAACCCCCGCCCATCGCCGGATAAAAATGACTCAACAGTTTCAGCAAATTTATCTTCCGCTACAGCAACCGCCTCATAGGTCAAATCTTGACCTGTATTTTCAGCAAAAGCCGTATGAATCTGCGGTGATTTTGAATGCGTTATAGGGTTGCCAAAAACGGCATAACGATCTGTCATATATCTGGACTCTTTACATTGCTTGAGTAATGTTAAACATTCAACCAATCTGTAGGCTTTAAATAACGATCATATAACACAGATTCTTCAGTGCCTGCTTCTGGTTTCCAATCATAGCCCCAACGCACTTCAGGAGGCAGTGACATTAGAATTGACTCTGTACGCCCACCAGACTGAAGGCCAAAAAGTGTCCCACGATCATAAACAAGGTTAAACTCAACATAACGTCCACGACGATGCAGTTGGAAATCACGTTGACGCTCGCCGTACTCTTTATCTTTATTACGCTCAATAATTGGGATATAAGCTTTACTATAAGCGTTACCAATAGATTGCATCAGAGCAAAGCTTTTTTCGAAACCATACTCATTCAGGTCATCAAAAAACAATCCACCTATACCTCTTGGCTCATCACGATGCTTCAGATGGAAATACTCATCACACCATGTTTTAAAGTGTGGATAGATATCCTCGCCAAACGGGTCACATGCATCTTTAGCTGTTTGATGCCAAAATTTACAGTCTTCATCATTGCCATAGTAAGGCGTTAAATCAAAACCACCACCAAACCACCAAACAGGATCTTCCCCTTCTTTTTCTGCAATAAAGAAGCGTACGTTAGCATGCGAAGTAGGGATGTAAGGGTTTTTTGGGTGGATGACCAAGGAAACACCCATCGCCTGAAAGTTACGTCCGGCCAACTCAGGCCGATGCGCAGTAGCCGAGCCCGGTAACTTATCACCAAAAACATGGGAGAAGTTTACCCCGCCTTTTTCAATGATGGCTCCATCCGCTAATACTCGAGTCCGACCTCCGCCGCCGGTTTCACGCTGCCATTCGTCCTCAAAGAATTCACCACCGCCATCAACCTTTTCAAGGGCATCACAAATAGCGTCCTGAAGGCTTAATAGATATTCTTTTACAGCTTCGATATTTGGGGCGGACATAGTACTCACTCACTTATATATTCAGACCCTAACGATACGGTCCGATTTTAAATCTTTAATTTGGGTTGGCTGAGACAATCCGCCTAAACAACCAGGCAAAACATAATCAAGCTCACTGCCGAAGTAAGTATTTACTCTCAATATATCTTTTGCAGGACAATGAGCTGAAGGATTAGCAGAAGTTGAAACGATGAAAGAACCGTAAGTTTCAGTTAACTTTTTAACAAGTAAGTGATCGCTCACTCTCACAGCAACCGAACTATGTTTTCCTTTAATCCATCTGGGGATTATATCTTTTTTGTCCGGTAAAACCCACGTATAAGGCCCCGGCCAACTAGCCGTTACTTTATCGTATTCTTCCGCACTGAGGTCATCTAACAGAAATTGTATTTGAGACAGGTTGCCCGCAACCAAAACAAGCCCTTTATCGACAGGGCGTCGTTTAATTTTGAGCAGGTGGGAGACTGCGTCTTGGTTAAAAGGGTCACACCCTAATCCCCAAACCGCTTCGGTAGGATAGGCGATAACACCTCCGTGTTCTATCGCCCGAACAGACTGATGGATATGCCACCAGTTTAAATTCTGATTACAACTCACCGTTCTGTAGCTTTTCCTGCAGTGCTGCATCTTTTGCAACAATGGAATCAGTATTAGCTTGTCGCTCTTGCTTTAAACGTTCCGCAAGATCAGCATCCGCTACAGCCATAATCTGTGCACCAAGGTAGGCTGCATTTTTAGCGCCCGCTTTACCAATAGCAACTGTAGCAACAGGAATGCCACCCGGCATCTGAACAGTAGAAAGTAACGCATCTAAACCATCAAGTGATGAATTAATTGGCACACCAATCACTGGTTTAGTTGTATTCGCAGCTACGGCACCTGCTAAATGAGCAGCCATTCCGGCAGCACAAATAAAAGCTACAGCACCACGAGCATCAGCATCTTTAACATAATCATGTGTCTGAACCGGAGTACGGTGTGCAGAGCTAACTTTAATTTCGAACGCAACGTCCAATGAGCGCAATACGTCAACCGCAGCGGTCATTACAGGTAGGTCAGAATCCGACCCCATTAGAATAGCAAGGAATGGTTTGCTCATGTCTCTCTCGGATAGTTAGGTTAGGATGCTGAACACTAAATGTTCAAAGCCCGCTTTGCAACAACTGTTAGGTCATAGATATAGACGAAAAATATATAGAAAAATCGACTGATATTCCTTTTTATTTCATGTTAGGCAAACCAAACTCTTTTAGCACTTAATATAGCCACCCTCTCTTTGCTCTATCACTCCTTTTAATTCCATAGAGACAAGTAGCTGACTCAACTCAGCAATGCTTAAACCACTTTGAACACTTAGCGCATCTATACAACAAACCTCATAACCTATCTGTTCTAAAACGCGGCTTTCAGCGCCACTCAACTCAACCATTAAATTATTCTGGGCACTGCTGTCTAGGTTTACGCTATCTTGCTCAAACTCCTCATTTAGATAACAACCTAATAAGGGCGCAAGTTGGTCAACCATCTCTTGCGCTGTTTCTACCAATGCAGCCCCCTCTTTAATTAACAAGTGGCAACCTCGACTTAAAGGATTATTTAATGGACCCGGCAGCGCAAAAACCTCTCGACCATGCTCCATTGCCATTCTAGCCGTAATTAAAGATCCGCTTTTCGGAGCAGCTTCAACAACCAGCACACCTACGCTCATACCACTAATTAAGCGATTCCTTTTTGGAAAATGGGGCGCTATAGGAGGGGAGCCCAAGAAAAATTCACTTACCCAAGCACCTCCATTTCTTAAAATATCTACAGCTAATGATCGATTTCGGGCGGGATAGATCCGATCAATGCCGGTACCAAAAACAGCGACAGTAGGCTTCTCAATATCAATGCACGCCTTATGGGCCGCGGCATCAACCCCCAAAGCCAATCCCGAATTAACAACAACGCCATTTTTGGCGAATTCTAAGGCAAACCTATAGGCTTGCTTTAAACCACTTACAGACGCGCTCCTGCTACCGACAATCGCTATCTGGGGTAAATTAAGTGCTTGAATATTCCCACGAACAAACAAAATAGGAGGAGGATCATAAATTTCACGAAGTAATTGGGGATAATCAGAGTGGGTGATAGGTAGGATATGTGCGTCATCAAACGATGCTTGCCACTGCGAAGCAGTATCTATAGCTTGATGAACAAGACCTTGAGAGGAGCACTGATATTCACACAGCGCATCTACAGTTTTCTGTTTAAGACCTAGCCGCTGCCATTCGATTGAAGATGCGTTAAGAAGCTTTTCAGGCGTCCAGCCTTGCTCCCATAACGCTTTAATCGAAGCCGGCCCAAGACTGGGCAGAGCTGCAACGGCGATCCAGTCCCTTGGATCTGCCGTCATTTTTATTTCCTTAAATTATGGTTGGCGCAAAGTATCGCCAATAGAAACGACATCTGTACTTTGCATAACTAAACCATAGCTTACTTTTTCGAATACTTTAAACACCATCAATTCGCCCGAACGTTCACTAGGCAAAGTGACGAACTCTTTAGTCACAGGATCCTTAAGACGCTCACCTTTACGGTAAATAGCAAAAACATGCCCAGGCTCTAAACCTTCACGTACACCGCGGTTAATGGCGACAGCATTGAACTGTCCGCCATCTCTAACACCACCAAGCACTTTAAGAATTTTACCTTCAAGACCATCAGGAGAGGGTTGAGGATAAAAGATAGACTGTATACGAACCTCTTCGGTCGGTACTACTCGATCCAATACTCGAATCTCTTTTTTAGATTTCACAACATCAAGGGTAATAACATCGTCTGTGTGTGTTTTCACATCAGCATCAGCTACCTTAGTTAGCTCGAAACCTAATACCTCTTCCGTATCAGGGTCTACGTATTCACCATCTGCACGATAGATGCCTTGTCGACGCTGCTCTTCTAACAAACTACCTCGAGCATAAATACGATCGCCCGCACCGGCGATGATGCGTGCACTTTTACCACCTAATACATAAGGAGCATCCTTTAGAATATCTTCCTCTAACACACGGTTATCATTCAAAAAGCTGATGATGTCGCGTAGAGGTATCGCAGGGATAGCCTGATCTAGCGGAGAGGTTCGCGCACGAGGATAGATACCACTATCTCGACGAACACCAAGACGAGGCTTACCATCTACCCATGTTAAGTAGATAACATCACCAGGATAAATAAGGTGTGGATTATCAACTTGTGGGTTTACGCCCCAAACCTCTGGCCATTTCCAAGGGCTTTGCAGAAAGCGCCCTGATATGTGCCATAAAGTATCACCTTTAACTACCACGTATTCTTGTGGATAATCATCACGAAGAAGCAAACTATCCTCTCGTGTTTCAGCACTAACATGCGTAATAGAAAGCACCACAAAGGCAAGTAATCCACATAACAATTTTTTCATGTCCAGTTCCCTTATTACCCCAAGCTATAAAACTATCAAGCTAACGAGGTAACGACAATGCATTGAGCGTTCTAATCAGTATAATAGGCAGAATAATATTTTTCGCTATCGATCTCGACATATTATTTCGGCCAATCTGCTGAAAAATCGAGAAATTTGATTAGAAACAAAGTTACTTTCTTTCTAACGTTAGCATGTATCAATGATAGATACCTGCTGGATAGCCTCACACAACTGTAGAATAGACATTAAATCATGGCAATATTAACCATTCTAGAATACCCAGATCCTCGCCTGCGCACTATCGCAGAACCTGTAGAAACGGTTGATGATGCCGTACGTGCTCAAATTGATGACATGCTCGAAACTATGTATGCCGCCCCCGGCATAGGTTTAGCAGCAACGCAGGTAAATATTCATAAGCGTATTGTTACTATCGATATCTCAGAAGAACAAAACGAGCCTTTAATTCTGATTAACCCTGAATTTGAAATACTTGAAGATGAGTTACACAAATATCAGGAAGGCTGTTTATCTGTTCCCGGCTTCTATGAAGATGTGCAGCGCCCACAAAAAGTTAAGTTAAAAGCTCTAGATTACAATGGTGAGCCATACGAACTTATTGCAGACGACCTTTTAGCGGTTTGTATTCAACATGAATTAGATCATCTAAATGGCAAGTTGTTTGTAGATTACCTTTCCATGCTTAAACGAAACCGCATTAAAGGTAAGCTTGAAAAACAGCACAAAATGGAAAAGCACGCGTAAGCGCGATCGACTACACTCTATTCTCAGGCTTGCGCTTAACAGCGCAGGCCTGTTTTATTTAATTTGGATAACTTTTTTATGGCTAACACCCCACTTCGTATCGTCTTTGCAGGAACGCCAGACTTCGCCGCGTACAATTTACAAGCGCTGCTGGATAGCGACCACCAAGTGATAGCGGTGTATACCCAGCCTGATAAAAAAGGAAAACGCAAAAACCAGATGGCACCAAGGCCGGTTAAAGACCTTGCTCAAGCCCATAACATCCCTGTTTTTCAGCCCACCAGCTTAAAAACCAAGGAGGAACAGCAAGTACTCGCTAACCTTGAAGCCGACATTATGGTTGTTGTTGCTTATGGAATGCTCTTGCCACCCTCCATATTAGAAACTCCCCGTTTAGGCTGTATTAATGTGCATGGCTCACTTCTGCCACGCTGGAGAGGTGCCGCCCCTGTAGAACGCTCTATGTTAGCCGGTGATGCAGAAACCGGTGTCACCATCATGCAAATGGATGAAGGTTTAGATACCGGTAACATGCTTTTGAAAGCCGCAACACCTATAAATGAAACAGATACAGCAGCGTCCCTTTTTGATCGTTTAAGTGGCATAGGTGCAACCGCCTTAATCGAAACATTAAACGGCCTATGTGAAGGAAACATTGCTGCTGAAATGCAAGATAATGAGTTAGCAACTTATGCCCACAAGCTCAGCAAAGAAGAGGGCGTGATCGACTGGAACCAATCAGCAGAAGCTATTGATCTAAAGATTCGCGCATTGAGCCCACGTATAGCGGTTACTTTCCAGCTAAAAGGTGAAACAATTAAGTTGCTTGAATGCGAACGACTAGATCAACAAGGTGTAGCAGGACAAATTCTTCCCTCTGATAAAAAAAGCATCGTTGTTGGCTGCGGGGAAGGGGCTATCAAAATCAAGATGCTGCAACTCCCCGGTAAAAAGCCTATGGATGCAGCTTCAGTACTCAACTCTAAACGTGAACAGTTTAGTGCTGGCGTACAACTAGGATAACTATAATGACATCCAATGTCCGTGCCTTAGCCGCTCAAGTGTTGACTCCTTTATTGCAGAACAAAGGTTCGCTCAACACCCAGCTCCCCGCTATTGAGCGACGCTGCCCAGAGAAAGATCGCGCCTTACTTCGCGAACTCTGCTATGGCACTATGCGTCACCACCCACAGTTAAATTGCATAATAAAACTGCTTCAAAATCGCGCTTTCAAATTTCGCGATATAGATATTAAAGCGATTGTGCTTCTAGGTTTATACCAACTTCAACATACACGTATTCCCGCCCATGCAGCCATCAGTGAAAGTGTTGAGGCTTGTAGGGATTTAGATAAGGAGTGGGCGGGTAAAGTTGTGAACGCCATTTTACGCCGTTTCCAACGGGAACAAGAGGAGTTGATCGACTCATTATCAGACAACGAATCTTACCAATTTAACCACCCCGAGTGGATGATCGCTAAATTAAAAAACAACTGGCCGGATCATTGGCAACAGATCCTACAAGCCAACAATGAACAAGCACCTCTGACGTTAAGAATCAACGCACTCAAAACAGATAGAGAAAGCTATTTAACTCAGCTTGAACCCATCGTTGATGCAGAGAAAACCGAATTTAGTCCCACAGGAATTCGCCTCTCCACCTCATTAAATATTGAATCACTGCCCGGTTATGAGGAAGGCGCCTTTAGTGTGCAAGATGAGGCGGCCCAACTATCCGCCCAACTACTAGATTTGCAGGCAGGTCAAACCGTTCTCGATGCTTGCGCGGCCCCAGGTGGAAAACTATGCCACCTGTTGGAAAGCGAACCCGCTCTAGCCTCCGTTGATGCCGTAGAACTAGAAGAGAGAAGAGCAGGGCGAATCGAAGAAAACCTAGAGCGCTTAGATTTAGATGCCAATGTAATTATTGCTGATGCTTCACATCAAGAGTGGTGGGACGGAACGCTCTACGATCGAATTCTATTAGATGCACCCTGTTCAGCCACCGGCGTTATTAGACGCAATCCAGATATTAAATATTTACGCCAAGGTGAAGATATTCATGAAACATCTAAACTACAATTATCTATCTTAGAAAACTGCTGGTCGATGCTCAAACCAGGCGGAAAATTACTCTATGCAACTTGCTCCATTTTCCCGCAAGAAAATGAGCGACAGATAAAGCGCTTTATTGCACAAACAGACAATGCAACAGAGATAAAAATTGATGCACCTTGGGGAATTGCCCGCGAGCATGGACGTCAATTATTTCCACAAATCAATCGCCATGATGGTTTCTATTATGCACTGCTGGAAAAACAGAGTAAGCTCGACTAAAACGGCGACTCTACCGCCTCTAGCAGCAGTAAAAGGCTGATAATGAAGATTATTATTCTAGGTGCCGGGCAAGTTGGCGGCACACTGGCTGAGAATTTAGCCCGAGAAGATAACGACATCACCGTCGTCGACACAGACACGAATCGACTGCGAGAGCTTCAAGACAGACTCGATATTCGTACCATCGAAGGCAAAGCCTCATACCCAACGGTGCTGGAACAGGCCGGTGCGGTAGATGCTGATATGTTGATTGCAGTTACCAACTCTGACGAAGTTAATATGCTCGCCTGTCAGATTGCACAAACACTGTTCAACACGCCAACAAAGATCGCTCGTGTTCGCGAGCATGATTACCTCAACAAAAACCAGAAGATTTTTGGCGAAAAAGGCATCCCTATTGATGTAAAAATCAGCCCTGAATTTCTAGTTACCAAACATATCAAACGCCTCATTCAGCACCCAGGCGCACTGCAAGTACTCGATTTTGCCGATGGAAAAGCACAACTTGTAGCAGTAAAGGCTTACTATGGCGGCCCACTGGTAGGACGCGAAATATCTTACCTTCGTGCACATATGCCCGCCGTTGATACCCGCGTTGCAGCCATTTTCCGTAGTGGTAGTCCTATTATCCCTAAAGGGGATACAGTGATTGAAGCAGACGATGAAGTCTTCTTTATCGCTGCACGAAAAGATATTTTGGCAGTAATGAGCGAGCTACGCCGTCTCGATAACCCCTATAAGCGCATTATCATCGCCGGAGGCGGTAATATAGGTGCCCGCTTAGCGGAATCTATAGAAGATCGCTACCAAGTAAAGATTATTGAACGGAACCTCGAACGCTGTAACAAACTGGCCCGCACCTTAGATAAAACCATTGTACTTCAAGGAAGCGCCTCCGATAGAGAGCTTCTAATCGAAGAGAATATCGAAGATACCGATGTATTTTGCGCTCTGACTAACGATGATGAGGCCAATATCATGGCCTCAATGCTCGCAAAGCGCCAAGGTGTTCGCACAGTAATGACCCTTATCAATAACCCCGCTTATGTAGATTTAGTACAAGGCGGCGCCATAGATATTGCCATATCCCCCCAACAAACAACTATTGGCGCACTGCTAACCCATGTGCGACGAGGTGATGTTGTTGCAGTACATGCTTTACGACGAGGCGCGGCAGAAGCCTTAGAGGCGGTTGCCCATGGGGACAGCTCATCCTCAAAGGTGGTAGGCAAAGCTATCGAAGAGATCAAGCTACCTGAAGGTACGACCATTGGAGCTATTGTTCGTAACGATCAAGTACTTATTGCTCACGATGATGTTGTCGTTGAAAGTGGCGACCACGTGATCTTATTCCTTGTCGACAAACGACGAATTAAAGAGGTTGAGCGACTTTTCCAAGTTGGCTTAACTTTCTTCTAAGCGGTAATTGATCAAATGCATTACAAAGTAATTCTGCGCATTCTTGGTATTTTGCTGATGATATTCAGCTTTTCCATGTTGCCGCCTTTAGCTATCTCATATATTTACGCGGACGGCGCTGAGTTCGCATTTATCGCTGGTTTTTTTATCACACTAATAACCGGGTTTATTATCTGGATTCCGGTTTACCGCGTTAGACAAGACCTCCGCACACGAGATGGATTTTTAATTACGGTACTCTTCTGGGCAGTATTGGGTTTTTTCGGGGCCTTTCCTTTTATGATCACCGAGGATCCCCACCTCTCTTTCGTTGATGCAGTGTTTGAATCTATGTCCGGTTTAACAACCACCGGAGCCACCGTTATAACCGGTATTGATTATCTTCCTAAATCAATCCTCTTCTATCGCCAACAACTCCAATGGTTAGGCGGTATGGGTATCATCGTATTAGCGGTGGCGATTCTGCCAATGCTGGGTATCGGGGGCATGCAGCTATACAGGGCAGAGATACCCGGGCCGGTAAAAGACTCTAAACTTACGCCGCGTATTACTGAAACAGCCAAAGCCCTTTGGTATATCTATCTATCCCTAACAATCGTTTGTGGCGTAGGTTATTGGCTAGCAGGCATGGACGTATTTGACGCGGTGAGTCATAGCTTCTCCACCGTCGCGATTGGTGGATTCTCAACCCACGATGCCAGTATTGGTCACTTTGATTCAGTCACTATAGAACTGATCTGCGTATTCTTTATGATTGTCTCCACCGCTAACTTTGGCCTGCATTTCTTTGCTTGGCGCCAACGCTCTATCAGCCACTATTTAAAAGATCCTGAATTCAAGTTTTACCTTTCAACATTGGTCGGTATAACAATAATTGCCCTTATAGCCTTAATCGTCACCAACACTTATGAGCCTGCAGAATCTCTCCGTAAAGCGTTGTTCATGGTTGTCTCTATAGCCACAACAACCGGCTTCGCGACTGCTGACTTTGCCCACTGGCCCGTCATGCTGCCATTCCTTCTCTTCGTCGCCACCTTTGCCGGCGGCTGTGCAGGCTCAACCGGCGGCGGTATGAAAGTAATACGTGTTTTACTTATCCTCAAACAGGGTTATCGTGAGATTCAACGTCTCGTTCACCCGAACGCGATCATTCCCGTTAAACTAGGCAAAAAGCCCGTATCCGATCGCGTATTAGAAGCGGTCTGGGGATTTTTCTCGGTTTATATGATCGTATTCGTTGTCATGCTACTTGCATTACTCGCTACTGGTTTAGATCAAGTAACAGCCTGGTCTGCCGTAGGTGCAACCTTGAACAATTTAGGTCCGGGTCTAGGTGGCGTTTCAACCCATTACGGTGACTTAAATCAGCCAGCAAAATGGGTGCTTTGTTTTGCAATGCTGCTAGGGCGATTAGAAGTATTCACACTGCTTGTATTATTTACACCTATATTCTGGAAACGATAAGTAACCTGTAAAATAGATTTTAAGTTATTAAAAAGTTGAGACCTAAACCATGCGTTATACCGTATACCTTTCTGGCGAAATTCATTCCGACTGGCGTGACCAGATCAAAAAAGCTATTAATCAAAACGGCCTACCGATCGACGTCTTAACACCAAACACAGACCATGAATCAAGTGATGGCTGCGCTACCGAAATTTTAGGCCCAGAAGAGTCCAATTTCTGGACCGATCACAAATCAGCAAAAATGAATACTATGCGCCACATGACCGCTATCAAACGCGCAGATATAGTGATTGTTCGTTTTGGCAATAAATACCGCCAATGGAATGCAGCCTTTGATGCGGGCTTTGCGATTGCTAATGGAAAATCACTTATTGTGGAACACGCTCCAGAACTAACCCATCCACTCAAAGAGATCGATGCCTGTGCTCATGCCGTTGCAGAAAACACTGAACAGGTTATTGAGACCCTTAAATACCTCTGTTTAGATTACTAATTTTCTACCTTGAGATTGGGCAGACTTTAGTTCTGCTCAATCTTTTCACTAAAAAACCCTTTTTATCCCATCTTCTCTGCATTCCTAAGACCGATTGATCATTTTTTGTTGTATAATTGCCGGCTAATTTTTCGGCCAATTTTACAATGGTGAACTCTGTGACTGATAAGGCAACCCCAGACGTAAGCACATTTCAGGGGCTGATCCTTGCTCTCCAGGAATACTGGGCAGAGCAGGGCTGTGTGATCGTACAACCGCTTGATATGGAGGTTGGTGCTGGCACCTTCCACCCATCTACTTTTCTTCGTGCTATCGGACCAGAAACTTGGCGCGCGGCTTATGTTCAGCCAAGCCGCCGACCAACCGATGGCCGTTATGGTGAAAACCCTAACCGTCTTCAGCATTACTACCAATTCCAAGTTGTACTGAAACCATCCCCAGATAACATTCAGGAGCTTTACCTTGGCTCTCTCCGACATATGGGTGTAGATCTAGGTATTCATGATGTTCGTTTCGTAGAGGACAACTGGGAATCACCAACACTGGGCGCTTGGGGCCTTGGTTGGGAAGTATGGCTTAACGGCATGGAAGTGACTCAGTTCACCTACTTCCAACAAGCCGGTGGGCTTGAATGCTATCCCGTTACTGGTGAGATCACCTACGGTTTAGAACGTATTGCCATGTATCTGCAGAATGTTGATAGCGTATACGATCTTATTTGGGCTAAAAACTCAGATGGTACAGTGGTTACTTATGGCGATGTATTCCACCAAAACGAAGTTGAGCAATCTACTTATAACTTCGAACATGCCGATGTACCTAAACTATTTGAACTGTTCGACCATTGCGAAGCTGAGTGTAACAAGCTACTTCAACTTGAAAAGCCGTTACCTCTACCCGCTTACGAACAGGTTCTTAAGGCATCTCATACCTTCAATTTATTAGATGCTCGCCATGCGATCTCAGTAACTGAACGCCAACGTTTTATTCTACGTGTACGTACTTTGGCACGTGAAGTTGCAAACGCATATTTCAATACGCGTAAAGAACTTGGATTCCCGCTAGCACCTGAAGCAATTCGTCAGGAAGTACTGGCTAACTGCGAGGAGAGCAAATAATGTCACATCAGGATTTTCTCGTAGAACTAGGTACTGAAGAGCTACCACCTAAAGCACTTAAAACGCTGTCTAACGCGTTTACCCAAGGCATTACCTCGGGTCTAAAAGAAGCGGGTGTAGGTTTTGGCGACGTTAAAAGCTACGCTTCACCACGCAGACTTGCTGTACTGATTAGCGCACTAGATGAGAAACAGGCCGACCGAGATATTGAGCGTCGCGGCCCATCAGTGAAAGCACCAGAAAAGGCTGTCGAAGGCTTTGCCCGTTCTTGCGGTGTTAGCGCCGATCAGTTAGAAACCATCTCAACGGATAAAGGTGATTACTTCAACTTCCGCAATACAGAAGAGGGGAAAGCAACAGCACTTCTTCTTCCAACCTTAGTTGAAAACTCACTAAACAAACTACCTATCCCTAAACGTATGCGTTGGGGTTCTTCACGGGTTGAGTTTGTCCGTCCGGTTCACTGGCTAGTGATGCTATTAGGCGATGACGTTATTGATTGTGAAATTCTAGGGCTTAAATCAGGGCGCAAAACCCGTGGTCACCGATTCCATTACAACAACGATATTGAGTTAATCACGCCATCTGAATATGCGGCAACGCTAAAAACACCCGGCATGGTCATTGCGGATTACGAAGAACGTCTTGAACTAATTCGCCAGCAAGTCATTGCTGAGGGTGAAAAAATCAGCGCCACTGCTCAAATAGATGAAGATCTACTGGATGAAGTAACCGCACTGAATGAGTGGCCCGTTGCTCTAACCGGTCGTTTTGAAGAGCGCTTTTTGGATGTACCTGCGGAAGCACTGATCTCTTCAATGAAAGAGCATCAGAAATATTTCCATCATTTAGACAGCGAAGGCAAGTTGCTACCGAACTTCACAACCATCTGCAATATCGTTTCAAACGATCCGCAGCAGGTTATAGAAGGGAATGAAAAAGTTATTCGTCCACGTCTATCCGACGCGGCATTCTTTTTTGAGACCGACAAGAAGAGCACGCTTGAGTCCCGCGTTGAAAAATTAAAAAGCATTGTCTTCCAGAAAGACCTTGGCACTCTGCATGATAAAGCGTCACGTATCAGCACCCTTGCTGGTAAAGTGGCTTCCGTACTAGGTGAAGATCAAGCCAAAGCAGAACGGGCAGGGCTTTTAGCAAAAACCGATCTAATGACAGATATGGTTTATGAGTTCACCGACCTGCAAGGGCTAATGGGTTACCACTACGCGCTAAACGATGGCGAAGATAAAGATGTTGCGCTGGCTCAAAACGAACAATACATGCCACGCTTTTCGGGTGATGAGTTACCAGAAACAGCACCCGGCATCGCTGTAGCCATTGCGGATCGCCTGGACACCCTAACAGGGCTTTTTGGTATCAATCAGCCACCGACAGGATCTAAAGATCCTTTTGCTTTACGTCGTGCAGCTTTAGGTGTTCTACGTATTATTGTGGATCGCAACCTTGATTTAGATCTTCGCGAACTATTAACTATCGCTGCCAACAACCACACAAGCTTACCGGCTCGTGATGGCTTGGAAGATAAAGTTCTCGACTTTATGCTTGAGCGATTCCGCGCATGGTATGAAGATGTAAACATCAATGCCGAAGTGTTCTTGGCTGTACTGGCAATCAAACCTACACGTCCGTTAGATTTTGATCGTCGCGTCAAAGCCGTGAATCATTTCCGCAGCCTAACAGAAGCCAACGCATTGGCAGCAGCTAATAAGCGTGTATCCAACATCCTTTCCAAACAGGGTGTAACTGGCATATCTGATGTTAATCCAGCTCTTCTATCTGAAGCAGCAGAGAAGTTGTTAGCAAGCGCAATTGATGCACAGAAAGCAGTTCTAGCGCCACTATTTGCCGAAGGTAAATATCAAGAAGCCCTAGAATCACTAGCAGGACTTCGCGCGCCTGTTGATGCATTCTTCGAAGACGTAATGGTTATGGCTGATGACGAGGCGGTTAAAAATAATCGTCTAGCACTGCTTAGTCAGCTTCGCGCTCTATTCTTGGGTGTAGCAGACATCTCCGTTCTCGGATAAGACTCCGCACTCAGTTATAATAAAAGCCGGCCATTACGCCGGCTTTTTTATTGACGTTTCACGTGAAACACAGATCAACTCAACAATGGCAAAAACTATGGCACTTATCGATCCAAACAAACTTATTATTCTTGACCGTGATGGTGTCATCAACGAAGACTCAGACCAGTATGTAAAATCACTAGAGGAATGGATTCCAATCAAAGGAAGTATCGAAGCGATCGCTGACCTATCAAAAGCCGGTTACACCCTTTGCGTGGCAACCAACCAATCAGGACTAGCCAGAAATTATTTTGATGAAAGTACGCTACATGCAATGCATAAGAAGCTAACAAATCTAGTCAGTGAAAAGGGCGGAATCATACACACAATAGAATACTGCCCTCACGGCCCTGACGATAATTGCGAATGCCGAAAACCACTTCCTGGCATGTTTAAAAAAATTGCAGAGACCTTTGAGCTTTCAGATCTGTCAGGCTCATACACCATTGGTGACAGTGCCCGCGATCTTGTCGCAGGATGCGAACTCAATAGCCAGCCGGTTTTGGTAAAAACAGGCAAAGGGCTGAAAACAATCTCGGCAAAAACCCATCCAGAAAACACATTAATCTTTGATGATCTTAACGCCTTCGCAAAGCATTTACTCTCCAGTCACTCACTCAAAAGCTAAGACAAAGAATGCCGAAATAATTTTCCTGCTAGTCGGTCTTATAAAAAACTCAGCGTTTCACGTGAAACACTGAGCAAAAAAACCGTACAGCAAGGAAGGGGGCTTACACGGCATTGTTAGCAAAGCTTAAAAAGCGTAGCTCACTGACAACTTAAGGCTGTCGAAATCAACTTCGTTAGGATTCAATTTACCCGGCACAGCAACCTCAGGTAGAGGATCAAAACTTAGATCATTGATCTGAATATATTCACCCTTAACTGACCACTGCTTATCCACTTGATACTCAAAGCCCGCGCCCAAAGACAGACCAACCTCTGACGCATCACCACTTCGCATAGGCGGGGCAAATGGATAACTATTGTGGATGTCAAAATCTAAGACTGTCGCGCCCGCAATTCCGTAAACAGAAAACTTACTTGTTACATCAACCCCAGCTTTAAAGTTAATACCATAAGAGCTATTAAGCTCCAACTGAGTTTGCAGCATATTATTGATGTTGGTTGTCTCAGCATTTTCATCATTATAAAACGCTTCCGCTACAACGAATGCATCATCCGTTAAATGCAATTTATACCCAAGATGCACACCAACAGCCACATCCGTTTCTTCTGCAAAACTGGTAATGCTTGGGCTAGTAGCGCTACCCGTATTACGCTCAATACTGTGACCAAACGTAGAACTCTGCAACTGACCACCCACGTAAAAACCATCAGCAGCCATAGCGCCCGCACTCATCACCGACGACAAAACAACAGCAGAAACAACCGCACTTAATTTAGCTTTAGAACTGTTCATTAAATCTCTCCGTCTAAACGACCAAACAGAGGCCGCCATATAATTTCAGATCGGAACTAGTTTAAAAAAGAGGGCGGGAGAAGGTATCAAGGGCACTTAACAATTAGGTGTTAATTCTATCCAGAGTTATCACAGAAAAACTAAATAACCCATGTTTCGTGATACTCCTGTGAGAACTGATCGATAGAATTAAATCACCAATTAACTGTCACACTGACTGAGCACGATAAGAATAAATAGATTCTCACCTACAGGCGGGTACCAATGGAAAATAAAAAAATACTGATTGTGGAGGACCAGAAAGATATAGCCGACCTGTTGAATCTTCATCTCGGTGATTTAGGCGCGATGGTGACACTTTCTAGCGAAGGTAATGATGGCCTACAAAAAGCACTAACCGAAAGCTGGGATTTAATCATTCTCGACATCCAACTTCCCGGACCTTCAGGGTTAGAAATTTGCCGCCGCGTTCGGCGAGAGCAAACCTATATACCTGTGCTATTACTCACATCAAGATCAAGCGAATTGGATAGGGTGCTTGGCCTAGATCTAGGCGCCGATGATTACATCACAAAACCCTTCAGTGTAATGGAGTTTATTGCCCGTATCCGAGCAGTGTTTCGCCGTGAAGCAGCTATGCAGAAAGTAACCCACAGCAACAAGCGAATAATAAAAGCAGGAGAGCTAACAATAGATGAAGATCAGCGCAGCGTATTTTTAGGCAAGGAAGAGATCGACTTAACGGCACGCGAGTTCGATCTACTCAAACATTTCGCCTCACACCCAGGACGAGTTTTTAGGCGTTCAGAACTCTTAGATCAAGTTTGGGGCTATGGTCATGACGGCTACGAACACACAGTCAATTCTCATATAAATCGACTTAGAGCGAAAATAGAGCAGGACGCTAACAACCCAAAACAGATCGTTACCATTTGGGGTGTAGGTTATAAATTGGAAACCTTAGGCACTAACCCATGAGCCAACCTATGCTTATTCGATCCCCTTTAAGTGCAGGTATAACTCGCACACTCAGCAGCAAGCTATCCATTGCACTTATACTCATCCTCATATCATCCAGTGTCGCTATGTTCTTTGCTGGCCAATTTTGGATGAAACGCTACAACGAAGAGATAACCCAAAAGATAAATGCCAGTATCGCAATGTACATTACGGACGCCTACGAACTGATCGACAAAGATGACGAAAAGCCTAATCTCGATGTGATAAAAAAACTTTCTCGCCAAGCGATGATCATCAATCCCATAGCCGAAGTTTATCTACTGGACAGTACGGGCAGGATCATCGCCCACGCATTACCAGAAACCAGTATCCAACAAAGAAGAATCCCTTTAGGGCCAATTAAAACCTTTATTAATGGCGATGCAGAATTTCCACTCCATGGCATTGACCCTCGCGATCCCACACGGACTAAAATATTTTCCGCCGCCCAAGTGCTTAACAATGGAACGCCTCAGGGCTACCTGTACGTGGTGTTAGGCAGCAAGATACACCAAGAAATGGGTAAAGATATAAAGTCCAGCCACAGCCGCACTATGGCGGTTATGACCCTTTCTATGATCAGTCTAGCTGCCGTCACAGCAGGTCTCTTAATCTTTAGCTTACTGATAAATCCCCTCAGCAAGCTAAGCAAAAGGATAGGTCAATTTTCCGAACAGCAACTAGGGAAGACACTAGAGAACAAACACAGATCTCTAAGCAACCCCTCAAAGCCGCAACCTGCTAAAGATGAGATCGACCAACTACAACAAACCTTTGCTCAGATGGCAGCACAGATTGAGCAGCAGTTTGATCAACTAAAGGACGCCGACAATTCACGCCGTGAACTGATTGCCAATGTATCCCATGACCTAAGAACCCCTTTAGCATCGACCCAAGGCTACTTAGAAACCTTACTCATCAAAGACAAACAGCTTACCGAAAAGGAGCGCTTACACTATCTAAAAACAGCGATCAGCAGCACAAGTCGTTTAGGCCAGTTAATCGGGGATCTATTTGAACTATCAAAACTAGAGGCCTTTAACGTAGCCCCAAAATTTGAAACCTTCTCCTTAGCAGAGCTCGTTTACGATACCTTACAAGAGTTGGAGCTGGAGCTAAAAGATAAGGGAATTCACTACCAAGTTATCATGCCCAATCACAGCCTTAATGTGCATGCAGATATCAGCCTTATCCAGCGGGTCTTTGAAAACCTAATTCGTAATGCTATCGCTTACACCCCACAAAACGGGAATATTGTTTTCCAACTAGAACCCCAAGCGACCTTCACAACAAAGGCAATTAAAATCAGCATTAGGGATAATGGCGCAGGCATAAGTCAGGATGATCTGCCCCATATATTCGAGCGCTTTTACACCAACCCAGATAAAAGCAGAGAAGCGCATAATTCAACAGGGCTAGGTTTAGCTATAGTGAAGCGAATTTTAGAACTACATAACAGTCCCATCAAAGTACATAGCACCCTCAACCAAGGCACCTGTTTTGAGTTTTCATTACCGTTCGCAACCTGAGCATCAATACAAAAAAGCAGCCCAATATAGGCCCCTATAAACAATCCAAACATAACCTAAAAAGGCCGCCACTCACTTACAAAGTTAATGGCATATCACTCACCTTTGTCATAAGGCTAGAAACCAATACTGCAATTTTGGTAAATTAAGGACCAAGGAGGGAGCTATGAAACCTGATACCACAGAAGCCATGCAAACACTCATCAAACAGATCAGAGAGACAATTCCATTCGACATGCCCGTCGCATTAATGTGTAACGGCCCTTGTACCGGCTGCGCTAAAAAGCTCTTAGATTATTTAGATATGGAACTGCTCGATAAAGAGAAAAACCTAAAGGAGGGAGAAATACCCAACCTTGGGGATATAGACAAACTAGCCAAAACAGCCAAGAAAATCTATCGATCACTGCAAAAGAACGGACTTGTGGATTAGCTAAAGGGAAGGCAAAAATAACAATTTGCAGGAAGTAACAACAAGGTTTCACGTGAAACACATAAAGCATTTTACTGATGCTGACTAATGAGCGTGCCTTAAATCTCCGGCCCTTATAAACAGAACCACAGATGAAAAACCTATTTCCGTTTAAACACCTCAGTAAAAACCGACCGTCCTAATCCAGCACTAATCCCTTTTCAGTTGACTAATTTCAACGTTTAAAACCTAGGCTGCCCGCTGTTGATCCAAAGCATTTCAGGTGCTCATAATCTCATTTATTCAAACTTAAGATATATGCTCTAAACCCGAAAATATGCTTCGAGTTTAGAGCTCAACTAAATAACTCAGGAAAGGTATTTAATCAAAGGGCTGAGGCTTAGGAGTTGTCTCTGTAGATGGTGGCAAGATCGGCAACTGAAAAGTAGGCTGATCGCCTGTTAGTGTTCTTAAAAAAGCGACAATCTGCGCATTTTCGTCATCACTAAACTTTCGCCCTAACTGTAGCCGACCCATAATATCTACCGCCTCAGTCATTGTTTCCGCTTCGCCATCATGGAAGTAGGGGTAGGTCATTTCCACATTGCGTAATGTGGGCACCTTGAACTTAAAACGATCCGCATCCTTTCCTGTAACAGCAGCTAACCCTTCAGCAGCACTCGTTGCCTCATAGGGCTCAACCAACCCCATTTTCTGAAAGGAGTTACCACCAACAGCCTCGCCATTATGACAAGCGATACAACCGCTGCTTTTAAATAGGTTATAACCCGCTAATTCATTATCGGTGATCGCATCCTTATCTCCCAACAACCATTGGTCGAATCGAGAATTAGGTGTAACTAGTGTTTTTTCAAATTCGGCAATAGCTTGAGTCACCTGATCAATATCAATTTTGTCTTTACCAAAGACCTCTTTAAACTCATTAACGTAAGCAGGAATTGATTCCAAAACATCAATTGCTAAGGTGTGGGTCGATGCCATTTCACCAGGATTAGCGATAGGGCCACTCGCCTGAGCTTTTAGATCTTTCGCGCGGCCATCCCAAAATTGCGCAATATTTAAGCTGGAATTTAATACAGTCGGTGAGTTAATTGGACCTTGCTGCCAATTATGCCCAATAGACGTCTTTAAGTTATCTGTACCTCCCATACTCAGGTTGTGACATGAGTTACAAGAAATGAAGCCTGATTTTGACAACCGAGGATCAAAATAGAGTTTTTTCCCAAGTTCAACTTCAGCTAAGTTAATCTCCTTAACTGTAGAAATAGGCTGAATAGGCTCCTGTGCCTGTGCAATATTTCCGCTCACTAAAAATCCTAGCGAGGCAGCTAAAATAGAGAGAGTTTGAATATTCATAGGTTTACTCTTATTGGAATTTACAGCAAAAATAAAAGCGTTGCTGCTTCGCCTAATACTGACTAAACGGACCCAGCCATCCCGCGTCCATTTCCTCTACCCATTAACTAACAACCACAAACAGCTAGTTCATTAGAACAAGTAGCACACAGATTTTGAGTCAACATTTGACTTGAAAAAAGGATTTCTCAAGGAGCAAACAACACCATTACCAAGCCAACATATCAGCAATATACATCACGCTAATTCCTCTTCTATTGACGCCCGACAACTAAATCGTGTCTATTAATTAACTGATACGTTTCACGTGAAACAAGCGTTATTCGAAAGAGAGAAGGGCAGATACAAGGCGGTATGGGAACAACTTTACAAGGACAGAAAGATTAGAAAACGAAGAGTTAATTCTTTAAAAAGTAAGCTTAGTTTAAGCCCGCCGGATAGCTTTATAGACTAACGGCACAACAACTAACGAACTCAACACCAGCAAGGCACAAGATTGAAAATAGATATAACGATAGGGGTGCGACCAACCACCACTAAACTGATTTCCCATAAACAATGTGCTTAACAACAGAAACACAAGGAAACTTAAGCTTAGTGCAACAACACGGGAAGACGTCCACTTGCTTGAAAGCAGCATATATATAAGCGCAGACGGCAACATAAAAAATGAAGCCACGAACACAGCAATACCCCAGCTAACACCCCCTCGTTGAGGGTAGCCAAGATCTGATGCGATCCCACTGCCTAACCAATATAAAAGATATAAGGCAACGGTAGCGAGCAGACTGATTCCTATAGCTAAGATTATTCTCATAATAGCGTTAGCACTTTTACCGAGCCCCGCACATTTAGCCGGTTGAATTTATTAAAAGCAGATCTGTGTTTTGCGTAAAACAATCATAAAGTAAAAATTACATTTTCACTGCCTACCTAGACTTTCTGCAAGCAGGCATAGATATACAATCTTATCGCTGAAGGATTCTATACCCACTCATAAAATACTTATCCATTTAGTTTATTCACTTTTTGTAAACCGGTAGCCAAAGACGAGTAGGGCAATGCCGCTATGCTTTTTAATTGCCGCGAGTGCAACAGTACAACGACAGCACTACAGCAACACGACAGCAACAGTACAAATACCCTGACCCTGTTGCGCCTAATCGACGTTATTGTAAAAAATAGTGGAAATTTCGGCTTTATATAATCACTTCTGAGGGGTTTTAAAGAAGGCCTTGACGGATTGCATAACCCAAAAAAGGAGGGCAACAGAGGGTCCTATAGCGCCTGCAATGAGCTAACTGTTACGCCTACAATGAAAAAAACAGCCCGAAGGCTGCTTTTTAAGGTCCATCGGATATTATTCACCCTATAGGGGAGCGAGAGAAATAATCAAACGCTCATATAGTATTAAATCGACCTAGCAGGTCGGTAGTCAGCCAAAGCAGTCCAGCGGATAGAGATACCCTGACTCATTTATACTGACCCCCATTATGACAATCTGCATAGTGTTATTAAGGCATGTAAAACGCATCATAAAACCCACTTACGGTTAGGTGTATTGTGACGGGTTCGGTACCCTTGTTTTTCCAATACCAGCCATGGGTCCCATCAAAAGGGGCGCTGAAGGACCCCTTAGAACTAGATGCATTACGACCCAACCAATAACTGGTAAACCGATCCCCATCATTGATTTTTTCACCGTGCATATCGAAGTTCACAACCCCACCTTCAACCTCCCAATTGAAAGAAAAGTTCTCACCCGCTTTCATTTTAGACTTAAGTTCTGAGCCCTGATTTGGCTGTAAGGTTACCGTTAAGCTATCCGCACGGTATTGCATATCACTTTTCCAGACAGGGTTTAGGCCTGTACTTAAACTCCCAGTATCAGGAGTAACAGCAACCTCATCTTCTTCAATTGCACTCGCAGTATTTAGTACTGTCAAGCCAATACGCTCGCCTATACCTGTAGGATCAATACCGTATTCAGCAGGTAATATGGCCGTAAAAAGCAGTGTGATCGCTGCCACAACTGCAAACGCGGTAGCTTTAATAAGGCTTTTACTCGAAGGAAGCCCTTCATTATTTACATTGGATATTTTTTGCATGCTGATGTCCTCAAGAAATAGTCAGGTAACCCGTCAGCTGGTAGCCCATTAAGGTAAAACCAGCCAACATCAAAATGACGTTGGCAGCAAAAACCTGTCGAGAGAATGATTGGGTTCGACGCCAAAAGCTCATCACGATCAGAATCGCGCCAAGCGCGAGTAATTGGCCAAGCTCTACACCAACATTAAACGCTAAGATATTCTCAACTAAGCCGTCTTCAGAGAGCGTAAAATCTTGAAGCTTGGTAGCAAGACCGAACCCATGAAAGAAACCAAAGATCAAAACAGCAGCTTTAGTATTCGGCTGAAAACCAAACCACGTCCGGAATGCATCAAGGTTATCCAGCGCCTTATAAGCAACGGACAGCCCTATGATGGCGTCAATGATATAGGGGTTAACATGGGTTCCACTCAGCACACCATAGAGCAAGGTCATGCTGTGTCCCATCGCAAATAAAGTCACATAAATACTTACGTCTTTCATACGGTAGAGGAAGAAAATCACTCCCACTAGAAACAGTAAGTGGTCATACCCCGTCACCATATGCTTTGCGCCAAGGTAGATATAGGGTATTAACTGTGTGCCACTTGCCTGCTCGATAAAAAGAGCATCGCCTTCTGCAACACCATGAGGGAACGCCATGGGCACGACGCCCACCATTAACAGTATGAGTACAAACACGCACAGGCATATACGCTGTGCAGACAGGGCGAAGCCCCATCGAAAATATGATGATTTCAGATACACTCTGTAATCTCCGTTATAAGATCACGAACACCGCGAATTCTGCGCCATACAACGCACAAACTCACCATTAAGAAGAATGGAGTGGACTAAGTTATTGGAGGGCGAAACAGATTTGAGAGCGGGGGCTCTAATGGCATGTTTGGAGAGTACGAAATTTTTGATGATCTAACAGACATTGGAGCGGGTATAAAAAACTGCACAGCTATTTGGTTTTCGATCACACCCATTGCATGAAGTAAAAGATGGCTGGCGTCAGATATTTTAGCGTCTTCAGAATGGAAGTGATCTAACACGGGTTCATGGTAGTGCCCGTGTTCAATCAGCTGCATAGCAGGAGGAATACTTTGAACGACTGAATGCGCTCTCTGTTCTACAACCAAAAGCCCACGACAAAAAAGCACCACTATCAATGATAGAGCGATAGCAGCCAACCTGTGATTAGGCGAAAGGAAGGAACGATTAAACATAAGAAGGATTCTAACATAAGTGCTTTGATTGCAGAATAACTGCGATAAATGAGGCTATAAATGCGAACCTGCGAGCGGCCTAATTGAGGTGCTTGTTATATGTTTACTTTAAGGCACCGTAGAGATTTTTTGTCGTCTAACGGCCCGCTAAAACACAAACTTCCTTCAGCCTCCCTAGGCGTTTCGTTTCCATAGTAAGGGTTTTCCATACGATCAAGCGTAAGCTTAAAGTGATGTACTTGGTTAAACAGCGCTAACTTCGCCTCGAAGTCTTGGAACCTAGCAACATACTCAGCATATTGAGGCGAAGACACCGCAATCAAAATACTGCCTACATAATTTCTTAGTTTTGACGTAGAAGGGGAGTTGCTATGACTTAGGTCGATTTGTTTTGCAAAATCAGCCGGCGATAATAGAGCTAATCGCTCTAGATTTAAGTATGTGGGCGCTACCGAATTAATGGTCATATTCGGCTTGTAGAACATTCGGGTTATCCATCCTGGAAAGTTACTTCCACTTTCAAAGAACTCGGGATGTTTATCTAAACTTTTGAACGTGTAGTAAGACATGCCGAACTCTCTCGATGCGATCATGGAGAAGCTCTTTTCCGATGGACTTAAAGCAGGAATCCGTTTAATAACAGCTTCATCATTAGTCAGAATGATGCTCATAACATCGATAATTTCTGAGAGTTTCATGAGAAACACCAGTTTCCCAATCAAGTTATCCTGCAACGCCATTGCTCGTCTTAGTTGGGAAAATTGAAGCGATAACGCATCAATCGCCTCCGTCGCGTTCCCACCGTTATAAACCGATATGGCTTCAAGTACCTTTATACGTTCGGCTGCAGCAATGTATTGGTAAGGCGGGAATAGCTCATGAATCGTCGGCTTCGAAAGGGTTGTGTACTCATCAAACTCAATGAACCTATTTGATCGAGCAACCAGTAAACGGTGCTCGCTTAATAGATTTTCAATATTAAATGGTAATGAAAAAAGGGACGCCAGACAGCCACGCTCCGAAGCGTTACAAAACGCATCTCCCGTTGGTAAGGGTATTTTTTCGGAATCGGGATAGTCTGCAACAGCATAAGACGCGTCGACATCTAATTTTCGATACTCCTCTAAAAGCTGACTACCGACCTTGACTGGGTCGTCCGCTTCACTCGCAAAGATCCCATGTAGATAAAGAAATGACTCACTCGCCCCCTCACTATCAAGGCGATCAATCAGCCTAATCGATTCCTCACTTAAGTCATCATCAACTTGTGCCAGCAATGCAACAACAGCGAAGAGGGGAATTAGGATCGCGAGTAGTTTTTTCATAATAGAATATAAAGCCCAGCTCACCTGCACATACTGCGGAGAGTGTTTTTTGTAAAATGGAGCGCAGCGACAGACACAAAACGAACGTAGCATTATCTGTTAGGTGCAGCAATTTATTAAGCATTACTAAAAAATGAGCTTATATGCCACTTCGCAGGAACACTGAGTCGGTTGCTCAGCACTTTTTTCCCACTGGATAGCTCTAACACTATTTTAAACTCATGCTCGCAAAAACCAGCTATCGGGAGCGAAAAGTCCAATTTATGCTCTAGCTCGACAGTTTCACCAGCTTCAAGTTTGTATTGTTGCTTACCCAACAAACTATATACTTTTGTCCCCCACCAAACACATGGGTAAAGGGATGGCTTAATAAAAGGGTTTTTCAAATGAGTAACAATTGCTCTCTGGAGTGACTTGCACTCCTTAGCATTGCACTGAGTAATATATACAGTTTCCTCAGAGCGATTTACTATTCGCGCCTTAATTGAATCAGAATTTTGTTCAGTGAAACTCATATACACTGATGGGGTTATTTTAATCGGGCGAAGGGCCCTAAGAAATTTTCTAAGCGCATAGACTGTAGAAATAAAAGCAAGCAAACCACCACAAATAACTGCAATATTCTTCGTAATATCTATCATAGATCTCCGTATTACTTAACGCCGCAAACACCGGTGGCAAAACCAAAGCGAAGCGGCGGTTTTGACATCCGAGTGATTTGCCTTGTTATGTGCTTTATATGTTTGGTGGTGAAATAAAGGCAACAAATTTGTCACCGATTGCGGTTGTTCTTTTCGATAGCATTCCATTCGCTGTCATAGTTGTTCCTAAGCCATCTGTATTGAATAGCCCATTACGATAAAGCTCTTGCCAAACTAAACGATATAAATCTTGTTCCCCTCGTAGTTCTGGGTACGCACTTTCAATTACTGTGGTAATGCCACCCATTGACCAACTGGGGAACTTATGGTTATTTTCTTGTGCCCACTGCTCTGGGCCTTGAAAAAGCTTTAGTAAAGCAATGTGCCATGATGTGCATGAGTCAATTAGGTTAAGAAATAATTGTTGCAGAGTATCATCTGGGGCGCCAGGTAAAGCTGAGTTCAGAACCGCATTACGTAGTGCATCTAATTTTTCTTGTTCGTGATTTTTGATTGCTACATTGCTTGCGTGAACCAAAGTAGTAAAGAATTTTTCATTTTCTTGTAAATCTTGCTCTGTAACAAATCCCTTTTCGTACAACTCATTTATTGCTTCTGTGACTTGCCCCATCCATTCTGTTTTACGCCTAGCCATAGGAGGTTCAATTAATGAGTTGAATGCTTCTGCTAATGCTCCACCTAAGGCTGGCACACCAGATAGAGCAGCCCTTGTAACACGATGAGCTTTTTCAGAAGTTGGCTCCAATACTGGGTCTATGAGTTCTTTATCAATTTTGCTCATACGTGATTTTCCTTTTACACATAACATTTATATATACGGGGGTCCGTATATCTACCCACAGCGTTATCCGTTACAAACAGATGGTGTGATTTGAAAAGGATGGAGAAACTAAAGAATTGAATCGTACTCTTCCATGACAAAACGAGCATGCGTATTAACTATTGATAGACATTGAACCGACTAAAAGCAGCTCAGCATATCGACCCATGCCAGACATCCACCTGTCTGATTGATCACTATTTTTAACCTAAGCGGGCAGGCAATACAATTATCATTTTGGACAGGCAAGACTGTAAATCCGCTGGGAAAGCGCTTATGTGAAAACAGAATGCCTGCCTAAACAACAATAGCAAAGGAAAAATCTTGAGCGAGGCTTGCTCAGCATTCGCTCAGGGGCTGAGCTCCTACGGGGTTTTGACCACGTTGTTTCTTTCTATCTTTGTATGCCTGTTTAGCACACATTATTGACAATTTAGGCTTGTATGCCATAATAGCACACAGTATTGATCTGTATGATTAACCTTAGTGAGTGACCGCATTCGCTACTTATGGCGAAAAACTAAGACTAAAAATTTGGAGAGAACAATGACCGTTGTAGCACCAAAGGACGCAAGGCTCGTTGCACGTGTTCCGCAGGATGTTCAGGAATTTGTAAAAAATGCTGCGGATCTATCGGGTTCAACGCTGTCTCAATTTATCGTAGAGGCCGTAACAACCAAGGCCCGATCGGTTTATGAAAGCGAGCAAAGCATTCGCCTCTCAATGCAAGGGGCAGAAGCTGTTTTTGCCGCTCTAGACAATCCGCCGCCAATCAATAACAAACTTTTGACTGCTGCCAAAACGTTTAACGAAGAAGGTGGATTTAAATATGCTGGAGACAGTTCAACTTGATAAGAAGCAACACGACCGTAAAGGTTTTGATTGCGGTGTTGATGTTTTAAACGACTATCTAGCAAAGTATGCAAGCAGTTCAGATCAACGTTCATTGACTAAAACGTTTGTGCTCGTTGATTCTGAACAGCCCAAGAAAATCATCGGTTTTTATACACTGGCCTATGCTACTGTATCTGTGCCAGATGGTTTTCCTCGGCTCGCAAACTATCCTTACCCCGCACCAGCCCTGACGTTAGCTCGTATGGCTATAGATAAAAGCTTCAAGAAGCATCGCTTCGGTGAACAGCTACTACTTGAATGTATTAGAAAAACAGCATTGGCTGCGCAACCTGAGAACCCTGCCGCAGTAATAGGGCTCTTTGTTGATGCAAAAGAAGATGCGGTTGGTTTTTATAAACAATATGGCTTTACCGAAGTTAGCTGCGAAAATACACGTAAACTCTATCTCCCCATAACGACTTGCAAGAAGGTCGCTTTAGCCATGGAAAACGGTGAAACGTGAAAATGGATCAGAGTTATGATCCCTCTAATCAATTTTTACATTCGACCGAACTATGGGATTAGGTCTTTTTTTGTAGAACAACCCATGTTTCTTTCTTCGCGAACATCTTCTTTCTATAAACGCGCACCGGCGCTTAGCATTAACTTAGCAGAGGAAAAATCTCTGCCCGAGGCTTTGTTCAGGAATTCGCTCAGATATTTGCTCAGGCATTCGCTCAGGGGCTGAGCTCCTACATGCATATTTTTGGAGCGGAGCTAGTTTATATCCTTGCTTTAGAGAGCCATAAAAAAAGCCCCGACATTGCTGTTAGGGCTTTTTAGAGTAAGTAAATGCTTGTCGGTTCTCATATGTAATGAAATGAAAAACCTACATAATACAAGCTATTTCACTATATATGAGAATAGGGCACGAGCCCAAATTCTCATATATAGTGAAATGGATAGGAACCATTCTCATATGTAATGAAACCAATCAGAATATACCTAGCAGCTTAAACGACAGCACTAGCTACTTTCTGAGTAGCTTGATGGTAACCCATCTACTGCAACTTTCTCTGCGTACTCTTCAATTTTATTAAGCCCATCAAGATAACCCTTAAGCATCAAATTAATGCGAGAGAGTTCAGAGCGCAAACAGTGTTTCAGCCAGCTCCTGCCAAATAGAGCCAATCTTATTTAAACGCTATTTCTCATCAACATTCCCTCCTCGAACAGCTTTAACCCTACCATTTGTAGTCGTGCGTCTTTCTTTAGCTAAACGCTAATCAAGAGCAGCAATTGCACCAGCAAGAAAGACTTAATCACTTCTATTTTATGCTCCATTTAATGCCACATGTCCTCCAGAAACTTTTTCATAGGTTTACTTGAGCAATTTTTAAGAGCTATATCGTAGTCTTTAGCAACTCGTAGATATTCGTTTATTGCTTGGTCAGACTTAGATGGATAGTTATCAAATACATCTTGGGCTTTGATAAACTCTTCGAGAGCATCTGAATCTTTAAGCGAAGCAGCTGCTGCCGCTACCGTCTCATAATACTCAGCTAGGGTGGCTGCGCACGCTCGGTAGCCATAGCAAGAACCTTCACTTTCTCCCTCTCAATATACTGACTAACTAACCAATAGACGTAGTGATAGGGGGAACAGATCAAGAAAGCTGAGCCTCAGAGTTATTGCTATGCCCCAAACTAGAACACAGATGGGCTTTTAGTGATATAATTCCGATATCGGAACTAAATGAAATGCGAGCCTAAAGTTATGAGTAATTCACAGGCAATCAATATAGACAACATTATTTCAGCCGAAGAATTTGATGACCTAAAAGTATCTGAGCTTCGGGTTCTACTTGTTCTTTCCATGTTCAAGCCTGGGAAGTGGATGCCTTTGCATGAATTACGTGGTGATACTGAGAAGACTAGTAGCTTTAGCCGGTCTGTAACGAAGCTTGTATCTAAAAACTGGATCGCAACAAGTAAAGATCCTCATGATGCCAGAAACAAGCTAGTTAGGTTAACGGTGACAGGCCGGAATAAACTGAAGAAACAGCTGAAACCTGAAACAAGGGTTTATCAGGGTAGCTACCAGCCTACCGATATTCCGTATACAACAAAGCGCCGCTATCTCACGGGACTTGCCGCATTAAATCTGCCGTCCAACGAAGGAACGGGAGATTGGCACTTCATTGAAACGTTTAAAGGTTCGCATGGAAGAAACCCTGGACCGTTTTTTGTGGCGGGTGACAACTATGCAGATACATACTCAGTCTTTGGGTCTGAAGGAATTGAGGATCAAACAAAAAGCCTTGAAGAAGCAGGTGTCATTTCAAATACAAAACTCTTTGCGGCCAACCATTATCGAGCAATGGCTGACATGATTTTTCAGCGGCTTCATGATGGGAACGGTATCGATTCATATGTTGTTGATGACTGGTTTCCAGAGAAAAAAAATAAAAGAAAACTTGCCTCTATGTTGGATAAGCTAGAGCCGGTTCTAAGGACAGACCAAATGAGAGATTTAAGGGCATGGAGAAGTAAAAATGACCTTACCGCAGCTTGAGATGAACGATGACTTTTCACCTCTGCAGAAACAGCATGTGGAAGTCATGGCTCGTATTGCACAAAAGTTTTCTGATTCCCCTATGATATTGAAAGGGGGAACGGCACTGATGCTATGTCATGGATTGGATCGATACAGTGAAGACTTGGACTTTGATTCAACAGTTCAAATCAAACCAGAAAGTCGTATGAGGGATGCATTTAAAGGTGTTCCCATTAACCTCGATGCGATCAAACAAACAAAAGATACTCAAACGACAAAACGATGGATGCTTGAATATACCGGACCTGAAGGTAAGGGACGAGTAAAGTTCGAAGTGTCATACCGAGCATTACAGATAGATGAACAAGCTTATACGACCATCAATGATATTAAGGTTTATCACGCTCAAGAGCTCATTTCTCAGAAGCTGAATGCTGCGCAAAATCGATCAAAGATAAGGGATTTATTTGATCTTGGGTATTTAGCACGTGAGTTCACTGAGCTTTTTACACCAGATCAAGTTAGCACGTTGAATGATATGGTAATTAATCCTGATAGTTTGCAGTCTAGGTACGCAGCCGACCACATTGAAGACTCAATTCTCAAAGATATAGATCTGGAAGACTTGGTACTTGAGCTTGGTCAGAGTGCAGAGGAATTGAATAGCATAACTACAACTAATTGATCTTAATTTAAAGCTTACTTTTTCTTGGCCCTAAGAGCATTTTGGTAGCTTATGGATGGGGTCAATGGTGAAATGCTCACATGCTGTTTATCTCCTTAACCGGTTGTTTAATCACGATAGCCTGGCTGCCATTCCAGTATGCAAACCAATCTGACTTCTGACCAATTATTATTAAAATAGCCTTTTGACCTTTTAGGTTTCTCCTCCATTCACTTATATCAGAGGTAGAAAGAGTTGGGTGGGGGTCAGGGTGTATTGTATGCCACTCACCTAGATATGTTTGAAGCTGATTGGAATATTTACCTTTGCCAGGTGTTCAATTGACCAACAGACCGTTTAGTTGTTACTTGTTTGAGTACTCATTTGTGGCCAGCTCTATGAGCAGATAGGCACTTTGAGGTAGTTTTAGCAAAACTAGTTAGAACAAAATTTTAACTTAAAAAGGTCTGAACTGTTTATAACAAACCTCAACCAATCAGCAATTCCTACCTAGAAAACAAAATTCCAGTCATCCATGGAGGCGACTATCGAGCGTACCTCCGGAACGTCGATAAGTTCATACCTGTAATAGATTTTCTGAACAAACTGTTCTGGTTTTTCCCAATCATCATCTACAGGATAGATTCCCTTTTCACTGAACAACTCCATCAAAACAGCGGATGAGACTTCACATACTCTAGACAACTTTGATAGTAGTACGTAGCGGTTCTTGAAAGTATCCACTTCCTTATGAGTAATAGATAACTCCTCATCCCTTTTACTAAACCTAATGCGTTGGATTAATCCCTTTTCAACAAGCTGGGGGACAAGCATTGAAGATACTTGAAAGTATCTTCGCAAAGAGTTAATGCTGAAATAGTTAAGATTTTTCTTCTTCTGCTTTAGTAAATACCAATCCTTCAAATCTTCTATATCAATGCAGACTCCCCTAAACCCGACATACTTAGGATCAACAAAGGCTTTAAGCTCACGTGTTTTGATTGCTGTAACAATAGTAATAAAGGGATTCTTTATAGTATTTCCTACTTTCCGAATAGCCTCAGGAAGATAAATATATTGGACCTCTATAGGTGGCAAGGTAGTAAAAACAGAATTCTTCAGTGCATATATATCCTCTAGGTGTATAACCCATTCCTTTTTAACTGTCTCATCAGGAGAAATCCCTTCAATGAAACCACTTTCGATAAGAGCATAAAATTGACTTTTAGTTATACCGAGAAGCGATATAGCTACTTTTGCATTTACAAACGTTTTCTCTTGATTGATAAATTCAACAACATCATCTCGGTGTATAACTGTATTTTCCCTTGATTTTACACGTCTAATTCGAGATCTAATCGAGCCGCTAGTAATTCCTTCTCGAAGCATAGCTTTTGAAATATTGTATTCTGAAGAAGCAGGCTGTAGCGCTATCCACTTATGATTTTCGATCGCCTCTTTACTGAATAGTGTGTTCTTCTTATTTATCGCATAGGTCCAGTGATCCTTGAGATAATTCTGAATGGAAGTAATGATCAATTCTTGACTTGGATGTGTGCATATAGAAAAAATTCGTTGGTAAAACCTTTTGAAATAAATATCTCCGCGGCTTTGATCACTAAAAACCTCTGAATGAAGACAGCTTAGATACCGTTGAAAATCCTCCTCTGTAGCAAACCAAGCATCAGCACAAGCTGTCGAGTAATATTTAGCTTCAGGGAAGGTATTTAACCCTGTAAAGTAGCCAGTTTTTAAATTCTTCATATTTTCAGAAGGCTGCCAACGAATAAAATTTATTATCAGTTTAAGCCTATACTCTCGATCAAAAAGAGGCCCGTTGAAGGCATGACTAAACCCAAAATCGGGCTCTGCAATACACGATTTACCATCCAGGAAGTTCTGCATTCTCAACACTGTTGTTGGGACATAATTTGTATCCTCAACATCTATCAAAGACTCGCCACAGCAACATGAGGTTATAGAGGACATAGATTTGAAGTTAAGCTTTGAACCACATGATCGACACTCATCAATGAGCCACATCCTATGCTTAACACAAACAACTGTAGTACTTAGCTGCCAGCTAGCACGATGATAAGGCCTCTCTTTCAAACACTCTTTGCAGTAACGAAACGATTCAAAACGAAATAGTTTCTGATCTACGTTGTATATCGCAGATATCAGTTCTTTGAATGTATAAAAGCCAGTCCATTTCGCATCAATCAAAGCTTCAAGTAACTTTTGAGGGGAAAAACTAAAAGGCTCGCCATCAGCACTAAATAGCCATTGAACTCGTTTATAACCATTAGCCTCAACAACCCGAATTAAATACCCAATAGGAGACTCATCTTCAAAAGCTTTCGGATAGACTAATGGAATAATTAAGGTTGCCATTATACTTCCTCCGGACTCATCAAACGATGGAAGGGCATACCTGGCTTGATAAGCCTCTTAAAAACAAAATCTTCATTAAATGGATTATTAGTTCCAATCCCAGCAGACCATATTGATTCCGTAAACGCAGCCTCGAAATCCTCCTCACTTATGTGACTTCTGCCGAAACTAGATGCACTTCGAAATGCAGCCATAAGCAGTGTCTGCATGTAACCAATAACCCCATTCGTTGCATAATGTATTCTCCTTACCAAATTATCAGACAGGTTTGTTTCCTCTTGCATGTCCACAACCTTCAACATGGCACGTAGTACACGAACAAAATCCCAATAGCTATTCATCTTAGCTAGAGAAAAGGGCTCTAAATTAATTCTACGACTAAAACGCCTTCTGAGCTGCTCATTCAAACGAAGAATGTGCTCACTTCTTTGTAATCCCATAAGCACGACTGATGCGTTTGATCGGTCAATAATGGTTTTCAACCAGTCCGCAGCCTGACTAGGTGTAGACTTGCTTCCCTGATCAACAAAATGTTGTAGTTCATCAAAAATAATAAGTTGTACTTTACAGGTCTTTACTAATGTCAAAATCCTGTTTGTTTTTTCTATAGCAGTACCTCTGTTAAAAAGAGGATCTCCTAATTCAAGCAATACGGCTTCTGATACATTCTTCACGGTAGGTAAAGAGGGTATATCGACCACAAGAACTGGTACAATTTTTCGGTCCCTAGTCTGATAAGGAAGATGCTGATTGAGAAATTTCTCTTTCAATGTTGTTTTTCCTGTACCGGACATACCTAGACACAAAAAATTTACCGGCAAACCTGCATTTTTTAGTTCATAACATTCATTTATTTGTTTGTACGCGCACTCAAATTGAGGGTGATGAACTATCAGCCCATTTAGCTTAGATAATGATGCAATCTGGTTCTTATTCATATTTTATCTCCACATCAAAATCCTCTAAACCAGGAGGAACCAACAATTCAGAGCGATCCAAATCCTTAGGGTTATCTAAAATTACTTCTATAGGGTTTTGCTTAAGTTGTGCTGCTTGAGTTTTAGCTCGAATACTCTTGCTGTTAGAAAGCTCATTTACATGATCAGTAAATTCTTTTTTTGCCTGAAGAAGACTAGGAGTAATGGCAGCCACTTTTTTTTCATTGCGAACAGATAGTACAGATCTATGCTGTCTCAATGAGATGCCTTCAGCATATTCAGGTTTAGTACAAGGTACGCTGAAATAACGTTGATTTGCTTTATCTAAAACCCATATTTTACCTACGTTTTCAGGGTCAATTCGCACATGTACAGTTGCGTTAGCTTTAAGTTGTTGTCGAAACAACCTTAGTTCATCAGAGCTATAATTAAGTTTAAATAGACGAATGCCTTCATGAGATAACTTCCTGACATATTCTTTTGTCAGAATAAGATCAAGCCGCTCTCGGCTCTGTGGCAGAATCAATTCGATATCTTTTAGTCCGTTCTTCCAAACATTAGCCGGTGTATCATCCAGCCCTGCATGCGGACTATGAATGTAAATGTCTATTACCCACTTATGAATCAGTTCACGAAGCTTATCTAAAGTGACAGACGCAAGCTTTGTTGATTCGTACTCCCCGCGTTCAGATATACTTCCATAAGAAGTCCCTTTTAATTTATGGCATACAGCTCTATTCAAAGTACCCAGAAAACGTTCAACTGACCCTTTATAATGTGGTTGTTTTGACGGGCAAAAGAAAAGCTCTGTATTAAGCTCATTACACATCCGTCTTAACTGATGATCATGAAATTCTGAACCATTATCACAGGCAAGAGTTGTAAAGCACCCATAAGCAGGCCAGCTATTCCTTATTGAAGGGAACTCTTTACTAACATAATCCTTAGATAAAATTGCATGTCGAATAGCACGCATTACTGATACTGAAGAGGGGGGTTCAAAGCCTATATAAAATCCTAAAGGCATCTTAGAAAAGTGATCTAAAATTAAAGTGAAATTTGGGCGACCAATTACTTTCTTGGTATTTTCATCAACTACGAAAATATTTAACGGTGTATGATCAATTTCCACTCGCTCAAGTATGCGAGAAGTCACATATCCCGCTCCATGCATCCTATAGAACTTATTAGCCACTGTTTTCCCTTTTTGAGCAGCCATTAACTCAAATGGATCTAACAACTTATCTAATAAACGATAAAAAGTCGCTTTAGACGGCTTTTGATATCTAACCCCCTTAATAGCGGATTCATTAATATTCGCCAAAATGTAATCGTATACATCACTTTTTGTATGCGGCGTAGCCTTTAAAAGCAGAGACTCAGAAGCATCAAGAATCATTGGCCCAAGCTCCAGAACATAAAAAGAACGACGACCTAGTTTTTGCTTAGGAGCTAGCGAAGAAATATCTTTACCTGATTCAAACCAGGCCCTCCACCAACGATAAATAGTGATAGGACTAGGAGGTGAACAGTCACCCAAGGTTGCAGAAATGTCGTCTATCCATACCTCTACTGCCTTTAGGCTTGGTCTTTCACCTCCTCTAGCAATAATTTGTTGTATATATTCAAACTTTGAAAAGGCTATCTCTTGGTCCTTTTCAGAAAGGCAAGAAACATCCTTTGGCAGACCCTCATCAATCCCTAGGTTACCGATAAAAGACAAAGTGCCATTGGAAAGAGCTTCAGATAGTTCAGCCTCCGTATACAGGACAATTGCTAAGTCTGGCTTCCTCTCCAAAACAGCATCTTTATTTTCAAGTGTTCTAATAATTTCATAAGTCGACGAGTTCAAAGTCAGGTGCTGACCTGTACGAAAAGATGCAAGTTTCATGGTTAGTATCTCCTACAAAGATAATTAACGAATCAGGCTCTATAGGCCTATTCATATCTGTTCCACATACATTATTTGCAAGCAGGGCGTATACTGTGCCAAGACGACCAAGTATTTGCGCTAGTCCAGAAATGGAAGGTAATAAGGTTTTTTCACAGAACTTCTTTGCTTTTTCAATTTCCGCCTCACCAAATGGAAGCTTTTGGTACTGGCGAAGGAAGTGAATATTGCGATCTAATTCCTTATTTGGTAGCTCTTGGTCCGTTATAACTCCAAATTTTCGTCCGACTTTCTCAAACTCTAAAGATGCTAAAATTAACTTGTCTCTAATATCCCTTTTCTGCAAATGATCGAAAGGTTTTATTTCTATGATTAAAACGCTCCCGTCAGTAAAGTGAAGCTTGAAATCGGGTGTATACCTCCTATATTTACCCTCAATGAACAGCCAAATAGACTCTGGTTGTTCATAGTACTGTTTTATAGAAGGCGAAAATTCAAAACGATGACAAGCTCGCCTTTCTAATTGAGACTCCCAATCAATCATCCTTTCCATTTTTACTGAAGGAAAATGCCCTCGGATCGTTCTTCTAGAACGAGTAACAGGTTCTCTTGAACGACTGTGTTTGAGCTCTGGACCCAAATTAAAGGCAAAATCATCCCCGCACCGTACCTTCTGAGGCACAGCAAAATTTTTCTTAGACATATAAAACCCTTACCTAATCAGGTAATAAAAATCACGATATAAAGTAGGGCGCTTGACTGAATTCGAAAGGAAATAGATACTGTATTTGCGAGTTACAGGTATTTATACCGAATCGAACGGGCCAAGCGCATGCTTAGGCTCGTTTTTGTTTACATAATATCCTCCATTACTAATTCTGAAGTTTGGCTCTTCTTTTCTGTAACATCATTTATTTTCAAAATAGATTGAATTGCTGCTGCTTGGCCAGCTGAAAGTTCACTAATACATTTATGAAACTGGTTAGCTAAAAGGTAGACTTCCAAGGAAATGTCATCAGGTAAATGGAATACCCTTGCAGATTGCTCAGCATAAAACTTCAGTTGGCGTTTCTCATCTCGATTAAAGTTTAATACTAAAGAAATTTTTTCGCGGATATGAATAGCAGGAGGCGGCTTCTTGCCCGTTTCCATCAAACTTATATAGCTAGGATTAATGCCCAGCAAGTTTGCTAATTGCTTCTGTTTCAGATGCCTACTTTTACGCTTCAGCTCTAGGTAACGACCAAAAGGAGTCATACCCTATCTCTCATGCTAATTAAGTCAACCCATTATAGTAAACAGCAGCAAAAAACTCAATTAACCCTTTATAAACAATATGTTACATATACTGTATTATTATAGTATTTCAATATACTGCATATATATTTTTCCTGAAGTAAATAAATCAAATGATTCTACTTTGTTATTTGTAGACTCAAGATCACTTGCAACACCATCAAGGTCGACACGATCAACTGATGCAAGGGCATCTTCAAGTAATGGTCGAAGGGGAGAGTTCCGCCAAGATACCAATTGAGCTTCAGCCTCTCGCAGAGCATGTAGCATATCCAAAGATATTCTACGGCGCACTCTATTAGGGACTGATCGAGTCTCATCACCTCCGCCAAAGACTAATAATTCATAATCTTCACTAGAAGTCGCGGTTCCTAGACTTCAGCCTTTTTCCTAAACACATAGCTTAGTCTCGCCACAGTGGGTTCATCGGCTCTACGAAAGTCTGTCAACAACGCTGTAAGTGCCGCATCACTATCGAACTCGGAGAAATCCAAATGTACTTCTATTTGAAATGTACTTCTATTTGAGGGTCGTTAGACAAGTCAACGCCATCCCAGAGATCAGAGAACTTTAGATGCCTTTGAAGAATCGGGTAGTGACGAGTCGAGTACTAATCTAACTGCGTAAAGAAGGTTGCTTTTTCCTACACGGTTTTCCCCTAGCACTACCATGTTTTGTGCCAATGGAATATTAATAAATTGAAAATTACGGAATATTAATAAATTGAAAATTACGGAAATTCTGAATTATTAAATTTGATAAATACACATCTAATTCCCTGATAAAAAATTACATTCCCAATCCGATAGCACATCACCGGCTGTGATGAAGTCCTTATTAACTTTCAATGCATTCGCAGAGAAACACTCTTGTAAATTACGTCAAATTAAAGACACTATCCGCGAATTGATCACTTAAAGGTTGCCATCAAACTTGTTCTTGAGCTGTTGCTTCTTTTCAATTAGCTTATTTTGAACATTTTCTTTATCAGTGATCTGAAATGCATGAAAAAGATTGCCGCAGCAGAACCAAAGAGAGTCATAGCAAGAATAACCGTATAAGGCCTTAGAGGGGATAGAAGCTCAAGGGTACTATCCCCGATAATCAACACGGCTCCTATACAGCACAAACAAAGGCCAAAGCAGATTATCCTAATTGAAACGCGGATCAATTCCTTATAACCCTTATCAATCCGATCAAGAAACTCAATCTCGAAATCCAGATCAGCAATTTTCTTTTTTAGGCGATATTCACTAATCTTCTGAAACTTTAAGAAGATCCAGCTTGCCAATAGGCTACAGGCTGTACCCGTTTTCTTTTTCTATACGCTTCGTTTACATTTTTCATCGACTCCAACACGTTAAACTGCTCCGCCGATAAGTTCTTTATCGACAGCCTCAACTTGTGCATACATGAATAGCCTTCCATCGGCAGGTCATCTGGCACATGGAATACTTTGATAGATTGCTCTGCATAAGCGTTTAGCTGAACAGTCTCATTCTTAGATAGGGACATTGCATCAGCAATAGAATTGATGACTTTGGACGAGGGAGGGTTTCTTTTACCGCTTTCGATCTCACTGATATAGCTGCTATACACATTAAGCGATTTAGCTAGGTCTTTCTGCTTGAACCTACGCTTCAGTCGTAGTGTTGTGAGATACATGCCGAAAGGGTTCATTATTGAGTCCAAGTTCTTCACAAATGAGTTACATAAATATTAGTGAAAAACCAGTGAAAACACAACTTATACTTATTTTTCAATAAGTTAAGATATATCTTAATTTTTAATTGTCTTTGTTTTTTTATAGCTCATGCTTGTACCCTAGGATAAGTAAATAAGAAATCAAATACTTATGTAGACAGACAACTAACTTATAGTTGATTAAACTGCTAATTCAGTTTCAGATATATATGAACTTCTTAAGAGCTTGCTTCCAAAAAATGTAGCAGTTGTTAAATAAACTACAGATTAGAGATAACATTCAGGATGATCGATTTCTCCCATATCCATGCTTTCAACCAAGGCCAACGTGAGTCTTTTGAAGAACTAATATGTCAGCTTGGCAGACTTGAAGACGTTCCTACAGATTCTATCTACAAAAGAGTTGAAGGCGCTGGCGGAGATGGCGGTGTAGAAGCCTACTGGACAAAGGTAGATGGTAAGAAAATTGGATACCAGGCTAAATATTTCACTCGATCAGGAGATATCGACTGGAGTCAAATAGATAAGTCCGTTGAACAGGCGCTCAAAACACACCCAGAATTAGATAATTATGTTATAGCCATCGCCTGTGACCTAACTGAAAAATCCGGCGTTAAACGTAAAGGAATGAGCGGCTGGGGGCATTGGGACAATAATGTGAAGAAATGGTCCAAATGGGCGTTGGATCAAGGAATTTCAGATATAAAGTTCACTCCTTGGACAAAGAGTGAAATCACGGCACTGCTTGCTAAAAAAAAGTCACAAGGACTACTTGAATACTTTTTTGGAAATATACAGTTATCGATGGGCTGGTATCATGTAAAGCTAAACGAATCCATTTATGGTTTAGGCGACAGGTTTCATCCCGAAGATCACGTAGACGTTGAGATACAAAAGCTATTCTCAGTAATCTCAAGATCCCCTGAATACATCGCAGAGCTTTCTAATCATCTTAGTCATGTAGAGAGATATAAATTTCCATATCATCTCTCATCAAAACTTCAGACATCACCTGATTCAGAGTCAATCAAAGCTTTAGTAGATGCTATTGCTGAAATATCAATAATTCATGATTCATTAGAGCTAGATCCTCAGCATAGCTGGGAAATTGATAAGTGGAAAAACCTGCTCAACATTCTATTCAATACCAAAAATGATATAGAGCAATGGCTTTGGGACTACAAGCAAGGTTTAGAACGAAACAGCTCTGAAAGGTATTATTTAGATAGGCTACTAAAAGAGATTCGTGACTTTAGTGATCACATTAGAAAAGTTAAAGAGCTACTCAACTCTAGGTATATGGTCGCTGAAAGCCAAAAGTCAGCATTCATACAAGGCCATGCAGGTTCTGGTAAAAGCCACTTACTCGCAAAATGTGCCGAAACAGCTATAAATGACAAACATCCAGCAATACTCCTTCTTGGTCAAAGGATAACTAACACTGAAATTTGGACTCAGATCTCACAAATGCTGGGCCTAACGGAGTACTCAACCGAAGAGTTATTAGGGGCAATTGATGCCTCGGGAAAAGCGTCTGGCACACGAGTTCTCCTATTAATTGATGCTATTAATGAAGGCGTTGGTAGTAAGTATTGGGATAGTAATATTGCTAGCATTCTGAACAAGCTAAGAGACTACTCTCATATATGCTGCATTATTTCGTGTCGTTCTGAATACTTCGAGTTAGCTATTCCAACAGAAGTATCTACCCAGATCCCATGCTTCTCTATCCGTGGGTTTGAAACTATCGAAGAGCAAGCAAATGCAGCTCGCATTTATCTAGATCGTAAGGGTATTGTTCGCCCAAGCACACCTTGGTTATCACCTGAATTTATTAACCCACTTTTTTTACGGTCTATATGCATTTCCCTGGAAAGGGACAATAAATCGGAACTGCCTCCAGGCCTCAACGGATCTAGAAAGATCCTCCGCTTCTACCTTGATAGTTTAGAAAGAAATATAAAACACCAAGAAGGTGGATTAGCATCATCTAGTAAGTTAGCACGAGCATGCCAAGATATTGCCGGTAGTATGCTCGAACAACAAGCCGACCACCTTGGACTAGACGCTTGCTTAGAAATAATCAATCGTCATTTTAAGAATGTAAATCCTAAAACTGAATCTGACTGGCTAACTGTATTCATTAATCATGGAATACTAAGAAGAGATCCAAACCCATCTGATGACATCTTCGATGACGACGATATTATCAGGTTTAGCTTTCAGCGCTTCCAAGACTTTCTGATGGCAGAGAAGTCACTTAGTGAAACAAATAACCCCTTAGATCTATTCGGTAATAATGGTGTTTTAGATTTTTGTATATCTGAAGACAGGCTAGCTTGGAAATGGCGCGGATTATTAGATGCACTTAGTGTAGCGCTACCAGAAAGACTCCAAACTGAGCTAGTAGATGCCCTACCTGGGGGCTTTGATGTATGGTGGGCCAAATGGGAACTTCACGAAATCTTTGCTGAGAGTATCAAGTGGAGAGATCATGAAGCGTTCACTAAGCGGACTTTACAGTTACTAAATAACTATAGCTCGCATAGATCTGATTCTTTGGATTTATTGCTACAAGTAGCAACCTCGGCAACACATCCATGGAATGCCGGATTTATGCATAATCATCTCATAAAATATAATACGCCTGATCGCGATGCATATTGGACCTTATGGGTGAACTCGCAAGATGATGACAGTATTTCTCACCTCGGTGCTTTGATCGATTGGTGCCATGCAGGACAAACAGATACCACTAAACCAGAAAATCAGTACTTGGCAGCTCTTATGCTTTGCTGGTTTTTAACATCCTCTAACAGAACTATTCGTGACAAATCTACGAAAGCAGTAGCCAATCTATTTCTCTTCAATGAAAGTTTGTTTCCTAAGATTGTTGAACAATTTAGGACTGTAGATGATCTATATCTCCATGAACGAATTTACGCAGCAGCTTTCTCTTCATGTTGTATAAACTCAGATAGAAACAGGTTAATCAGCTACGCAACTATTGTATATGAATCAGTTTTTAAGCAAGGTCAGCCCCCTTTATCTCTACTGTTAAGAGATTTTTCACTAGGTATTATTGAGTTAGCAGAACAAAACGACGCACTTCCAGATTTCGTAGAGCGGGATAAGTGTTATCCACCATATAAGTCACCCAAGTTAAGGCTGCATGTCTCTGAAGAATTAATTAGGAAAGTCTCTGATAAAGCCGGCGATGATCAAATTCTTCTCTCAGCAACATCATTTGGTGATTTTTCAAGATATGAAATAGAGCCAAGAGTTAGGGGATTCCTTCGTACAACATTGGATAAAAAAGTTAGCTTAAGTTCTAGACAAAAGGCCCAAGCCTTTGAGATGGAAGTTATCGGTGATAATAAAAAGAAAAGGGAAGCATATGATGAGCTAAAGAAGGTATGTAATCCCTACAGCTATGGAATCTATAAACTGTCTATAGAGGCTGACAGCAAAAAGCCGACCAAGGAACAGTTAGAACAGTGGATGAATGATATCACCGTGGCTAAAGCCACCCTATTAGAACTCCTCTCGGATAGTGAGGCCAAAAGGTTTTGCCTTGATATCAATCCATACCTATTAAAAGACAACACAGAGAAAAGAAAAACTTTTGATCTAAACTCTCTGAAAAGATGGGTTGCAAAGAAAGCCTATGATTATGGCTGGAATAGCAAAAGATTCACATATGATAGATCAACTGATCTGAGCTACAGTCGAGATCGACCAAGTGTTGAAAGAATAGGAAAGAAGTATCAGTGGATGGCACTTAATGAACTACTGTGTAGATTAGCTGACAATTATTGGATGAGTGAAGAGTATGATTCAGAATTACCTCAACCGTACTGTAGCCCTCTAGATATAGGGTTCGTACGTGATATAGACCCTACTATTCTTCAGGAAAGAGCTAATCACAGTAACATTCAACCTCATTCAAATTCTTGGGCGTTCAATCCAGTTATATCTATTGATCAAGTCGAAGAAATGGATCTACCCTCCTGGCCTTTTAAATCAGATCCTGCAGATCAAATAAAAGCTTTACCTGTAAGAAGAGATCCTGATGGAACCGAGTGGTTGGTGATATATGAGCATCAATCTATTACTCATAAATACGAGGATGAATTTAAAGGGGAACACAGCTTAAAGTTACAAGAATTTCGGTTTGTCTCAACCTTGATGGTGAGCTCTAAGGATATAGTAAAAATAGTTAAAAGCTTTAAAGAAAAAGAAAGCATCCACTTTAGTGACTGGAGTCCCCAAGATATCACTGATGCAGCATTCCTCAACGAAGCTCCGTGGAGACATACTTGGCCAAAAGAAAAGTGGCTGAAGGATCTACACTATGCACCAGAAGGTTGCAGATTAGCGCACTTAGCTACAAATTATGTGTGGGAATCCCACTTAGACGCAGCGCTACCTGAAGGCTATTCAAGCCACCTTCCTACTGCTTGGCTGGCAAATGAGTTAGGCCTGACCTCAAACAAAAATCAATCTGGTGTTTGGATTAACGAAAGTAATGAAATTGTATTCAAAGAGTTCAAAGGAGAGGACGGAGGAAGTATTTGCTTACTTAGAATAGATGACGCTGAATTACTGTCAAAAGATGAATATACATTCATTTCGATAATGATCGCTGAAAGGAATGCATGGCCAGGGGGAAGTAACTCTAACGCTTCATGGCGAAGATCTGAGGGTATATGCTGGAAGTCAGGCAGAGGGGTAGAGTCATCAACCTGGTTTAGCGATAGAACTAATAAACCATAGGAACAAAAAAGCAGCCATTCAGCTGCTTTTCAATTTCATTCTAAATAATGATCTCATTTCACTACATATGAGATTTCATTTCATTACTTATGAGAACCGACAGCTTACAAACTACACATCTAAGTTAGCAACTTGTAGTGCATTGGCTTCGATAAAGTTACGACGCGGTTCAACTTCGTCACCCATTAGGGTGGTGAATAGCTGATCTGCGGTAATCGCATCTTCAATCGTTACTTGAAGCATACGACGTGACTCTGGGTCCATGGTGGTTTCCCAAAGCTGTTCTGGGTTCATCTCACCTAGTCCTTTGTAGCGCTGGATGTAGTGGCCGCGGCGGGACAGATCGAGCAACCAGTTTAGGCCCTCTTCAAAGTCGGTGATCTCACGGGTGCGTTCGCCCCGTTGTAGGTAAGCACCTTCTTCAAGTAAGCCTGCCAGTGTACCGGCCATTTTAATAATGGAGCTGTATTCGCGGGAGGCGAAGAACTCTTCATTTAGAACGTAGTCGTGGGACACGCCGTGCTGAAGCATCATTACTTTAGGGACAAAGTTGCTGTGCTCTTTATCTTCTACCACGACACATTGGTAGCTAACCGCTTTATCAGAGAAGCCGGCAAGGGCATCATCAAAGACGTCACACCATTCAGCGACAGCCGCTTGGTCTGTCATTGTTTCACGTGGGAAAGGCACGGATACGTTGATAAGCGATTTAAGTAGGGCAAACGGATATACACGAGACATACGGTTAATGGTGCGAATAACCGCACGGTAGTCGTATATAAGCGTCTGTAGCTCTTGACCGCCAATACCTGGTGCATTTGGATTAACGTGCAAGGTTGTACCGTCTAGGGCGCCTTGCAGTAAGTATGAATCCAAAGCTTCATCATCTTTAAGGTACTGCTCTTGCTTACCTTTCTTGATTTTGTACAGCGGTGGCTGAGCGATGTAGATGTAACCCCGTTCAATCAGTTCCGGCATCTGACGGAAGAAGAAGGTCAGAAGTAGGGTACGGATATGGGATCCATCCACGTCGGCATCGGTCATGATGATGATGTGGTGGTAACGTAGTTTGTCTGGGTTGTACTCTTCTCGACCTATACCACAGCCTAGGGCTGTGATCAGTGTGCCAACCTCGACCGAGCTTAGCATCTTGTCGAAACGTGCTTTTTCTACGTTAAGGATTTTACCTTTAAGCGGTAGAATCGCCTGCGTTTTACGTGAACGGCCCTGTTTAGCCGATCCACCCGCAGAATCACCCTCCACTAGGTAGATTTCGGACAGTGCAGGATCTTTTTCCTGACAGTCAGCAAGCTTGCCGGGTAGGCCAGCGATATCTAGTGCGCCTTTACGACGTGTCATCTCACGGGCTTTACGCGCCGCTTCACGGGCACGGGCAGCGTCGATCATTTTAGATACGACCGCTTTAGCTTCCTGTGGGTTTTCACGTAGGTAGTCGGCGAGTAGTTCACCCATCGTCTGCTCAACCGCAGATTTAACTTCAGATGACACTAACTTATCTTTGGTCTGTGATGAGAACTTAGGATCAGGCACTTTAACCGAAATAATCGCGGTTAGACCTTCACGGCTATCATCACCTGTTGTGCTAACTTTACCGCCTTTGTTAAGGCCTTCGCTTTCAATATAGGTATTTAAAGAGCGAGTCAGCGCGGCACGGAAGCCTGAAAGGTGGGTACCACCATCGCGCTGTGGAATGTTGTTAGTAAAACAGTGAATACTTTCTTGGTAAGAGTCATTCCACTGCATCGCTACTTCAACTGCAACGCCGCTTTCGTGATCAGCGGTAAAGTGGAAGACTTTATTGACGGTGGTTTTGTTGGTGTTTAGGTAATCAACAAATGAGCTTAAACCACCTTCATATTCAAACACTTCTTCAATGGCTGAACGCTCATCTTTAAGGACAATACGAACACCAGAGTTCAAGAATGATAGCTCACGAAGACGTTTTGCGAGTATCTCAAACTTAAAGGTTAAGTGATTAGTAAAGGTATCTTCTGAAGGCCAGAAACGTACCATAGTACCGCTGGTATCCGTTTCTCCAACAACGGTTAAAGGCGACTGTGGTTCACCGTGTGAGTAAACCTGCTCATGCACTTTGCCGTTACGACGGATGGTCATTTTTAATTTGGAGGAGAGGGCGTTTACAACAGAGACACCTACGCCATGCAAACCACCGGATACTTTATAGGAGTTATCATCAAACTTACCGCCGGCATGGAGTACCGTCATAATAACTTCGGCAGCTGAGATCCCTTCCTCTTCGTGGATATCGGTTGGGATACCACGACCGTTATCGGAAACCGTAACACTCTCGTCAGGGTGGATGACGACTTTAATCTCGTCACAATGACCCGCTAAGGCTTCATCGATCGAGTTATCAACAACCTCAAATACCATGTGGTGCAGACCTGTACCGTCGTCTGTGTCACCAATATACATGCCTGGGCGTTTCCTGACTGCATCTAGGCCTTTTAATACCTTGATACTGGAGGAATCATAATCTTGATTATTTTCGCCGCTCATTCAAGTCTCCTAACGCTTCCGTACAGTGAGTTAGCAAAGGCTACCTTCTGCTATACGAAAAGTGGCTATTTCCGTTTGTGGACTCCAGTATGTCTTTAAAGCACTGTCGTCGACACAAGTTATAAAACACTGGTTAGAGCTTTGCTCCAACACTTTACAGAACAGTTCTCCATGTACCTGATCTAACTCTGAAGGTAGATCATCGATCAGATAGATACAGGGGCGGCTGTTCATCCGCTGAAACAGTGCGCCTTGAGCTAGCTTAAGGGCACTGACCACTAATTTTTTCTGGCCTCGGGATAGACGTTCAGCCGCATTATGACCATCAACCTTTAAACGCAGATCAGCCCGTTGAGGTCCGTTGCCGGTAAAGCCTTGACGAAGGTCGCGTTCAAAGTTGCTCGCTAACACTTCATCTAACTGTCGTTTTTTATCCCAGCCGTAGCTAAAACCCAACTCGATTTTGGTACCCTCAAGTAGCTGTGAAACCACCGAATCAAACTCCGGTTTTAGCAAGCAGAGGTACTCTTTTCTCAAGCGAGTTAGCTGGTCTGAAAAGGCGATAAATTCACTATCCCAAACCTGACGTAACTGATTGTCAATCTTACCACATTTAAGCAATGTGTTCCGCTGTTTTAATACTCTTCTGAAGCCTCTCCAGAGCTGAATAAAGGCTTTATCTGCATGAAAAACGCCCCAGTCTAAAAACTGTCGCCGAATAGCAGGCGATCCTTCCAATAATAGGAATGTATCGGAGTTAATAACTTGCAGTGGAATGAGCTCTGCAAGGGTAGAAAGACCTATATCTGAGCCTTCAAAACGGATCCTTGCTTCACCCTCACTTGGACGCTCAACACCCAGGGATTGCTTTAAACCTTGCATCATCGGATCGATAGAACCAAACACAACGGAAGCGCGCTGATCATTCTGCACTACATGATGGGCTTTATTGGTTCGGAAGGAGCGAGTAAGACCCAAAATATTGATCGATTCGAGAATACTGGTTTTACCGCTACCGTTTTCACCACAAATGATGTTGATAGCAGGAGATGGCTCAAGATTAATTGAGCTGATATTACGCACAGATTTAATCTGGAGCTTAGAAATGGACATCAGGAGGGAATAAAGTATGGGAGCTGGTCACAGCTCCCAAGGATAAAAATATCACTATGTAATTCAGTACTTATCACAAGATATACTGTTAATTACATACGCATTGGCATAACAACGTATAGGTTTCCTTCCTCATCAAACCCTTCAACCAGCGCACTGGAGTTGGAATCCGATAAAGTTAAACGCACAACGTCAGAGTTAAGAATAGATAAGCAATCCAGTAGATAGTTAACGTTAAAGCCAACCTCTAAACTATCGCCATCATAATCAACCGCCAATGTTTCTTCCGCTTCTTCCTGCTCAGGGTTATTCGCCATAACCTGTAGATAACCGGGAGAAAGGGCAAGACGCACACCACGATACTTCTCATTGGAAAGAATCGCGATACGGCTTAGAACTTGGCGTAGTTCCATACGATCACTTAACAGGATCTTGTCGCCATTTTTCGGGATAACGCGTTCATAATCTGGGAACTTGCCATCAACAAGTTTAGATGTGAAGGTAAAGTCACCTACATGGGCACGAATATGACTGGCACCAATGACTAAACGTAACTCCTCCTCACCACTTTGCAGTAGACGGGCAAGCTCAAGAATACCTTTACGCGGCACAATGATCTGATGCTGAAGACCTTCTTGCGCTTCAACATTGGTCACACTGGTTGCTAAACGGTGTCCATCTGTAGATACGGCGCGAAGCTGACCATCGGCGATCTCTAACAACATACCGTTAAGGTAGTAGCGCACATCCTGTTGAGCCATTGAGAAACCCGTCTTATCGATCAGGTTACGCAACTGCTGCTGCACCATAGATAGCTCTAGAGTTTCTGGACTGTCTTCAACATTTGGAAATTCTGCAGCAGGCAGAGTTGATAAACTAAAGCGACTACGACCCGCTTTAATCACCATTTTCTGACCGGTAAGCGTCAGCTCGATTCTTGCGGAATCAGGCAGCGATTTACAGATATCCATCAGCTTACGTGCTGGCACTGTCACTGAACCTGCTTCAGCAGGCTCGTCCAGTGTCACACGTCCAACCAGTTCGACCTCAAGGTCTGTACCGGTCATGGACAGCTGATCTCCTTCAGCCACCAATAAAATATTGGATAGCACTGGCAATGTCTGTCGGCGCTCAACCACACCTGCAACTAGTTGCAGAGGCTTAATCAGCGCTTCACGTGAGATGACAAATTTCATCGTTTACCCACCTACCTTTATATATGGCCGGATTAAGACCGGTATATTTACGCCGTTAGATGGCGCAGTAAATTCTTATAATCTTCTCTGATATCCGCATCACTCTCGCGCAACTCCTTTATCTTACGACAAGCATGGAGCACAGTAGTGTGATCACGACCACCAAACGCATCACCAATTTCTGGCAAACTATGGTTAGTCAGTTCTTTCGATAAACTCATCGCCACTTGGCGTGGTCTAGCAACAGAACGGCTGCGTCTTTTCGACAACAGATCAGAAACCTTAATTTTATAATAATCAGCTACAACTCGTTGAATATTATCAATACTAACCTGTTTATCCTGCAATGCCAGTAGGTCTTTTAGAGATTCTTTAATAAAAGGTGTTGTTATTGCACTACCGGTGAAATGAGCATTGGCAATTACACGCTTTAAAGCACCCTCTAATTCACGGACATTGGATCTGATTTTTTGCGCAAGGAAGAAAGCAGCATCATCCGGTAAGCGGACACGGGCTTCGTCGGCTTTCTTCATCAATATGGCAACACGGGTTTCTAATTCCGGTGGTTCAATGGCAACGGTTAATCCCCAACCAAATCGGGATTTAAGACGCTCTTCAACACCGTTAATCTCTTTTGGATAACGGTCACTGGTCAGAATCATCTGCTGACCACCCTCTAGCAGGGCATTGAATGTGTGGAAAAACTCTTCCTGTGAACGCTCTTTACCGGCAAAAAACTGAATATCATCGATCAATAGTGCATCAACAGATCGATAGTAACGCTTAAAATCATTGATCGCATTGAGCTGTAGGGCTTTAACCATGTCTGCAACAAAACGCTCAGAGTGAAGATAAACGATCTTCGCATTTGGGTTGCGCTTCAACATCTCGTTACCCACCGCATGCATCAAGTGGGTTTTACCTAAACCAACACCACCGTATATAAAGAGTGGGTTATAAGAAACACCAGGATTATCACCGACCTGTCGTGCAGCGGCTAAAGCTAGCTGGTTAGATTTACCTTGTACAAAACTTTCAAAGGTAAAAGACTGGTTTAACTTAGATTGCGGATGTTTAAGACCACCTTCAACATTAACTGTACGCTCAACCATAGGCTGCTGTTGTGGTGGAGTAGGCATATCCATCGGCATTTGAATCTGAGATGGCTCAGGCTCCAGACCCGGCTGAAAGATGTTTTCTCTAGGAGGTTCAGCAGGAGGAGAGGTGGCAGCAGGTTCAAAACTATTATGTTGTTCTGGATTAAAAATTGTTTCAGCAACGCGTGCAGGCGGAGCAGGGCGACGTGCAGCTATAGCAGCAGTCCGTGGCCGAGGAGCAGCAACGCCGCGATTATTAGCAACGTCTAGCGCAACTTCTGTGGATATATCACCGCTAACATCACAAACCACTTGGCGGATGCGCGAAAGGAACTTGTCATTCACCCAATCACGTACAAAACGGTTGGGGGCTACCAGAACTAACCGATCAGCACTTTCAGGCGCGACTTTTAAAGGTCGAATCCATGTATTGTATTGCTGAGTCGGAAACTCATCCTGAAGGCTATGTAAACAACGCGCCCATAGTTCCGTCGACATAAGGGAGAGGCCCTTCTCTATCCTGTAATTATGGTTATTAGTATTTTACTCTGGCAAGCAGATGAACTGCATATAATAGAGATACACCAAAGTATAGAAGGATTCTAACCACTTCTGCTTCACTTATCCACAAAGCAGGGGCCTTTTTTGTAAATCTTTTTATAATTTTTCCATTTCTCAAAAGCCCTATAAATAGGGCTGTTGGCGATTGTTTATTAAAAGAATTTTATTCTTTAAATCACAACTAACCCACTTTTAATCCCCAAAGTTATACAGCAAACAATGGGTATAGTTTTCAAGCGCTCACAGGAGTTATCCACACAATTAACAGAGTTAGTAACAAAAACAATCAAAACACTAAATTTACCGCCTTTAAAAGGGTCGAATATAGTGTTTATCGCTTACATATAAATTTAAAAACCAACAGCAAAACTAAAGACAGATAGCTAAAGTTAGCGAGTATTAAGAATTTCAAAAACCTCTATTTAAAGATTTTGCTTCTATCTCTAGCTCAGATTAGGCCTTAAAATAGCGATAAATGGGTCTGTTTGTTAAAAAACAGTGATTATTAGTAAAAATAGATTGAACCCTCCCGACAAATTCACTAGAATTCCGCCTCTATTTTTTCGCGTAGTCAATTTGGCTGCGTATTTCATTCATCAAATGCGTTGGCAGGATTGACCGATGAAAAGAACATTTCAACCAAGCGTACTAAAACGTAAACGCACTCACGGATTTCGTTCACGTATGGCTACTAAAGCTGGACGTGCGGTTATTAACCGCCGCCGTGCTAAAGGCCGTAAACGCCTGTCAGCTTAATGGCTGACAAAAAGGTCTGGTTTATTTGAATGACCGAATTCAGTTACCCACGCCGGTTACGTTTGTTGACCGGCCGGGACTTTCAACGTGTGTTTGACGACGTACAGTTGAAGGTACCAGACCAGCCTCTCCTCATACTTTCTCGCCCCAATGATCTTGACCAAGCTCGAATTGGTTTCGTTATTTCTAAAAAAAATGTTCGTCAAGCGGTGAAACGTAACCGTGTTCGGCGTATCATTCGCGAATCATTTCGTCTGAATCAACATGATTTACCTGCTGTGGACATCATTATCCTTGCTCGAAAGGGTCTAGGAGAGATGGAAAATCAAGACGTCCACAAGCTGATGAAGAAATGCTGGTCCCGATTAAATAATAAATCGAGAAAGTTAAAGAAAACCTGATTTGGTCCCTAACCCATGGATGTACAGCGCATTATTCTTATTGGAGCACTTTGCCTGATCAGCTACATGCTGGTGCTACAATGGAACCAAGATTACGGTCAGCAACCTCAAGCTGAGCAAGTAACAACCTCTGTTTCTGCTTATGAAACACAACCCGCAGTGTCTGATCTGCCGGCGGCAGTAGAGGCAACAGCTCAAGCTGGTGATCTACCAGCAACAGCAGCTCAAGCTCAGAAAGCATCTCTAGTTGAGGTGAAAACTGACGTATTGAATGTAACTATAGATACTAAAGGCGGCGACATTATTCAGGTATCTTTACCTGAATATAAAGCAGTACTAGGTTCTGAGCTTCCATTCGTATTACTTGAGCAAACAGCAGAACGTACTTACGTTTCTCAGAGTGGTCTAGTTGGTAAAAATGGTCCAGATGCAAGTGCAAATGGCCGCCCAACTTATTCTATCTCTCAGAGTGAATTTATCTTAGACGATCAAGATTCTCTCTCTGTTGATTTAACTTACGTTACTGAAAACGCTGTTCAGATCACTAAGCGTTATACCTTTAATAAAGGTTCCTACGAAATCGGCCTTGAATTCATCGTTAACAACCAGTCTGAAGAAAGCTGGTCTGCTAACCTGTTTGGTCAGATTAAACGTGATAAAAGTGCAGATCCTACATCAACAACTGATATGGGCATGCAATCTTATTTAGGTCCGGTTTTCTCTACACAAGAGAGTAACTACACTAAATACGACTTTGATGACATCGATGAAAAGCAGTTTAAAGAGAAAAGCTTAGATGGCTGGGTAGCTATGTCCCAGCACTATTTCTTAAGTGCTTGGATTCCAGAGAAGGGTGCCGAATATAACTACCAAACTCGTAAGTTGAACGGTAATTATATTGCAGGTTTCCTATCTCCTGATTTCACTGTAGCTGCAGGCGATAGCAAAACAGTAAGTGCTAACTTCTACGCAGGTCCTAAAGATCAGGACATTATGGAAATGGCTGATGAAAACCTTAAGCTAACTGTAGATTACGGTGTGCTTTGGTGGATCGCTTCTCCTCTATATATGTTGCTTAAATGGATCCACGGCATAGTTGGTAACTGGGGTCTTGCGATCATAGGTATCACTATTCTTGTGAAAGCTGCTTTGTTCCAACTAAACGCAAAAGCTTTCAAGTCTATGGCTAAAATGCGTAAGTTTGGCCCTGAGATGACTCGTCTTAAAGAGCTTTATGGTGATGACCGCCAGAAGATGTCTTCAGAGATGATGAAGCTTTACCAAAAGGAAAAAATCAATCCTTTGGGTGGTTGTTTACCTATTGTTGCTCAGATGCCGATCTTTATTGCTCTTTACTGGGTACTAATGGAGTCTGTCGACCTTAGACAAGCTGAGTTCCTATACCTAGCGGATCTATCGGTTAAAGATCCATACTTCATCCTACCGATTATTATGGGTGCAAGTATGTTTATTCAGCAGATGTTGAACCCAACACCTCCAGATCCAATGCAGGCGAAGATCATGAAGATGCTACCCATCATGTTCACTTTCTTCTTCCTTTGGTTCCCAGCAGGTCTAACCCTTTACTGGGTGGTGAACAACGTGCTGTCTATAGCTCAGCAATATGTGATCAATAAGCAGATTGAAGCGGGAACCGATAAGTAGATATTACTTAGATAACCCGCTAACAAAAAGCCGCTAACAATTAGCGGCTTTTTTGTGCCTGATCGTTCTATCTTAAAGTGATAGACTGCGCACACTTAGGATTGATTAGAAAGAATCTGTAGAGAGACACTATGACACTTACCGCCAAAGATACGATTACCGCTCAAGCTACCCCTCCTGGTCGTGGTGGTGTTGGTATCGTCCGAATTTCAGGCCCTTTGGCCAAAGAGATTGCGACACAGGTTCTTAAAACAGAACTTAAGCCCCGTTATGCCTATTATGGCCCTTTTTTTGATGACAACGGGTTAGAGATAGACCAGGGGATTGCCCTCTATTTTCCCGGACCTAATTCATTTACCGGTGAAGATATATTAGAGCTACAAGGTCACGGCGGCCCAGTGATAGTCGATTTAATCTTAAGACGAGCGATAGAATTAGGCGCTCGTTTAGCTAAACCGGGTGAATTTTCAGAACGGGCTTTCCTGAATGATAAGTTAGATCTTGCTCAGGCAGAGGCTATAGCTGACCTGATAGATAGCTCATCTGAACAAGCCGCTCGCTGCGCTATCCGCTCCCTACAAGGTGAATTTTCAAACCGTATACATGAATTGGTAGAAGCTTTAATCCTGTTACGCATCTATGTAGAAGCCGCTATTGATTTCCCCGAAGAGGAGATCGATTTCCTCGCCGATGGCAAAGTCCTTAACGATCTTAATAAGATTCTTGAAAAAATTGCGAATGTTCAAACCGAAACTAAACAAGGCAGTTTACTACGTGAAGGTATGAACGTAGTGATCGCGGGTAGACCGAATGCGGGTAAATCAAGTTTACTTAATGCCTTAGCCGGACGAGAAACCGCTATAGTCACAGATATCGCAGGAACAACTCGAGATGTACTGAGGGAGCATATTCATATTGATGGTATGCCACTGCATATTATTGATACAGCTGGTCTACGGGATGCACCTGATGAAGTTGAGCGTATAGGTATCGACCGCGCATGGCAGGAGATAAAAAAGGCCGATCTTGTTTTATTGATGGTTGATAGCCAATCAACAGAAACAGATAATCCAGAAAAAATATGGCCTGAATTTGTTCACCAATTACCCGATTCAAGCAAAATTACCGTCATCAGAAATAAAGCTGATCTTAGCGGTGAAACAATCGGTATTATCGAAGCACAAGATCATACAACCATCACCTTATCCGCTAAATCTCAAATCGGTGTAGATCTACTGCGTGAGCACTTAAAACAGTGCATGGGCTTTAGTGCAACGACGGAAGGCGGTTTTATGGCAAGACGACGCCATCTTGATGCACTAGAACGGGCCCACGCATTACTACGTATTGGACAAACACAGTTAGAAGTCAATGGAGCAGGGGAGCTGCTTGCTGAAGATCTCCGTCAAGCTCAACACACTTTAAACGAAATTACCGGGGCCTTTTCATCAGATGACCTACTAGGTCGAATTTTTAGCTCTTTCTGCATAGGGAAGTGATTAATCACTTACAATACACCTCTTATAGGTAGGTGCAAAAAATAGCTTAATAAATCACCTAATCCAATATAAAAGGCCGCTAATAACGCGGTCTTTTTTAGGTGTAAAATAAAGTTATGTCATAAAAGCTAAGCAACTTTTTTCTGTATTTAAAAGCTAGCAATAACTGATTCCAATTGTTCCATATCTGTATACATCTTACCGACCTAAGTTTCTAACTCAGTACTCATAGATTAAGTATTGCTTGCTTCAGAGTGAATACTCATCAAACGATCCTTTAACTGCCAGAAAATTGTATCTGCTGCTCTGCTACCGTATCTGCAGATTCATATCATTACCTGAATATAGAACGCAACGGATTGGCAGTAACCTGTAAACGATTCACGCTCTCTTCAGCAGTTTATTTACCACTATTCATAGCACTTGAAAGGTGGCCAATTTCACTCTGTAAACTAGATATTTTACCTTGAATATCTTTTGTGGCTTGTTCAGTTCGAGATAATTTTTTACTGCTGGAGCCTATTAATTAAACTCTATATCACTTTAATTTTGAGAGTTAAATCCACTATTTGTGATTGATCCATAAATCATAAAAAGTAGTTTTATAACAATAATTAAATGAATAAGTTTAATGTTAAATTGATATTCACTGAATAATATTAATATAAAATACTTATAACTCTATCTACCTACGATACAAAAGCCATAAAACAGGAAAATTGCTAAGTTTTTCCTATATAAAGTTATACATATAAATCCCCCTCTATTGCACAAGTAGATAAAATGTTACTCCCATCTTATCCACAGAACGAATTGTATAGAAAACACCTTAAAATAAACTTTTAACTATAAAAACAATAATTTAATCTTTATTTATCAAATAGATAAGAAGAAATTAAGAATACTTATCCCTAAATAAAAATAAAATAATAAATTACCTAAAAATCTTATCTACAGAAGCTGTGAACAAACTGTATGAGGATAGTTAAGTAACATAGGGATAAGGATGTGGATAATTCCCCCTGTGGGTAAGTAGGCTATATATCCACAACTTACACGGAGGCTTTGCAGACAATGTATCCACCTTTAGATACCGGTTATCATTCTTGTAATCTATTGAAATACAAAGAAAATATTCAGTTACCACCAGAAAAGTGGCTCCCTAATAACAATCATTAAAATAAGAAAACATATATATAATCTTTAAATAATATAATTCTTTATATAAAAAAGAAGAATCTAAGAGCTGTATAAAAAATGAACATTCCTAATAGACGGAAGTGCAGGTATAATCAGCCTCCATTTCAAAAACCGTATTCAACACAAGTGCTCGAAACGTCTTAACCAGATCTAACAGCATTCTTTTTTAGAGGTAATACAACAGTGGATTTTCCAACCCACTTTGATGTCATTGTTATCGGTGGTGGCCATGCAGGTACTGAAGCTGCATTAGCATCAGCCCGCACAGGTGCAAAAACATTATTGTTAACCCATAACATTGAAACCTTAGGCCAAATGTCCTGTAACCCTGCCATTGGTGGTATCGGTAAAAGTCATTTGGTTAAGGAAATTGATGCGTTAGATGGCGCAATGGCACGTGCTACGGACAAAGGTGGTATTCAGTTTCGTACATTGAATTCACGTAAAGGCCCAGCCGTTCGTGCGACACGAGCACAAGCTGACCGAATTCTTTACAAAGCAGCGGTAAGAGAGATTCTTGAAAGCCAACCCAATTTAGATATTTTTCAACAATCTGCTGATGACCTGATTATTGAAGGTGAATCGGTAAGAGGGGTTGTGACCCAAACAGGGATTCGCTTTAAAGCAAAATCGGTTGTGCTAACCGCCGGTACCTTCCTTGGGGGTGTTATTCATATCGGTTTGGAACATCACTCAGGTGGGCGAGCAGGTGATCCACCTTCCATCGCCTTAGCTAATCGCTTACGTGAACTTCCTTTTCGTGTAGATCGACTAAAAACAGGGACGCCGCCAAGAATCGATGCGCGAAGCGTTGATTTCTCTGTTATGCAAGAACAGCCGGGAGATACGCCAACACCGGTTATGTCATACATGGGTAAGTTAAGTGATCATCCTGAACAGATCAGTTGTTATATCACTTACACCAATGAGCGCACCCACGATATTTTACGTAGTGGTTTAGATCGATCGCCCATGTATACGGGTGTTATTGAAGGGGTTGGTCCACGTTATTGCCCTTCAATTGAAGACAAAATTATGCGCTTTGCTGATAAAAATCAGCATCAAGTTTTTGTTGAACCTGAAGGTTTAACAACCCATGAGCTTTATCCGAATGGCATTTCAACAAGCTTGCCATTTGATATTCAGTTAGCAGCGGTTCAATCGATTCGTGGCTTTGAAAACGCCCATATTGTTCGTCCTGGTTATGCCATTGAATATGATTTTTTCAATCCTCAGGATTTAAAGCATACCCTTGAAACTAAATATATGGATGGTTTGTACTTCGCAGGCCAAATCAATGGCACAACAGGTTATGAAGAAGCCGGAGCACAAGGGCTATTAGCTGGAGCAAACGCAGCGCTAAGAGCTCTAGATAAAGATCAATGGTATCCCCGTAGGGATGAAGCTTATATTGGTGTATTGGTAGATGATCTGATCACTTTAGGTACTTCTGAACCTTATCGAATGTTTACCAGCCGTGCTGAGTACCGTCTTATTTTAAGAGAAGATAATGCAGATCTTCGTTTAACTGAAAAAGGTAGAGAGCTTGGTTTAGTTGGCGATGAACGTTGGCAGGCATTTTGTGAAAAACGTGAATCTATTGAGCGCGAGCAACAACGCTTAAAAGAGACTTGGATTCAACCAGGATCAGCTGAAGCTGATCAATTAGCACCTAAGCTTAAGTCGCCACTATCGCGAGAATATAATCTTTCTGATCTGCTAAAGCGTCCAGAACTTAGCTATGCAGATATTGCTAATTTGAAAGGTGAAGGTGTAAACAATAGCCAAGTATCTGAACAGGTTGAAATTCACAATAAATACGCAGGATATATTGATCGTCAGAAAGATGAGATCGAGCAGATGCGTCGTCAGGAGAATACATTATTACCTGAAGGTTTTGATTATGATCAGGTCGGTGGATTATCCAATGAACTTAAAGCTAAATTAAAAGATGTTCGCCCTGAAACTATTTCGCAAGCCTCTAGAATTCAAGGTATGACTCCAGCTGCTATATCATTACTGCTGGTTTATTTGAAAAAGCATCAATTGAGCAAAAAGCAAACAACCGATAAATCAGAGCAGGTTGCTAGTTAATGAATCAGTTTGCACAAGGTGATTTAGAATCTGCACTTAAAAAGGGCATTAAAACCTTAGGTTTAGATATTAGTGAGCAGCAAATAGACCTATTGATTAACTATTTACACCTACTTATCAAATGGAATAAAGCGTATAACTTAACCGCGGTCAGAAAGCCGCTGGATATGGTTAATCGTCATTTGTTAGATAGTTTGAGTATAGTGCCATATATCCAAGGTAAACGAATTATAGATGTAGGCAGTGGCCCCGGACTTCCCGGCATACCTCTTGCTATATGTTATCCGGAGTTATCGGTTACTACATTGGATAGTAATGGCAAAAAAACACGCTTTCAGCAGCAAGTTAAAACTGAGTTATCGCTTGAAAATTTGACGATTGTTAATGATCGTGTTGAAAATTGTCAGTTTGAGCCTTTCGATCAGGTTATATCTAGAGCTTTTGCATCAATCGAAGATATGATCAACTGGACTCATCAGCTTTGTGAGAAAGAGGGTGTTTTTCTTGCAATGAAAGGACTGTATCCTGAAGACGAACTATCAGTATTACCTGATGGTTTCGAATTAAAAACCTGTCACCGCTTACAAGTACCAGAAACAGAAGGTGAAAGGCATTTGCTAGTTTTAGGGAGACGCTAGGCGTGGCAAAGATCTTAACGATCACAAACCAGAAAGGAGGCGTAGGTAAAACAACGACCTGCGTAAATCTGGCTGCTTCATTGGCTGCTACAAAAAAACGAGTACTCTTGGTAGACCTTGATCCTCAAGGTAACGCGAGTATGGGTAGTGGTGTTGATAAACATACATTAGAAAATACAGTGTATGAGGTTTTAACCGATAAAGTTCATATAAGTGAAGCAATTGTTAAGGATACTGTCGGCGGATACGATCTAATTGGCTCTAATGGCGATCTAACCGCAGCAGAAGTTGAACTGCTTCAAATTCCACGTCGTGAATTTCGCCTCAAAATGGCACTAATCGACGTTGATGATGATTATGATTATGTATTGATAGACAATCCGCCCTCACTCAATCTACTTACGGTGAATGCGTTGGCATCCTCAGCTGGTGTGATAATACCTATGCAATGTGAATATTATGCATTGGAAGGTATATCAGCACTGATTGGTACTATTGATAAAATTAATAAACGTTTAAATCCTGTTCTAAAAATAGAGGGGATTTTACGTACAATGTTTGACCCGCGGATGAGTCTGACAAAAGATGTGTCATCTCACCTCGTTGAATATTTTGGTGATAAAGTTTATCGCACTGTTATACCAAGAAATATTAGGTTAGCTGAGGCGCCAAGTCATGGTTTACCGGCTCTTTTGTACGATAAAAACTCCCGCGGTGCCGTTGCATATTTAGCATTGGCTGGTGAACTTATTCGCCGTACCAAGTTGGAAGAAAAAGAACAATCACAGGAAGCATAGTTAATGGCTAAAAAGCGTGGTCTAGGAAAAGGTCTGGATGCTCTTTTATCGAGTGTTAGTGATGTTGAAGATAATGTTTCAACTCAAGGTGCAGAATCATTAGATGGTTATCGTTTACTAGCTGTTGATGTGATTCAGCGTGGACGCTATCAGCCTAGACGCGATATTGAACCTCAAGCGCTTGAGGAGCTTTCTAACTCAATTAAAGCGCAAGGGGTTATGCAACCTATTGTTGTTCGCCCGATCGACTCTGATCGTTATGAAATTATTGCAGGTGAACGTCGCTGGCGTGCAACACAGATGGCAGGATTAGTTGAAATTCCTGCTATTGTGAAAGATGTTCCCGATGAAGCTGCGATCGCAATGGCGCTGATAGAGAATATTCAGCGTGAGAATCTAAATCCAATTGAAGAAGCGATCTCTCTTCAACGTTTAAAAGATGAATTTGAGTTAACTCAACAAGAAGTTGCTGATGCGGTTGGCAAATCCCGTTCAGCAGTTACAAACCTTCTTCGCTTAATGAAATTAGGCGATGAAGTTAAGAAAATGCTTGAATATGGTGACCTTGAAATGGGTCATGCACGTGCCTTACTCGCTCTTGATGGCGATCTACAATTACAGGCTGCTCAGGAAATTTCTGGTCAAGGTATGTCTGTACGTCAAACTGAAGCTTTGGTTAAGAAAATTCAACAAGGTGGCGAACCTAGCCCTGAGAAAATTAAACCGGAGCCAAACCCTCGTCTAAGTGAATTAGCCGGTGAGTTATCTATACGTTTTGCCACTAATGTTGCGGTTAGTGAAAATGCTAAAGGTAAAGGCAAAATCACTATCAATTATGATGATGCTGAAACCTTAGAAACTATACTGTCTTTATTGAAATAAGAGCATAAGTACTACTTTCGCACTTAATAAAACTGACTTATAGCATTATCTGCTAAGACATTAGTGCAAATGCTCAAACTGACTGTTGTCTCTTAAGCCTTAAGCCCATATAATCGGCACGCATTTTGGGCTATATGTGCGCCAAGATAGAGCGTGTTAAGAAACGCGATAAAAATAGTTTAAAGGTTTTACTCAATGACAACGGACAAAGCTAATCGAAAGCAAGGTGTCCATAGTCGTAAAACTCGAGAGAAAATTTTTAGAGTTTTCTTAATACAGGCAGTTTTATGTGTGATTTTATCAGCAATATTTTTGCTAGATAGTTTAGTAAGCGCATGGTCTGCTTTGTTAGGTGGAGGCTTATACCTTATACCTAATATTTATTTTGCCCATCGTGCTCTGAGTTTTCGCGATAAACAAAGCGCGGGAAGAGCATTAGCCGAAATGTACGTGAGCCAAATATGGAAAATGGGAATAAGCATTCTGGGGTTTTCAGCGGTGTTTATTTTGATTCAACCTCTGAATCCATTTTCCTTATTTGGCACATTCATCTTGATGCAGGTATCAGCGTGGTTTGCTCAGATGAAATTAAATAACAGATTCCTAAAACTTTGAACGAGAGAGACTGAGAATGGCTAGTGGAACGCAAACATCCTCAGAGTATATTTCCCACCACCTAACGAACCTTACGTTTGGTAGTCACCCTGTAAACGGTATGAGCTTTGCTCATAACGCTCAGGAAGCTGCTGAAATGGGTTTTTGGGCAATCAATGTAGATACTTTGGGCTGGTCTATTGCCCTAGGTGTTCTATTCACTTGGTTGTTCCGTAAAGTAGCAAAAACAGCTACTTCAGGTGTACCGGGTAGTACTCAAAACTTTGTCGAAACGATCATCGAATTTGTTGATGAAAACGTTAAAGGCATTTTCCACCATAAAAATGATCTGATTGCACCTTTATCATTGACCATTTTTGTGTGGATTTTCCTCATGAATACAATGGATTTGATCCCTGTTGATTGGATTCCATTTGTTGCTGGTCAAATTGGCGCTAGTTTTGGTGCTGACCCTCATCACGTCTATATGAAAGTAGTACCTACAACAGACGTGAATGCAACAGCGGGTATGGCATTAAGTGTATTTGCCCTGATTATTTTTTACAGCATTAAACAGAAAGGTTTGGGTGGTTTCTTAGCTGAACTATCATTCCAGCCTTTAGGTAAATGGATGCTTCCATTTAACCTGTTCTTAGAACTTGTCGGATTGTTAGCTAAGCCTATATCACTGGCGCTGCGACTGTTCGGTAACATGTACGCTGGTGAAATGATCTTCATCCTGATCGCTTTACTACCGTTCTGGGCGCAGTGGGTACTCTCTGTACCTTGGGCAATTTTCCATATCCTGGTAATTACCCTGCAGGCGTTCATCTTCATGGTCCTAACAATTGTTTATATGGCTATGGCGTATGATCACCACTAGGTGGTTATAGATAAAGAAAAGTAGTAAAAAACCGAATTTTTAGAAATTTTTTTTAAATTTAAAACTTAAAGTGGAGATAAAACTGATGGAAATGGCATTGCTGTACATCGCTGGTGCGCTGATGTTGGGTCTAGGCAGCGTGGGTGCTGCGGTTGGTATCGGTATCCTAGGTGGTAAATTCCTAGAAGGTGCTGCTCGTCAACCTGAGCTGATCCCTCTTCTACGTACGCAGTTCTTCATCGTAATGGGTCTAGTAGATGCTGTACCTATGATCGGTGTGGGTCTTGGTCTGTACGTACTGTTCGCTGTTGCGTAAGTAACTACAAGTCGTAAGACTGACTTGTCGATTAACTTAATCAACCGCGAGAGGTAATGGCGTGAATATCAATCTAACCATCATTGGTCAGGCCATCGCTTTCTTTATTTTTGTTGTTTTCTGCATGAAATTTGTATGGCCTCCAATTACGGCCGCACTAGCAGAGCGCAAAAAGAAGATTGCAGAAGGTCTGGACGCTGCTGATCGTGCTGAGCGTGATTTACAGTTGGCTCAAGAAAAAGCAACTGAAAATATGCGTAAAGGCAAAGAAGAAGCAGCCGCCATCATTGAACAGGCCAACAAGCGGGCTAACCAGATCATCGAAGAAGCTAAAGAGAAAGCTGTTGAAGAAGCAGGTCGTGTTAAAGCGGCAGCAACAGCTGAACTAGAACAAGAAGTTAACCAAGCACGTGAAGCATTACGTGGCCAGGTTGCTACTCTAGCCCTAGCAGGCGCAGAGAAAATTCTAGAAGCATCTATTGATGAAAAGGCACATGCACAGCTTGTTGAAAAACTGGCCGCTGAGCTTTAAAGCGAGGTTTAACGATGGCTGAAGTCAACACTGTCGCTCGGCCTTATACCAAAGCTGCTTTTGAGTATGCAATGGATAAGGGTAACCTTGATCAGTGGTCCGCTACACTTTCATTAGCTGCAGCTGCAGCTAATGATGAAAAGGTAGCGAGTGTACTGAGTAACCCTGCTCTTACAAACACACAAAAAGCTGACGTTATGGTTAGCATTTGTGAAGATGCAGATGAGGCGGGTAAGAATTTCCTTAAGCTTCTAGCTGGGAACAAACGTTTGGCATTATTGCCTGAGATTTCTGCGCAGTTTAATAAACTGAAAGCGAATCAAGAAAAGTCACTAGATATTGAAGTGACAACGGCGTTTGAACTGCTAGATGAACAGCAGGAAAAACTTGCACAGGCACTGAAAACCAAACTAGGTCGTGATGTAACACTGACCTCTCAAATAGATAAATCTATTTTGGGTGGTGTAGTAGTTCGTACAGACGATTTAGTGATCGACGGCTCCGTTCGTGCTCGACTTGCGAAATTGGCCGAAGCGATGAATTCCTGAGGGGAATAAAGCATGCAGCAACTGAATCCTTCTGAGATCAGTGAGATTCTCAAGAAGCGCATTGAAAACATCGATGTGACTTCAGAAGCCCGTAATGAGGGCACTGTAGTTAGCGTTTCCGATGGTATCATTACGATCCACGGACTTGCTGACGTAATGTACGGGGAAATGATCGAATTTCCTGGCGGTATCTATGGTATGGCTCTTAACCTTGAGCGTGATTCCGTAGGTGCTGTTGTATTGGGCGACTACCAGAACCTAGTAGAGGGTGCGACTGCACGTTGTACTGGTCGTATTTTGGAAGTGCCAATTGGTCCGGAACTGCAGGGTCGCGTAGTCGACGCTCTGGGTAACCCGATCGATGGTAAAGGTCCAATCGAAACTAAATTAACTGACGCTGTAGAAAAGGTTGCACCTGGTGTAATCGAACGTCAGGGTGTTGATCAGCCAGTACAGACTGGTCTGAAAGCAATCGATTCCATGGTGCCAGTTGGCCGTGGTCAGCGTGAGCTGATCATTGGTGACCGCCAGATTGGTAAATCTGCGATTGCTATCGACGCTATCATCAACCAGAAAAATACAGGCGTTAAATGTATTTACGTAGCCGTAGGCCAGAAACAGTCTACTATCGCTAACGTTGTACGTAAGCTTGAAGAGCACGGCGCAATGGATCACACCATTGTTGTTGCTGCCGGTGCCGCTGATCCTGCAGCAATGCAGTTCTTGGCTCCTTATGCTGGTTGTACAATGGGTGAATACTTCCGTGACCGTGGTGAAGACGCTCTGATCGTATACGATGACCTGACTAAACAGGCATGGGCTTACCGTCAGATCTCTCTATTGTTACGTCGTCCGCCAGGACGTGAAGCATACCCAGGTGACGTATTCTACTTGCATTCTCGTCTACTAGAGCGTGCTTCGCGTGTTAACGCTGACTACGTTGAGAAATTCACCAATGGTGAAGTTAAAGGCCAGACTGGTTCTTTAACATCTCTACCTGTAATCGAAACACAGGGCGGTGACGTTTCTGCGTTCGTACCAACAAACGTAATCTCCATCACTGATGGTCAGATCTTCCTAGAATCTGATCTATTCAACTCAGGTGTACGTCCTGCGATCAACGCGGGTCTATCGGTATCTCGAGTAGGTGGTGCAGCTCAGACTAAAATCATCAAGAAGCTAGGTGGCGGTGTTCGTCTAGCATTGGCTCAGTACCGTGAGCTAGCAGCGTTCGCACAGTTCGCTTCTGACCTTGATGATGCGACTCGTGCTCAACTTGAGCATGGTCAGGCTGTAACTGAGCTTATGAAGCAGAAACAGTACTCACCAATGTCAATTGCTGACATGGGTTTGAGCTTGTTCGCTGCTAACGAAGGTTACCTATCTGGTGTGGAATTGAACAAGATTCTAGACTTTGAAGCTGCATTGATCTCTTTCTTCAACAGCGAATATGCTGATCTGATGACTGATATCAATAAGTCTGGCGCATACTCTGATGAGATCGCTGCACAGTTCAAAGCTGGTATTGAAAAGTTCAAGTCTACCCAAACTTGGTAAGAGCTCGTTACGAGTGAGTGATCTGCATGATGTTATTCATGCAGATCTAACACTAAGTCAAGGTTAATAGGCGGAACTATGGCAGTCGGAAAAGAGATTAAGACAAAGATTGCGAGTGTGCAGAGCACGAGGAAGATTACCAGTGCCATGGAAATGGTTGCTGCTTCTAAGATGCGTAAAGCACAGGATCGCATGGAGTCATCTCGGCCGTACGCCCGGAGTATCCGTGGTGTAATTCAGCACCTAGCCGGGTCTAATCCTGAGTACAAACATCTGTACATGCAGGAGAGAGAGACTAAACGCGTTGGTTTCATTGTTGTTGCAACCGACCGTGGCTTGTGTGGTGGTTTGAACGTGAATGCGTTCAAAGCAGCTGTTAAAAGCATGAAAGAGTTTCATGACCAAAATATCGAAATTGATATTTGTTCACTAGGCAGCAAATCCGCAACGTTCTTTAAGAACTATGGCGGAAACGTAGTTGCTGCTAAAACCCATTTAGGTGATGCGCCAGAAGTCGCTGACCTAATTGGTGCTGTGAAGGTCGTGCTTGATGCTTACGATGAAGGAAAACTGGATAAAGTGTTCATTGTATCTAACGAATTCGTTAATACGATGACCCAGTCACCTAACATCGAACAGGTGCTTCCACTTAAGGCAGAAGATGACGATGAACGTCTCAATCATCATTGGGATTACTTGTACGAACCAGATGCTAGAGAGCTTTTGAATGGCTTACTGGTACGTTACGTTGAGTCCTTGGTCTATCAGGCCGTGGTTGAGAACAATGCCTGTGAGCAGGCAGCACGAATGCTAGCAATGAAGAATGCAACTGATAATGCTGGCGATATGATTAACGAGCTTGAAATGATTTATAACAAAGCTCGTCAAGCGGCGATTACTCAGGAAATATCTGAGATCGTTAGTGGTGCTGCGGCTGTTTAATGCAGTAAACAGGTTCAATTTTAAGAGGATCCGAACATGAGTAGCGGAACTATTGTTCAGATTATCGGCGCTGTAGTAGACGTGGAATTCCCACGTGACTCAGTACCGAAGATTTATGACGCGTTGACAGTCGGAAAAACCGGCTTGACACTAGAAGTTCAGCAGCAGCTGGGTGATGGTGTAGTACGTGCGATTGCAATGGGACAAACCGAAGGCGTAAGCCGCGGCTGGGAAGTATCGAACACTAATGCACCAATTTCTGTACCTGTAGGTACAGCGACGCTTGGTCGTATTATGGACGTACTGGGTAACCCAATTGATGAATGTGGCGCTATTGGTGAAGAGACGCGTATGCCGATCCACCGTAAAGCCCCTTCATACGAAGAGCAGTCAGCTTCTAACGATCTTTTGGAAACAGGTATCAAGGTTATTGACTTGGTTTGCCCGTTTGCGAAAGGTGGTAAAGTTGGTTTGTTTGGTGGTGCCGGTGTAGGTAAAACAGTAAACATGATGGAGCTGATCCGTAACATCGCGATCGAGCACTCAGGTTTCTCTGTATTTGCGGGCGTAGGTGAGCGTACTCGTGAGGGTAACGACTTCTACTATGAGATGAAAGAATCCAACGTATTGGATAAAGTATCTCTAGTATACGGCCAGATGAATGAGCCTCCAGGTAACCGTCTACGCGTAGCGTTGACTGGTCTTACTATGGCGGAAGCGTTCCGTGACGAAGGTCGTGACGTACTGTTGTTCGTAGACAACATCTACCGTTACACCCTTGCGGGAACTGAGGTATCTGCACTGCTAGGCCGTATGCCTTCAGCGGTAGGTTACCAGCCAACACTAGCGGAAGAGATGGGTGTTCTTCAGGAACGTATCACTTCTACTAAGACTGGTTCTATCACATCTATCCAGGCTGTATATGTACCTGCGGATGACTTGACTGACCCATCTCCAGCGACAACCTTCTCACATCTTGATGCGACTGTTGTATTGTCTCGTCAGATTGCAGAATTGGGTATCTACCCAGCGGTTGACCCACTGGATTCAACGTCACGTCAGCTTGATCCATTGGTTATCGGCCAGGAGCATTACGATATTGCTCGTCAGGTACAGGGTGTTCTTCAGCGTTATAAAGAGCTGAAAGATATCATTGCTATCTTGGGTATGGATGAGTTGTCTGAAGAAGACAAACAGGTTGTAACGCGTGCTCGTAAGATCCAGCGTTTCCTATCTCAGCCATTCTTCGTTGCTGAAGTATTCACTGGTTCTCCAGGTAAGTACGTATCTCTTAAAGATACAATCAGTGGCTTTAAAGGCATCCTTGAAGGACAGTACGACGACCTACCAGAACAAGCGTTCTACATGGTTGGCGGTATGGACGAAGCGATCGAAAAAGCTAAAAGCATGTAAATGCGTTTAGCTAACCTTTACGAGGTATAAATATGGCTATGACTGTTCATTGCGACATCGTTAGTGCTGAGAATGAAATTTTCTCAGGCCTGATCGAATTCGTATCCGTAACAGGTAGCCTGGGTGACTTGGGTGTTTACCCAGGTCACGCTCCGCTTCTGACGGAACTGAAACCAGGACCTGTCGAATTACGTAAACAGGGTGGCGAACAGGATATTTTTTATATATCCGGTGGCTTTTTTGAGGTTCAACCTCATAAGGTAATCATTCTTGCAGATACAGCTCTGCATGCTGGTGACCTGAACGAAGCCGCAGCGCAAGAAGCTCAGAAACATGCTGAACAGGCAATGGCTAATAGAACTTCCGAGTTCGAATACTCGAAAGCCGCTACACAGCTTGCCGAAGCAGCAGCTCAGCTTCGTACTCTACAAGAGATTCGTAAAAAGCTGGGTCGTTAAGATCTCTTTTTACAATCTACAAGTCAAAAGGCAACCCTCGGGTTGCCTTTTTCGTTTGTGAGAGATCTGTCCCCAAGAGCGATTATACCTAAGGTTGCATCAGCACAGAGTTGGCCTTCTAGAGTAATCGCCACAAGGTATCAAAGATGATTTTCTGTGCAGTCGCTACTTCCGCTGAATTAATCACTACAGCGGTTGGATAGTTGTCAGAAGCAAGTGAGATAATTGCACATTTAGGTGGGTAGATAGCTATATAGGCAGCATCAACTTTCCCTTCAGTTTTTATCCATTTACGTTCTGATAACTCCGCATCCTCCCCACCATCTCCTATAGCTATCACTTGTACGCTAATACCACGTTGTATGCGTTGATTTGTGAAGTTTGGGAAGGGTCGATAGAGGTGCTTCCTAATCGGCTTAGAGGAGAAGACTGAGTAGCTATCTCGCTCTGAGTTGGTCACTGAGCTGAGGATATCTTTTAACACATGTTCAATACCATTATCCCCCTCATAAAATTGAACATTGGCGGTGTTAAAATCGGGTTTAAGGTGTTGTAGTTCAGGAATGATGCTTTGTTTTAGCGTATCTATAGCGCGTTCAATACCTGAACGACGCTCTTCTGCTAACTGCAATAAATAATCAGGATCTACTGGAGAAAATAATCGTCTTCTTCCTTTAGGTAAATAGGTAACGATCCCTTTTCCCTGCATCTCTTTAAGGCTTTCATATGTACTACCACGATTAATGCCAGATTTATCAGCAATTGATCTGATAGAACTTGCTCCAAGTGATAGAAGAGCTTTATAAATCGCTATTTCACGTGGGGTTAGGCCAAGTAATTCAAATATTTCATTATTCATAATTGTCATAAAATTTGTGACAAAAGGGATTGTGTGAAACTATTATTACTTTAAAGTTAAGCGATAATAAAGTAGTAATTATCAATAAGGCGCTAGCCACAAGGAAAGTTGGACATTATGTCAGTTGACGTTGTCATTTTAGCTGCAGGTCAGGGCAGCCGTATGAAATCAAACCTGCCGAAAGTGCTTCATAAAGTAGGCGGTAAAGCGATGGTGCAGCATGTGATTGATGCAGCATCAAAAATGAAAGATGTGATCACCCATGTGGTCATCGGCCATGGGGCAGAACTGCTACGAGAATCCTTGGCAGGACAAACCCTTAATTTTGCATTACAAGCTGAGCAGAAAGGTACGGGCCATGCGGTTGCTCAAGCAATGCCTTCTGTTGCTGAAGATAGCGTTGTTCTTGTTCTTTATGGTGATGTTCCCTTAACTCAACCGGCAACAATGAATCAGATGGTTGAGTTAGCTAAACAAGATAATTTTGCATTACTTACGGTTAACCTTAATGATCCTACAGGCTACGGACGTATTGTTCGCAATGGAGAAGGTTCTGTTACTGCGATTGTTGAGCATAAAGATGCGACAGCGGAACAACATCTAATAAAAGAAGTGAATACTGGTATTTTAGCGGTTAAAAGTCGCTATCTTCGAGAATGGTTGCCGAAATTATCATCAGAAAATGCCCAAGGCGAATATTATCTAACGGATATTATTGCGATGGCTGCAGAGCAAGGTCTAGTTATTAAAACTATTCAGCCGGACGCCGAAGAGGAAGTTCAGGGGGTTAATAACCGTATCCAGTTGGCTGAGTTAGAACGCTGGTATCAGTTACAACAAGCTGAACAGTTGATGTTATCGGGCGCCACTTTAGCCGACCCTAAACGTATAGATGTGAGGGGCAATGTAAATTGTGGCCAAGATATCATTTTGGATATCAATATCGTTTTTGAAGGCGAAGTGACGCTAGGCGATCAGGTTGTTATTGAACCAAACTGTTTTTTGAAAAACTGTACTATTGGTAAAGGTTCTTACATAAAAGCAAATACAGTGATTGAAGGTGCTATTGTTGGTGAATCCTGTGATATAGGTCCTTTTGCGCGTTTACGTCCAGGAACTTTATTAGCGAATAATGCCAAAGTGGGTAACTTTGTCGAAACTAAAAAAGCAATTGTTGGCGAAGGTTCTAAGATCAACCATCTCTCTTACATTGGTGACGCAATCTTAGGTGATAACGTCAATATTGGTGCTGGTACGATTACTTGTAATTATGATGGCGTCAACAAATCGACGACAGAGATCGCTGATAATGCTTTTATCGGATCTAACACCGCACTAGTGGCACCGGTTAAGATCGGTAAGATGTCGACTATAGGCGCTGGATCAACGATTAGCCGAGATGTTGAAGAGGATGAGCTAGCGCTTACGCGGGCTAAACAAATATCCTTCAATAACTGGAAGCGTCCTACAAAATTGAATAAAGAGAACTAAATTATGTGTGGAATAGTAGGCGCCGTCGCTGCACGTCCTGTCCAGAATATATTGATTGAAGGCTTACGTCGGCTTGAATACCGTGGTTATGATTCTGCAGGTATTGCCCTTCATACAGAGGGTGAAATTAAACGTTGTCGTCGCAATGGTAAAGTGCAGTCTTTGGCAGATGCCCTATCTGAGAACCCGTTGATTGGAACAACCGGTATTGCGCATACCCGTTGGGCGACTCACGGAGTACCCCATGAGCGTAATGCGCATCCGCATATGTCAGCCGATATTTTGGCGGTTGTACATAATGGTATTATCGAGAACTTTGAAGTACTAAAAGAAGGGTTGCAGGAAAAAGGTTATACCTTTACCTCGGATACCGATACAGAAGTAATTGCTCACTTACTCGCAGAGTATTTAAAAACAGAACCTTGTTTACAACGTGCTGTCGCTCATATTATTACGAAATTAGAGGGTGCATATGCATTAGGTGTGATTCATAAAGATGCGCCTGATCAGCTTGTTACCGCCCGTAAAGGTAGCCCTTTAGTCATTGGTGTAGGTATAGGTGAAAACTTTATCGCATCAGATCAACTGGCATTATTGCCGGTAACTGACCGTTTTATGTTTTTGGAAGATGGTGATGTAGCTGTTTTAACCGCGTCTGATATCGAGGTATACGACTCTAGTAATAAGGTTGTTACGCGTGAAGTAAGTCAGTTTGAGCATGGGATTAGTGCGGCAGATAAAGGTGAATTTAAGCATTACATGCTTAAAGAGATCTATGAGCAACCGTCTGTTATCAAAGCCTGTATGGAAGGTCGTATTAGTGGTGATAGATTATTAGAGCAATGTTTCGGTGCTAAAGCGGCGACTATATTTGATCAAGTAAAACAGGTTCAAATCATTGCCTGTGGTACTAGTTTCCATGCTGGCATTATTGCTAAGTACTGGATCGAAGAGTTTGTTGGTATTCCCTGCATGATCGAAGTGGCCAGTGAATATCGTTATCGCCCGGTTGTTATTCCGCCCGGAACCTTATTTTTAACGATCTCCCAATCAGGAGAAACCGCAGATACACTAGCTGCATTGAGAGAAGTTCAATCGCGTGTGTTAGCCTCTTTAGTTATCTGTAATGTTCCCGGAAGTTCTTTAGTACGCGAATCAGATCTATGCTTAATGACCAATGCGGGCCCTGAAATTGGGGTAGCATCAACTAAAGCGTTTACGACTCAGTTAGTGGCGTTAATGCTGACCACTATAGCCTTAGGCCGTCGTAATGATCTTACAGCTGAAGTGGAAGCTAAAATTATTCGTGCTTTAAAAGCGTTACCTGAACAGGTTGAACAAGCGCTTGCGATGGATAAAGATATTGAAGAGATGGCGCAATCTTTTGCTGAGAAGCATCATGCTCTGTTTTTAGGTCGAGGCACTTTATATCCAATTGCAAAGGAAGGGGCGCTTAAACTTAAAGAGATCTCCTATATCCATGCAGAATCATACCCAGCAGGTGAGCTTAAACATGGGCCTCTCGCGTTGGTAGATAAAGATATGCCTGTCGTTGCAGTGGCGCCTCAAAACGACATGCTTGATAAGCTAAAAGCAAATCTACAGGAAGTGAAGGCGCGCGGTGGTCAGCTATTTGTTTTTGCTGGTTCTGATCGAGTGCAGGCAGAAGATGCTACTCATGTGCTTACAATGCCTGATTGTGATGAGATTATGCAGCCAGTGCTGTATACCATTCCTCTTCAGCTGCTTTCCTACCATGTGGCAGTATTAAAAGGCACTGATGTAGATCAGCCACGAAATTTAGCTAAGTCAGTTACAGTCGAATAGCTGTCCATGAGCCACTACAATTCGCATCAATTGTAGTGGCTATCTATTCCTTTTTCTTTTTAATTTAAGTGTCACTGTATAGCGCATACTAATAGTGTGGGTACTTAACTATGTCTTTTGTCGATAGAGCATTAATTGGGCAGTGGATAGACAGTGATCCATTGTTTAAGCGTTTAATCGCGACTCAGCCTAGCTTCTGGCTTAATGATCAATTGATCCCTTTCTTTCAAGCTAAATCCAATCTGCCTTTAAGGGTAGAAGATATTGATGATGCGGCTAGCAGGCTTACTCGTTTTGCTCCGTTTATAGCCCTGTGTTTTCCTGAAACTCGAGAACATGGGGGACTGATTGAGTCGCCGCTGCGTAAAATTTCTCAATTCCAAGGTCGACTAGAGCAAGAGTATGGCTTACCTATTTTAGGTCAGCTTTATTTGAAATGTGATAGCGAGTTGCCCATATCAGGATCGATAAAAGCGCGCGGTGGTATCTATGAAGTACTTAAATATGCTGAAACAACGGCCCTAGCATCAGGCCTGTTAAAGGAAGAGGAGTGTTACAGTAAATTAGCCTCCCCGGAGTTAATCGCCTTATTCAATCAGTATCAAATCGTGGTTGGCTCTACCGGCAATTTAGGGTTAAGCATAGGGATTATGGGCGCGGCTTTAGGTTTTAAGGTGAGCGTTCATATGTCGGCTGATGCACGAGAATGGAAGAAAAGCCTATTGCGAAGTAAAGGTGTTGAGGTTATTGAATATGAAGAGGATTACAGTAAAGCGGTAGAAGAGGGACGTAAGCAAGCACTGCAAACGGAGAACTGCCATTTCGTCGATGATGAAAACTCGAAGGACCTTTTTCTTGGTTATAGTGCTGCTGCTGAACGGCTTAAAAAGCAGCTGGATGATAGCAATATACTTGTTGATGTTGAGCACCCTCTGTTTGTTTATCTACCTTGTGGTGTGGGTGGTGGGCCAGGAGGTGTAGCTTTCGGTTTAAAGCAGCAGTTCGGTGATAATGTACACTGTTTCTTTGCTGAACCTACCCATTCACCTTGTATGCTCTTAGGGATGTATACAGGTTTACAGGATCAAATTAGTGTTCAAGATATAGGTATTGATAACAAAACTTGCGCTGATGGTTTGGCGGTTGGCAGAGCATCAGGGTTTGTCGGCAAACTTATGTCACCTTTATTGAGCGGTATTTATACGGTTGAGGATAGCGAGCTTTATCGATTATTAGCGTTGCTAAAGGATGAAGAAGCTATAGGGCTTGAGCCCTCTGCGTTAGCGGGAGCGCCTGGCGTTATGCGTTTATTCAAGCAGTACAGTTACCTTGAGCAGCATCAGTTAGTGGGTAAGATGAAGCAAGCAACTCATATAATATGGGCTACGGGCGGGAGTATGGTTCCGGAAGAGGAGCTGCAGGAATATTATCGTCTAGGTAAAGATGTATAGCTCTAATAAAAAAGGCTGCCATTGGCAGCCTTTTTTAATTCAATAAACTGTTAAGTGTAATTAGCAGGGCTATAACCCCCCTCGACACCTTTAGAGGCTAAAGCAACTGCATCGTGGGCGTGTAAGCTTTCGAAATGCTCCACTTTTAGCCAGAAATCGGAGTACTGAGTCTGACTATTAAGCGCTTGCTTAAGACGGCGGGCAGAATCTTCACAGAACATCAGGTTATGTCCATTTAAACGGGCAAACTCTTGTTCATCGGCACGTTTAACAGCTGTCTGCACAGGTGTTTTTAATGCTCCTTCAACTAGATCAATAAGATCTGTTAATGGGAAAGCACCCATCTCTTTATTTAGCTTAACCCAAGCGGTTGCTTGGCTACGCTGACTATGAGGTGTTGCAAAGGAGCCTTTCTCAGATAGTAGCCACTTCTCTACATCTTCAATATTCAGTGCGCCTTTATCTGAAAAATCAGCGGTAAAGGCTTGTTGTAGCAACTGTCGAGATAGGGCAGCAGAACATGGGCAGGTTGAGGAGTATGGTACTCGAGTTGCAAGTTCTAATACTACATCATTGCCTGTAAGTGTTGCTCTTAGCGTTGTTGAGTAGTTTTTCCAACCGCTGTTATCGCTTTTTAGTGCATCTCTTTTAATTAAGAAATCAAACTCAAAGTTTAGAAACACTTGAGTGCTGATATCGTGGTGGCTATCGAGCAGGTGCGATAAAAACTCAGTTAAGGCAGGTACATTCAGCGTTTGGTTCTCAAAAAAGTTGCTTAACGCTAAGTAGAGACGTGACATATGAATACCTTTAACTTTGGGATTAACCAAGTTAACGTAAGTATTTACACGTGCTTCAATGTTATTGACGCCAAGTTTATTGTCTTCGAACTGCAATGGGACGGTAATCCCATTCATGCCCACCCAGTCTAGAGAACCATGGATCTCTGGATTTTGATTACTGGTTACATCAGGCAAATTGGTCATGAATCGGATCTTCCACTTTTTGGTTGCAACAATCAGAGCTTATATATTGAATTTATTAATTCGGCTAAATAAAACCAATTAGGTAGGTCTAAGTTGGTTTGTTCTGCGTTTTATCTGTTATAGATAATTACATGAGGGCACTTTCCTGAGAAAACAAGTATCTCTAGGGAAAATACAGAAAGCAGAACTTTATTTATTAAGGATCTTGAATTTAATATTTTCGTACAACTCTAGTCTTAAAGTATTAATAAATACGAAGAGCGACGTACCATACATCTACCCTAAGGGGTTTTGCAAATATCAGAAGAGAAAATCAATGAATTAAGCGCTTTATCGCTGAAAAAGACAGAAGTTGAAGGTTTTTGACAATAAATTACTACATTTTGCAGGGGTATTACTTGATTCAGAAAGCCGACTTCTACATTGTATAGAGAAAATTATTGATTGAACTATTGATTTAGTTATAACGTCATATGCATAAATATAAAGCCCTTGGGGGCTTACTGCTATGTCCATAGGAGGCCGATAGCATGAATGATCCTGTTACTAACTTTGCAATCAACTTTATTGCATTTGTTGGTATTGTCTTTTTGGTTTTGTTTGCAATTGTTGTAGTTGTTGCTTTGGTTCTTTATCAGATTGATAAACACCAGACGACGCAAACTATCCGTAGAAATTATCCATTGATTGGCCGCTTTCGCTATATTTTTGAACATATTGGCGAGTTTTTCCGTCAATATTTCTTTGCGATGGATCGTGAGGAGATGCCGTTTAATAGAGCGCAGCGATCGTGGGTGTATAGAGCAGCGAAAAATGTCGATAGTACTATCGCGTTTGGTTCGACTCGTGATTTAAGGATCCCTGGTACTTATTACTTTCTGAACTGTGCTTTCCCTATGCTTCAGGAAGATGCTGTTCAGACCGAAAGTCTGCGCATAGGGCCTTATTGTGATAAACCTTATGATGCTCCCTCCTTCTTTAATATTTCTGGTATGAGCTACGGGGCTATGTCTAAACCTGCTGTACAAGCACTCGCCAAAGGAGCAAAAAAAGCGGGTTGCTGGATGAATACAGGTGAAGGTGGGTTGTCCTCATTCCATCTTGATTCGGGCTGCGACATTGTTTATCAGATAGGCACTGCTAAATATGGTTTACGTGACAGCCATGGGAAGCTTTCGGAAGAGAAGTTAAAGGAAAAAGCCGAGCTTCAGCAGGTTAAGATGTTTGAAATTAAACTTAGTCAGGGAGCTAAACCCGGTAAAGGGGGAATTCTTCCAGGCGGGAAGGTCACCGCAGAAATTGCTGCGGTGCGTGGTATTCCTGTTGGTGAAGATTCAATAAGCCCTAACCGTCATCCCGATGTTGCTTCAATTTCTGATCTGTTAGATATGGTTGAGCGTATTCGTCGTGTGACCGGTAAGCCTTGTGGCTTTAAAATGGTCTTAGGTGATACTGAGTGGTTGGATGAGTTTTGTGAAGCCATATTAGAACGAGGCTTAGAATCTGCACCGGATTTTATTACTTTAGACAGTGCTGATGGGGGGACTGGGGCTGCACCTATGCCTTTAATGGATAGCGTAGGTTTACCCTTACGGGAAAGTTTGCCTATATTGGTGAATAAGCTGATGGCCCATGATTTGCGGGATCGTATCCGTGTTATTGCTTCAGGTAAATTAATCAACCCAACCGATGTCGCTGCTGCTTTATGTATGGGTGCTGATTTTGTGGTGACAGGGCGTGGTTTTATGTTTGCCTTAGGTTGTATACAAGCGTTGCAGTGTAACAAGAATACTTGTCCTACAGGTATTACAACTCATGATCCAGATTTGCAACGAGGCTTAGTGCCTGAAGTGAAAGCGGACCGTGTAGCTAATTATCACAATCATCTTGTACACGAAGTAGAGATCATCGCGCACTCATGTGGTGTAACTGAACCACGCAAGCTTAAACGCAAGCATTGTGCGATTGTTGTTGAAGGCAGCCGATCTATACCCCTGAATATTCTCTATCCAGAGTATTAAGTAGCTAGAGGTAAGCGAAGCGTTAACGAAATACGCCAGTTCAAAGAACTGGCGTATTAAATTCTATTAACTTCCAAACCAACACTCATCAATATGTGCAGCAAGCTCTTTCTCTTCAAAACGTTGTTCAATCGCACGGCGTGCTTTTAATGCTCGCCTTGAGGCTAGTTTTTTACGAGATAGCTTTTCCTCTTCTTCAAAACCTACCAATAGGTCGAAGACTTCGGTTTGTACTTCATTCAGGTTTTCGGTATTTCTCAACATAATAGCTCCTGATCTTATCCTAACGGTCAGAAGGCCCATCGGTCGGTATTATTTACGTACCGCAATGAGGGGCACTAGTGATTGAGCATGAGATATTGATGGATCTCAAACCCTGTTTAAAAACAACCTTGAACTAGTTTTATTATAGCTGACGCTAAATTTCAAATAGTTTTAGGCTGAACCGCACATCTAAAGAGACGGCTCATAATAAAAATAGGTTGTTTCAGGGAGATGAAGGAAAGATGTAAGAAAGGTGAAAAAATGGGATATAAGCAACGTTATATCCCACGGAGTCGTGCTATTTAGTCATTATCTTTCGCTTTCAGGAAAGTTCGATGGTTTCCGTAGAAGAGGCCGTTTGTCATTTTGGCGTAACGAGCGCAGGCTGCGTTTAATCGTTTTTAGGTGGTCAACTAAGCCAGGGCCCAGTTTCATGGCCACACCTACAGCCAGGACGTCAATGACAACCAAATGTAATACCCGTGATGACATCAAGGTACTTAGGTCTTTATCTTCTTCTAAATCAATATGGATCGAAATAGTTGATGCCTCTGCAAGCGGCGTGTTACTTGGGCAAAGGGATATAACCGTCGTTCCTGTATCTTTGACTAAGTTGACGGTATGTAGCAGATCTTTTGTTCGGCCCGTTTGTGAAATTGCGACCACTACATCTCGTTCATCAAGGGAGACGGCAGAGATTGCTTGCATATGAGGATCTGAATAAGAGGTGCTAGATACCTTTAAGCGGTGAAACTTGTGAGCAGCATCTGTACATACAGGTGCTGATGCGCCAAAGCCGTAAAACTCAACTCGGCGTGCTTTTGTTAGGCTATTTATTGCAGATTCTACCGTTTCTGTATCGAGCTGCTCTTTAATATTAAGGAGATTGCCGATCATGGAATCAAAGATTTTTTCTTTGAACTCCATCACTGTATCTTTGGTATTCAGTGAAAACTGCTCGTAATTGGTATTACTCGCTAAGCCTTGAGCTAAGGTTAGCTTAAAATCCTGAAAGCCATCGTAGTTGAGTGCACGGCAAAAACGGACAACAGTAGGTTCACTGACATTCGCTTCTGAAGCCAAATCAACAATACGCATATGGATAACCTCATTCGGGTTGCCCAGTACAAAGTCTGCGACTTTCTGCTCAGATTTTCTTAAGCTTCCATGCGCTTCGGCAATCGACTTAAGCAGATTAAACGAACTCAACTAAACACCTCACTGTCTATCAAGATAAAACCCCTTTCTAAAGTATAACAAGCTTATACATAACAGATCATCTTTTACTGATAATTGTCTCATTTATAAGGTTAAGTCATTTTTTTGTTTATAAATAATAATTTGAATATGAGCACGGTTTTCGGTGGATTTTATAGCTACAGAATTTGTCTCTTTTTACTTAGTCTAACTAAGTGGAGAATAGAATTATTGGTAGGGTCATATTACGCTGCAAATAATCATAAAATCGGTACAATACACACTTTCCCATAGATCTGGTGATTTACATGTCCGAACCGCGTGTTGATAAAGAGTTTTACGATCTTAAAGATTGGCAACTAGCTGCTTATTGTGCCGCGATGTCTGAGCGTATGTTTCCTAACTTTGCATTGTTTGCTCGTTTGATGGAGTTTGGCGAGTTAGCCAAAATGCGTCAGATTCTTGATGGGGTGTGGGATCACCTCAACAATAGCGGTGCGAAAATGAACTTTGACGTTCAGTTGGATAATGTTGAAGCCAACATGCCCGATCTTGATAAGTTCGATATGTATGGGGCATCACCAGCACTTGACGCTATTGTTGCGTTATTTTCCACATTGAATACAGTGCTTTCTGCTGATGCTGGAGAAGTATTAAATGTCTCCAATATGTCTCGTGAGTCCGTAGCAACATTTATAGAGATGAATGCGGATGATCAAATCTCAGATGAAGAGCTGGTACGTTATATCAATACCCATGATCTTATGGTCCAAGAAGATGACTTTCATGCGGATATTATCGAGATCCTACAGGATGACCTTCCTCGTAGAGAAGCACTTGCAGAGCTAAGAGAGCTGGCACATAACGGCGGCTATAGTAATTTGGGTATATGCGATAGCGAGTAATTGATGTTAAAAATAGGTCTAGTACTTCTTGTGCTCCCCGCACTTATTCTGATGACAGTATTTTTTATAGATCAGTCCACCGTTGATGCCTGTATTAAACAAGGGGGATCATATAATTATCAAATTAGTGAATGTGATCTTCAGGAAAAGCATCCATTTATTCCTTTAATGGTTCGCTACCCTATGCTCGTCAATGGCATGATGTTGTTATCAGTTATTGGATTGCTTTTATGTATGAAAGGCCTTTTATGGCGCCCTCAAAAAGGATTTAAAAATGATTAAAAAGTTAGTTTGGGGCCTTATACTGTTGATTGTTCTAGGTATATTTGGTGCATGGTTAACACAGGATTATTGGTTGCCTGAGTGGAATCAAGAACTAGCGGAAGAAACGCAGTTGTTTCAAGAGCAAGGGATCGCTTTTGGTAAAGAGAATGATCAACAAGCGTGTTTAGAACAAACATTGAGCAGTTTTGATCGCTGTTCTGGCTTTGCTTGTACCGTTAAGCACGGGAAATTTTTAAATGCCTGTTTAAAGCATGCGGCACCGAGTCCTGATTTTTGTAAAGATGTACCCGCATACAATGAAAAACGTTCAGACGATGATAAAACTTGGGCCAGAGAAAGTTGTTGGGGGCGAGATATTCGAGGGGAAGGTTGTCGATTATTAATGAGGCAGCAGCAATTCTTTTGCTCAACGCAACCACAATAAATATATAAAGCGAACCATAGGGTTCGCTTTTTTTTGCTTATTAATTTACAAAGTTTCTTTTCTCTATTAAGTTAAATAGCTGTTTAGAAATGCTTTATTTGCTTGTCTGTCTAAAAGCTGTACAGTGTAGTAAGGGCGCATAAGACGTCATTAAAATAATAAAGAGATAATGGATGGGGCTGGTAGAAGCATAGCAGCTCGGGCGAAACAACGTTGTACTATTGGTATTGCGTACTTATGGTAGTAGAAAATTTCAATATCAGTGCAGCGGATGCACTAAGTTATAATTCTGCAGTCTTAATTAAGCCATCTCAGCATAAATTTAATGTTGGGCTTACCTATAATAGTGCCTGCGGTTTTACCTATACCATTTCAGCCTATCGAGCTATTCACTATGATGTGAACCGACCCTCTTTTACTACTAGGATAGGGGGCTAGAATGCAGATTGGTTCCATAGGTTTTCCTGAAGACCAGCGAATAAAGCTGGAAAAAATATTCAAACTTTCCAAACAAACACGCTATATCCTTGTTGATCCTGATTTTAATAACCTACCTGATTTAATGCTGGTATTCGGTTTTAATCTAAATGACCATCCTGAGCTTTTAAATCTTCCTTCTAACTATCACTCACGATTGATTTTAGTCGGTCGCGGTCGACCCGCCGATAAAAGTTATGCATACCTTGGTTATCCACTTGTCTCTTCACGTGTTTTACGAACACTAGATAAGATGACAAGTGAAAATGAGGATATGGAATGTCCCGTTGTCGAAACGGTTGAAGAGAACAAATTCAGCAAGTATGAAAATGTGGAGACTGAAGCTGAAGAGCTTTCTTCCACTCGGAATGGTTTTCAAGTGTTGGTTGTTGATGACAATGAAATTATGCAGCAAGCGTTAGACTCAGAACTGCAACAGCTATCCTTGCCAGTCAATGTCCACTTTGCAGCAACAGGCGAAGAGGCTTTAGAAAAAGTCGCAAATAATTCTTATGATTTTATCTTTCTGGATGTAGTAATGCCGGGTATTGATGGTTTTGAAACCTGTGCAGAAATGAGAAAACATTCAGAATTAAAGAAAACCCCAATCATTATGTTGACATCTAAAACCTCACCTATGGATGAGGTTAAAGGAATCATGTCCGGTTGTTCCACCTATTTAACCAAGCCGATAGAGCATGAAGAGTTCCAAAAGGTGATCAGCAGGGTATCGAATTGGGTTGATGAGTTTCAAAAAGCTTAATGATATTGGAGACAGTCAGTGAAAAAAGTTCTTGTAGTTGAAGATGATCCTGTTCAACAGAAGCACATATGTACAGTGTTGGCAGGTTGTGGTGTTGAGGTCATTGTTGCCAGTGATGGTAAGCAGGGCTTAGATAAGGCAAAAAACGAAAAACCAGATTTGATCTTTATGGATATAGTAATGCCTGAGATGGATGGTTTCTCTGCTTGTCGGCAGATCACTACAGATGAGGCCACTAAGAATATTCCTGTTGTGCTTGTTTCGAGTAAAAAAGAGGAAGCCGATAAGGTTTGGGCTCAACTTCAAGGTGCTTCAGCAATGGTTTCTAAACCCTTTTCGGATGAAGACCTGCTTGCGCAGATTAATGCACTGACTTAACAGAGTGGAATGATGGATACTCAGCAAACCAGTATTGATCAAGAAAGTAGTTCCGAGTTTCATCAAATCAGGCATGGATTTGAAGTGGGTAGTTGCCCACTTTTAATATCTGAACAGACACGAGCTGAGGTTGTAAAGTCCCCAGCGATTTGTGCTGTTCCGTCAACGCCGGATTGGTTTTCAGGTTTTATCAATCACCGCGGAGAAACGGTGCCAGTGTATGACCTGAATAAATATTTACGGGTATTAGATGAAGAGGAAGATGCTCAAGATTGGGTTTTGCTGATAGATGACCATCCCAATACGGTAGGAGTATTTTTAAAGTCTCCGCCGCAAAGCGTGGCAGACCCTGAATTGCTAGATGAGGTTGCCGTAGGGCTACCGGAAATCATTGAAAAAGCGATACGTCATGTTTACCGCGATAAAAATAATAAATGGTTTGAAATTGATCATCGTCTTTTGTTTCTAGCCTTAAAAAAACAGTTCTAAAAAGTACGGAGAGTTAGATCTATGCAATCGTTTTGGGAGTTTAAGAACGTACGGATACCGATTAAGTTTGCCATTGCGTTGGCATTACTGTGCGCGGGCTTGATCTTTATGAGTGCTTCTTACTATCAGACAATCGTTCTGCAAGAAAAAGCACAGGCACGTTCACAGCAGTTGAATGACTTCCTACTTTTAGTTAGTCGTATTCAAGCCAATGTTTCTGAAGCGCGTTATCAGGAGAAAAGTTTCCAAGCTGAAAAAGAGATGAACCAGCTAACCATGTATAACGACATCATGGGAACGGTTGATGCAGATATTCTCAGCTTAAAATCTTACTTACGTACAGATGAAGATAAAGCCCTTGTTGAGCAATTCCAGACCATTATAGATCAGTACCAAGATACTTTTTACGACGCTTCAGAAGCGAGTATGGAGATTGGTTTAAGTAAAGAGGCTGGGCTCTCCCAAGATATAAGGACACTTATCTGGCAGACTGAGCCTCTAATTTTATGGCTTGAGCGTAGTTGGATTAGGGAAGAGCTGAGTACTTTAAGTGCCAATCTAGATGAGTTTGTTGCGAATGATGGGCAGACGGTTAGCGCGTCTGAAATCAGTAAGAACTTAGTCCGTCTGAAAAACCAAATCGAAGCAACGACCCTTCGTTCTGCTACTCAGCGTGCCTCGTCTGAAAACCGAAAAATTGCAGTCGATAACATGGTCCAGATTGAAGAGCTGTTTGCTCAACTGGCCGATTCTGTAGAACGTAAACATACTCAATATACACAGCTTCAAACGATTATCGCTAAACTTGCTCCCAAAATTGATGAAGTAACCGAGTTAGCTGCTGAATATAAAGTTCAGAATGACAACTTGCAGCTAGATGATATGAAAGAGATGGCAACATACTTCTTCATCTCAATGGGTTTGATGATCACAGCATTAGCGGTATCAATGTCGATCGTAAAATATGGTGTAATTGATCCACTGCGTAAAATACAGAATGCGATTGACCGTGTACGTAAAGGCGAAGTGGATGCTCGAAGTGAACTAGATAGTAAAGATGAGCTTGGTCAGCTATCTGTTGTATTGGATAGCATGCTCGAAGAGAAAGAGAATGCGCTGCAAGTTAAAGAGGCAGAAAACAAACGCCTAAACGCCTCAATTATCTCTTTGATCCAAAACGTATTCCAAATCTCTCAACGAGACCTAACGGTTCGAGTACCTGTAGCTGAAGATGTGACGGGTGCGATATCTGACTCCGTTAACCAGTTGGTTGAGTCGATTGAATCGGTACTGCTCGAAGTTAATGTAGTTTCCGGCCGTGTAAACACCGCCTCCGCACAGGTTAAATCGCAGTCCGAAACGGTCCTTAGCTATGCGGAGCGAGAGAAAGAGGAGATCGGTGAAACGTTGGATGGTCTTGATTCAGCCATTAAAGCGATGGAGTTAATCTCTAAGCTAGCGGTGATTTCAAACAACGCCTCTCAGAAAGCGATTAAAACATCAGAAACCGCTATGGATTCTGTATCTCAAACAATCGATAGTATCAATAAAATACGTCAGACCATCCATGAGGCGGAAAAACGTATCAAACGACTAGGTGAACGTTCGCAAGAGATCGGCGGTATCGTAAACCTGATCAACAACATCTCAGAACGTACCCATGTGCTGTCCCTGAATGCGAGTATGCACGCGGCATCGGCTGGTGAAGCAGGTCGAGGCTTGATGGTGGTGGTAGATGAGGTACAGCGTTTATCTGAGAACTCCCGTGAAGCAACCTCTGAAATTGAATCCCTAGTAAACAACATTCAGTTAGAGACTGCGGACACTATCAATGTAATCAACAATGTAATCAGTGACGTTGTTGAAGGTACACGTCTTGCCGAGGAAGCGGGTGAGCGTATGGGTGAAACACGATCCACTACACAAACCTTGGTTGACTCTGTTGTGCGTATTGCACACAGCTCAGTTAAGCAGGCGAAAGTGGCAGAGGAGCTTCGTGAACGTGCGACAAGCATTAATGAAACTACCCAAGCGACGAATGCTGAGATGCGCCAGCAGGCTGAACTGTCTGATGAATTGGTAGATGCGGCCCAAGAACTGCAGAAATCAATCAGTGTATTTAAATTGGCCACGACTGAACACTAATAGGATAGAGATCAATGTTTGATCCTAAACTAGCCATCGAGTGGCTGAATGCAAAACAAAAACTCTGTCTAAAGATGGAGTTGCCGCTGACTGAGTTGATCGTCGAGTTGTATGAATATGTCGACCAGTTCAGTGAGCACGATCTGCCAGGATTAGCTGATTTCTTAGCACTTTATGCTGAGTTGTTAGAATCCCTGCCGGAGGAGCATATTAAACAGGTAGGCCCTGTAATTCACCGTTTAGCGGAACAGTTGGATGGGGTCTTTGATGGTAACCCATCGACAGTGGCACAAGGTTTAGTGAGCTGTTTACGGGATGTTGCTTGGGCTGAACCTCTACCAGAAGAGGACAGTGGATTTTTGCTAGAGCTGCTGGAACTCGATTGTCGGCAGTTAAATAGTGTCGATGAGCTGGATCACTCGGAGCGTACCGATGCTGAGTTATCGGACGCATCTATCCCGCCATCGGTTGATCTAGACCTAGATATGACGCCGGATCAATTGGTTGAACAGCCGTCATCCGAGTCTTCCCTTGCACCTTCACCTGCGGTTGAAAGCGCTTTCCCTGGTCTTTTTGCTCTATTAACGGATATGGCTGCAGCGCTTCCTAACTTTAGTGAGGAACATACTGAGCAGTTTTATGAGCAGATCGATACCCATTCTGAGCATGATTGGTCAGGATTCTCCGATCTTCTGGCGCTTTATGGGGAGTTATTAGCCCAGTTAAGCGATACGGATTCAGCACCTTGTGCAACCGCGCTGAATCAAGCGATTTTAGGATTATTGTCACAGCCTACAGCTGACATGATTGCACCTATACTCGCCCTTATGACCGATCAGGATTGGCCTGAGCCCGTTGCTAGTGAAGATACTGAGTTTTTAAGTGAACTCTTAGAACAAGATTTAGAACGTTTGAACTCAGGCACCTTCGTTGCGAATGAGGTGGATGAGGACGAAAGTATTGAACCACTAGCGTTAATTAAAGAGGTGATTGAGCCGTTAGAATCTCAAGATTTAGATGGAGATATCGAATCAGATCTGCCATTAGAGGCCAGCCTGCCTTTACCTGAACCTCCTAGCTTTTGTTCGATTGATTTTACTCTTTTGCAGGAAGAAGGGCCGAAAATTGAGCCGGCAGTGGTTGAGATGCTCTCCCAATCAGTTACCTCTTTAGCTGAGCAATGGCAAGAGAACTCACTCAACCCCAAATTGCTCGATGAGTCCCGCGATCTGTTAGCTACGGTTATTCGTGCATTAGATACGATCAATCTTATTGGTGCGAAAGTGCTGGTGGAGGGATTAATACTTAACTTAGATTACTTGATTGAAAATACTATCCCGCTCACTGTTGAGTCGAGTGAATCTATACATGCGTGTTTGACCGGTCTACAAGAGTACTTTGTTGATATTAGTGTATATGAACGTCAACAAACCTTACTCGATCAATATGTTGATACCCAGTTACCTTGTCGACCTACAGTGGAGCAAGCTTCTTTTATCATGGGGCTTTTAGCTTTAGCCTCATTGCAAAGTAGTGGCGATATAGAGCAAGAAACAGCGGGTGTAGATGATATAGAGTTACAAGAATCAGAAGATATAGATCCTCAGCTCCTTGATATGCTTCATCATGAGCTTCCAACTTTATCGGATGACTTCTTAAATAATATACAGAAAACCTTTGCCGATTCAGATAAAGAGGCTCTACGCAGTGCCCAACGTGCCGTACATACCCTAAAAGGTTTGGCAAATATGGCGGGTATTAAAGGCGTGGCAAACTTAGCGCATCGGCTTGAAGATGTAATGGAGTACCTGACGGGGGCTGATCAGTTACCCTCAGGTTCCCTAAAAAATGATCTTTTTGAAGCGGCGGACTGTCTGGCTGCAATGTCAGAAAGTGTTATAGAGGGAACGGCTGTACCGGATAATGCTTTGCAGGTTTTACAGTTGATAATGGATTGGGATTATCGACTCAAAACAGAAGGCTTGCCGGCCCTAGAGCAAGACAGCTCATCCATCATTGAGGGTGCCTCTATTGTTGCTGAGCAAAGACTGACGGATCAACCTCAACCCTCTGACGATAAAGCCGCAAATGAAAATGCGCTAGATGAATCGCCAGTTTTCCGTGTTCCTCGATCTATTTTGGATAACCTGTTTCGTCTGGCGGGTGAATCCAGCACTTTGAATACACAGCTTGATGAAGAGGTTACTCAACTTCGAGGGTTTACACGAACTAACCGCGAGCGTCACCGTATATTACAGCGTGTACTTTTTGAACTTGAGCAGCAGTTTCAGGAGCAGATTAATACGCAATCGGAGCTTGATGAAAGCTCTGACGATTTTGATCCATTAGAGATGGATCGCTATAACGAAATCCATACCACCATCTCCCGTGTACAAGAGGCGGTTGCCGATGTACGTGAGATTCAACAAGAGATGGAGGGACGTATCCAGAGTTTGAGCTCGTTACATATAGCTCAATCAGGTCTGCAGAAAGAAACCCTCGATAATGTTTTAAGTACTCGATTAGTTCCCGTTAAAACGATTACCTCCCGTTTGCAGCGGATATTACGTCAGGCGTGCCGTGCAACCGATAAAAAAGCCAACCTTATAATCCAAGGTGAAGATACACTGGTTGATAGCTATATCTTGAACCAGTTAGCGGATCCATTACTACATATCATTCGTAATGCTGTTGATCACGGTATTGAAACCCCTCGTTTACGAGCCCAAAGAGGGAAGCCTGAAGAGGGTTGCGTTACGCTCACATTCTCACTCCAAGATGCCATGATTGATGTGAAGTGCAGGGATGATGGTGATGGGATTAATACGCAGCGCGTGTTAGCGGTTGCTGAAGAAAAAGAGCTGATTGAGGCGGGCTTAGAGCTCACCGATGATGAGATTAATCGTTTGATTTTGATCCCTGGTTTTTCTACCCGTGGAGAGATTAGTCAGTTGTCGGGCCGTGGTATTGGCATGGATGTGGTCTATCAGCAGATCCTACGTTTACAGGGCACCTTAGATATTTCTTCTCACAGCCGAGAAGGTACAGAGCTTCATTTAGCTATGCCTGCCAGCTCTTTGATGATCCGTACATTATTGGTTCGTTGCGGTAAGCAGGTTTTTGCCCTTGCTGGTCCTGGTATCGAGCAGAGCTTGATCTCACTAGATGGTAAATTTAATCATCAGGGTGATGAGCTTATGTTTCAGTATGGAGGGGATGATTATCCCGTTTATATGCTTGAGCATCTTCTTGATGAGCGCGGTTACAACTACCTAGAAGCTGAGGCTATTCATCCTGTTTTGATTGTGAATATGGCGCAAGGTGAACGGGTTGCTGTTTTAGTGAAAGAAGTTATCGCACATCGTGAACTCGCGTTTAAACAGATGAGTGATTACCTTCCAGATCTACCTGGTTTACCAGGATTAACGATCTTGGCAAATGGGCAGGCGGCTCCGATTGTCGATCTTCCAGGCCGTATTCGTTATAAACGCTCAGTGTTCAATGAACAGCCATTAATGGTTGAGATTGAGGCGGAGTTAGAGTTGCCAAGAATCTTAATAGTGGATGATTCTCTTAGTGCGCGTAAAACGATTGAGACACTATTGAAAGATACTGGTTATGAGGTTATGACCGCGATCGATGGCCTAGATGCATTGAACCAGATGCGTAAGCGTCAGCCGGATATGGTTATCACCGATATGGAGATGCCGAGAATGGGTGGGGTTGAGTTAGCAACAGTGATTCGAAATCGTAATGAAACTGCGCATATTCCGGTAATAATGATTACTTCTCGTTCTACTGAAAAGCATAGACAGGAAGCCGCTGAAGCTGGTGTCTCTGCATATTTAACAAAACCTTGGTCTGAAAACCAGTTACTGGATCAGATCGATGACCTATTGGCTGAAGTTTGTACCTGATAAGGGGATTGCTTTTATGAAGGGATTTCAATATTTAATATTGAGTTTGTTATTTATGAGCACAGTGGTTTCTGCTGAAATAACATCTGTTGAAGCACTTATTAACTCATCCTCAAATCAAAATAGACTTAGCCAAGAGATGCTCAAAAACTATATTTTAGTGGGTATGTCTGTACGTGCGAGAAAGGCTGAGCAGGATCTTAACGCAGCAATCGTTGAGTACGAGGCCGCAGAAAAAGAGATACTTAACTATGTTAATAAGCATGCTTCTGACCCATCGCTTTCTTACAATACAACAGATACGGTCGGTGACGCATTTAGGAAAGTGTCGGAACATTGGAACGTTGTAAAGCCGTTGTACGAACAAGAACCAACAAAGGAGAACGTTGAGAATGTACGTGCGCAAACGGAACTGCTTCTGAAAGAGTGGATGTTGGTCACTGCTGAGGTTAATGCTAAAACTGAGAGTGCATATGGAAACCTTATCAGTACAGCCGGGTTTGTGCGTATGTTATCTCAGCGGGTTAGTAGCCATTATGCATTACGTGCCTGGGGTTTTAACGACCGTTACTCTGAGCCCTTTATTGAGTCCTTACAGTTGTTTGAACAAAATAGGGATGCATTAGAGAGTAGTAAGTTAAACAGTGATCAGATAAAAAGTGAGCTAAATAAAATACAGAAAGACTTTAAGCGTTTTAAAGATCTCTCTGATATGGATGTGAATAAAGCGTTATTACCGCTAATTATGCGCTCTGCAGAAAAAATCACACAAAGTATGGATAAAGTAACAGCGATGTATCAGGGGCTAAGTGTTAGCCCCTAAGTTGGTTATCCACTTTGATGAATTAGATAGTTAAGACTAGTTTCCCTTTTACTTTACCTGTTCGGCTTTCATCAAAGGCTTGTCCTAGGTCTTCTAATGGGTAGGTGTTTGCTAACTTCAACTCCAGTTTTTTATCTACATATAAGCCTGCCAGTTTATCGAGTTGCTCGCTGTTAGGTTCGACACGTATAGGCTCCACCTTAACTCCAGCTGCGTTGCCAGCAGCGATTACTTCATCTTTGGTTACTGAAGGCAATGTAACTAAAGTACCGCCAGTTTTTACGCAAGCTAAGGCTTCAATACCCACGTCTCCGCCCATACAGTCAATTACCAGATCAACATTTTCTACATGGTCAGTAATCTTCTGCGTGTGATAATCGATGACTACATCAGCGCCAAGGGATTTCAGGAAATCGTGATTTGTACTTGAGGCGGTTGTAATGACTTTTGCGCCAGCCCAGTGGGCTAACTGAATGGCTAAATGACCTACACCCCCAGCACCGGCTAAGATGACAACTTGTTGTGATGCTTGTAGATTCCCTTTATCAAACAGAGCTTGCCAAGCCGTTAGGCCGGCTAAGCCTAAGCCCGCCGCAGCGTGAACAGGAAGTTCTGTAGGTCGTAAGCTGATTTGATCGGCAGGTGCTGCAATATATTCAGCAAAGCAGCCTGCGCGCTCAGGAAACCGAATAAACCCAAAAACGGCGTCACCTACAGAGAATGTTGTCACATCACTTGCGATTTTCTCAACTGTACCTGCAAACTCCCAACCAGGGACAAAAGGTAGATCGCCGATAAATGGCGCTGCACCGCCGCCGCCACAAGTTTTCCAATCAATCGGATTAACGCCCGCTGCTTGGTTTTTTATTAAAACTTCCCCAGAGTTAAGCTTGGGTTCTGCTAATTCTGTGTAGGATAAGGCTTCATTAGATCCAAATTGACTGATCTGTATTGCTTTCATTTACAACTCCAACGGCTGAATAAGTAACCCTTACCAAAAAGTAAGTTATATAACCTATACAGGGCAGCCGAGAACACTGTTTTTTGGTAGGCTAGCTATCTTTAGGGACTGATAAAATGATAACGAGTTCCTCTTTGATAGCAACAAGTAAAGGCGAGAGTAATGTATCTGGCAATAATAGAGCAGTTTTTGTTTTGGGGTGGGTTGTTGGTTTATCTTGTTTCTTTAGCAATGTATGCCGGTAGAACTAAAGATTACAAGTCACTGATCGAGTTTTGGAAGCCAACGATCAATATGACTAAGCGCGAATTTAATGTGAATCGTGTTGGTTTGACGATGATGGTTGTCGCAGTGGCCATCCGTATAATTAATTTTCTGATTTAATAAAGGCGATTATGAAAGGAAATCCTATTCGAGGTGCTGGGTATCTACTGCGAGGATTGCAGATGCTACCTGATCCACAAATTCGGCCCTTTGTGCTAGTTCCCCTTTTAACGAATATAGTGCTTTTTATTGGTGCGATTTGGCTATTATTTAGCCAGTTTGGTGGCTGGGTTGATAAAATGATTTCAGCTTTTCTACCCGACTGGGAGTGGCTATCGTTTCTACACTACCTTCTCTGGCCGGTAATGGCTGTATTAGTCTTTGTTATGGTTTACTACAGCTTTACTATAGTTGCGAACATCATTGCGGCTCCTTTTAATGGTTTCCTGTCTGAGAAGGTTGAGAAGCGTCTAAGAGGCGATGTGATTACTGATGAGGGATGGAAAGCGGTGGTTGCACTTATTCCGCGATCTATTGCGCGCGAGTTATCTAAACTGGCTTATTACCTGCCTCGGGTATTATTTTTGTTAGTGCTGTCGTTTATCCCTGTGATTAATATTATTGCGCCATTTTTGTGGTTGCTGTTTGGCGCTTGGATGATGGCGATTCAATACTGTGATTATCCAATGGATAACAATAAGGTCAGCTTTAAAAATATGAAGTTGATGCTGAAATCGGATCGACTTACATCGATTGGTTTTGGGGGGTTAATTCAGCTTGGGATGATGATCCCGATAGTAAACTTGATTTTGATGCCTGCCGCCGTTGTTGGGGCAACTATCTACTGGGTAGAAGCTCATGCGTCTGTTGAGATTGATCTTAATCAGAAAAAATTAGAGCGCTAAGGCATTACCAAACTACATCTAAGTGTTAACGCTTAGTTTGTAGTTTGGTTATCTTCAGCTGGGTCCTGCTTAAAACCAATCAGTTTTTGCTCTTCATAAGCGTTATCTTCAGGTTCTAAACGGGCAGTGATAATTTCTGTTGGGAAGTGACAGGTAAATGTGCTGCCTTTACCTACTTTACTCTTAATGGTGAGCTGGCCGTGGTGACGTGCTAAAACATGTTTTACGATAGCTAGCCCTAACCCTGTACCCCCACTCGCTGATGAACGGCTTTCATCGACTCGATAGAAGCGCTCGGTGAGACGTGGTAAATGGATAGATTCTATACCGGGGCCATTGTCTTTTACTGCGAAATGCCCCCCTTGTTTATCGACCCACCAGCTGATCTTAATGGTACCGCCTGCAGGCGTATAGCGTACGGCATTATAAATTAAATTAGAGAACGCACTATGTAGTTCTATCTCTTGGCCTGAAAGGTCATGTAATGGATCAATATCTAAGTTGAATTTATGACCTTTTTCAAGAGCAAGCTGTTCTGCTCCCTCCATAATATGTTGAATCACACTATGAATTTGGATCGGTTGCTCATCAGAGATCTGGTGGCTAGCCTCAAGTCTGGATAGTAGAAGCAGGTCAGAAACTAAGTTTTCCATACGACGAGCTTGTTGTTGCATTGAGCTTAAGCCACGAATGAGTGGCCTTGGTAACTCTTGGTCTAAGAAGGTTTCTAAATAACCGCGAATAACCGTTAAAGGGGTTCTAAGCTCATGGGAGGCGTTGGCGACAAAGTCCTGTCGGGTCTGTTCCAAGCGCATAATACGAGAGACATCACGGGCGACGAGTAAGCGGTCAGCCTCACCAAAGCGGGTGATCTGATATTGAATTTTTAGATCAGAATGTGCCGGTGAAGGTAGCGTAATTGGATCGCTGTATTGTCCGCGTTTGTAGTAACGTACAAAGCGGGGATCGCGAAGTAGATTCATAACAGGCTTGCCTTGGTCGGCTTGGTCATTCAAACCAAGTAGCCGGTTAGCGGATTTGTTCCACCACTCAAGGTTGTTGTTTTGATCGATAATTATAATGGCATCTTGCAGCGCTGAAGTAGAATCTTGAAAGCGTGCAATGATATTCCGCAGCAGTGTTTCTCTTGAACGTTGGCTACGTTGTAGGCGGGATAACTCATCAAATAACTCTCCCCAATGGCCTGTAGTTTCAGGGGGTTCAATCTGATCATCGTTTTTGTGGAACCAATCCATCAATTTATTAAATTGGCGGATTTGCAGTAGGGCCCAGCCGATAAGGCCCAAACAGATCGTCCAACTTGGATAGCCAATGATCAGCCCGACTATAAAAGAAGCACCACTCACTACCATTAGACTGGTCAACATTGAGTGGCGATTTTTTTGCATATTAAACCCTAATAAAAACGATGAAAAAAATGTTAGGCAACGTTAGCAGAAAACCTATAGCCTGTGCCGCGCACTGTTTGTACCAGATAATCATGTCGAGCGCCAAGGGCTTTACGTAGACGACGGATATGCACATCCACCGTACGCTCTTCGACATATACATTGCCTCCCCAAACCATATCTAACAGCTGGCTACGGGAGTATGCGCGATCTTGGTGTGTCATAAAAAATTGTAATAGACGAAACTCTGTAGGTCCTAGATCAATAGGATCTTGTTCTGAGGTTACGCGATGGGAGATAGGATCAAGTGTAAGGCCATCGACGCTTACCGGTTCTTCAATCCCTTTAGGTGTTGTACGACGAAGTACCGCTTTTAAACGCGCTACGAGTTCGCGAGGAGAGAATGGCTTAGTGATGTAATCATCTACACCCGCTTCCAGCCCTTTGATCTTGTAATCCTCATCACCTTTAGCGGTTAGCATAATAATAGGGATATCGGCAGTCGTTTCATCTTTGCGTAAACGGCGGGCGAACTCAATACCGCTAGTGCCGGGCATCATCCAATCCAATAAGACCATATCTGGTTTATCGTCTACGATCAGGCTGTGCGCCTCATTAGCGTTCTCCGCTTCTAAACAGTTGTATCCAGCCATTTCTAGTGCAACTGCGATCATTTCGCGAATGGGCGCCTCATCATCTACGATAAGTACGCTTTTAGAGTCAGACATGGTGTTATTGCCCTTTATATTTCAATTTATCGACGGGGCTATTAGAAGACAATACTGTTACACAAATATTACAAACTGCATTGAATTACTAAGTTATAGCTTAAAAAGATCCGATTGTGCTAAGAAATAATGGCTTGCTACGCCAATAAAAATCACTAAACCTGCATAATGATTATTTAAAAACGCTTTGAAGCATAGATCACGTTCGCGATTACGGATAAGGAACTGTTGATAAATAAAGAAGCCTGCGGCGCAGATTAAACCGAGATAGTAGGGCCAATCTAAGTGAATTTGTTGACCAACTAAGGCAAGAGTGATCAGTGTTGTTAGCTGGAGAATCCCTATAATTACTTTATCTGCATCGCCAAATAGTATGGCGGTTGATTTAACACCTATACGTAGATCATCATCTTTATCGACCATGGCATACATAGTGTCATAGGCGATAGTCCATAAAACATTGGCTATATAAATTAACCACGCATAAACAGGTACACTTTCAGTCACGGCGGTAAAAGCCATAGGAATAGCCCAAGAAAACGCAGCGCCCAAAACCACTTGGGGTAGGTGAGTGTAGCGCTTCATAAAAGGGTAGCAGACGGCTAATGCTAAACCACCTAAAGATAAAATAATGGTTTCTATATTGGTAAAGAGTACGAGTACAAATGCGGCCAACATTAGGATGGTAAAGAGAATTAAGGCTTCCTTTGAGCTAACTAGGCCGGAAGGGATAGGTCGCATGGCGGTACGTTTAACATGGCCATCTATCTTGCGATCTGCATAATCATTAATTACGCAGCCTGCTGAGCGGGTAAGAAAAACCCCAAGTGTGAAGATAATGAGGATGTCGTATGCTGGCATACCTTCTGCTGCCATCCATAGGGCCCAGTAAGCTGGCCACAGAAGGAGATAGCTGCCTATTGGTTTATTTATACGCATTAATTGCACAAATGCTCGCAGTTTAGCTGCGCTGAAAGGGGCGTTTTTTTGTGTTCCAGAGGCCATAAAGTTGTCTGCGATTTAATCCGTTAATTAGACGTGCGTTTACTAAAATACTAATTAGGTTTAGTTTACCTGTAGAAGTTGCGGCAGGAAAACCTCTGAAACCAAAAGAGGCTTTTTCGATAGAAAAAATACAGATCGGCGCGCCCATACTTTTTCAGTATTATTAAGGGATAAGCGACATATTTGTAAGCGTCCACGCCGCATAGTTGGATCGGTGAATAGCAAACTACCTAATGACCGGTTGCCTAATACTCGGAGTTGACGTTCTGCTCCGCTGAGCGTTTGTGCTGGAATAATTGATCGAGCGAAAACCCAAGGTTGGCCATTGCCGATGAGTTGAACCTCTCGAATGAGTGCAACCTGGCGATAATCCATTTTTAGCGCTTTGGCTTCTGAGCGCGTGGGTCTAAGCCAACCTTGCTGTACTACTTCAACTCGAAAGTCGCCTTTACTTAGTTTTATCAAACGTTGTGTCAAGGAGCCGTGGTCAGTAAACCAAGTGCGCAATTGTTGAGGTGCAACCTGTTGATAGGGGCGACGGAGCGTTTTCCAACGAGTATCAAAACTTTGTCGAGTAAGGGCAGCTTTTATGGGCACAGATCAGTTGTCCTGAGATTTCATCAAAACCAATATCTTAACATGTATGAGTATCTCCAGCCGATAGGCTGAGGTAGTATCCCTTTTTATGAATATACAAAAATTTTCTTTTCCTGCAGAAGAGGCCGCGACTTTAACTCAGCAGTGGGTTGAATCTATAGTTGTGGGCCTTAATTTATGTCCTTTTGCGGCCCCTGAGGTGCGTAAACGAGCAATCCGTTATTGTGTGTCACATGCGACTGAGTTGGATGTTGCAATCCAAGATTTTCTAAACGAATTACAGCATATTCAGAACTGTAAAGAATCGGAGCTATCCACCAGCTTAATCAGTTTTACTGAGACGGCCATCGATTTTTATAGTTTTCTTGATCTATTGGATATGTGCCAAGATGCTTTAGAAGATGCCGGTCTTGATGGTGTTTTTCAGTTGGCCAGTTTTCACCCTCAATATTGTTTTGCTGGCGTTGATGCCGATCATATTAGTAACTGGACCAATCGTGCGCCGTTCCCCACTATTCATATTATCCGTGAAGGGCAGATGAGTCGTGTCTTAATGCACTATAAAACGCCAGAGGAGATCCCTGAGCGGAATATAGCGCTAATGGAAACCTTGGGACGTGAAGGTCTTATTGAACGTTTTCCACCTCTGGAACAATACTTTGAGAAGTGACTATCGCGGGATAAACCTTTAGCTTTGGATTAAAGATAAGCGTGTTTTTAATCTAGGGGCTGCCCATTCAATAAAGTACCGACTCCTTGATGAAAGTAAGCGTGAGTGAGGGTAAACCAAATTCACTGGTACAGGATCGGGTTCAAAGCTCTCAAGTACCGGTGTTAGCTCTCCTGAAGCAATTCTCTGGTCGACTTGATAACTTAAAAACTGGCAATAGCCTAACCCTTGGGCGCAAGCATCTAGCGCTGTTTCAATATGATTCGTTTTAAAAGGGCCCGATACGCTTATTTTGTGTACTTTTCCGGTTTCTTTAAATGCCCACTCAGAGTGCGATTTTAGTCCTGTAAGCCGTATACATTGGTAATCGGATAGTTCAGTGGGGGCGCTAGGTATACCTGCTTTTTGAATGTATGCAGGGCTAGCGCAGACCTTATAACGGATATGACCTATCTGTTTAGCAATTAAAGTTGAATCGGGGAGTTGGCCTATGCGCAGGGCTATATCCATACCTTCTTCAATAAGATCTACAACACGATCGAGGAGTAGAAGCTCAACTTCGGTTTCAGGAAAGGTGGTTAAAAAGTCATTAATAATAGGTGCTAGGTGTAGACGCCCGAAGGTCATGGGGGCGGTAATACGTATTTTTCCACTCGGTTTTATTTGCCGTTGAGTCAGTGCATTTTCTGCGTCTTCCACCTCAAGGAGTATTTGTCGGCAGCGCTGACAGTAGTCACGTCCCTCTTCAGTGAGGGTCAGGCGTCTAGTGGTTCTATAAAGTAGTTGAACGCCTAAGGTATTTTCTAAAGCGGCAAGGGCTCTCACTACGGATGATTGTGACATCGATAGTTTATCCGCTGCGCCATTTAAACTACCGCTTTCAACAATTTTTACAAAAATAGCCATCGCTTTAAGTTTATTCATGTTTTTATATTAATGCGTAAATTGCATTAGTTAAAGTCATCTATTTATCTTTATTGCTATAAATGAATAAACAATAATGATGATAACCTAATAGAGTAAACGAGAGATCGATGGCCCACCGTTTTAGTGAGTTAACATTCACCCCCGCCGTAGAATCAATACAGCAGCATTTTGGCAGTTTTGAAAAGATGCAGCAGATGCGTGGGCGTATGCCGGACTTTGATCGTTTAAGAGAACGGGAGTGTGCCTTTATATCGCAGCGAGATAGTTTTTATATGGCAACGGTTTCTGAAAATGATTGGCCATATATTCAACATCGAGGCGGCCCTCTCGGTTTTTTACAGATCATTAACGATCGATGCTTAGCCTTTGCTAATTATCGAGGTAATTCTCAATATCAAACGCTTGGCAATAGCACGCATAACAATAAGGTGGCGTTGTTCTTAGTAGACTACGCTAATAAGCGCCGGTTAAAAATTTTAGGCCGAATGCGTATTTATTTTCTCGATGACCTATCCGAGCGGTTAAAGCCGGTTATGGACTATTGCAGTGAAAAGGAGCGTGTCGAATCGATCATCGAGATTGAGTTGGAAGCCTTTGATTGGAACTGTTCACAATATTTGACACCTCGTTTTAGTGAGGAACAGCTGCTAGAGCTCGGGGTAATAAAACAAGGAGATTTAACATGAAGCTTTATGATCTTGAGTTATCGGGTAACTGTTACAAAGCCCGTTTATTTGCTGCATTAGCGGGTATTAAACTAGAGTTAGTTCCCGTCGATTTTATGGCCGGTGAACATAAACAATCACCAGTGATTGACTTAAACCCATTAGGGGAGCTTCCTGTTTTAACTGATGGGGAGGTTGTGATAAGAGATTCCCAAGCTATTTTGGTTTATCTTGCTGGGAAATATGCTGATGAAAGTTGGTACCCTAAAACGCCTGCTGAGCAAGCTGAAGTTATACAGTGGCTGTCGACGGCGGCGAATGAGGTACAGAATGGCCCAGGTGCTGCACGGCTTGTGGATAAGTTTGGATTCGATCTGCATAAAGAAAGTGCATTAGCCGTTGCGGCTAAAATTTTACCTATTCTTGAAGCTCAGCTGACTGAGCATGAATGGTTAGCTTTAGATCGCCCAACAATTGCTGACTGTGCTGTGATGCCTTATGTAGGCTTATCCCATGAAGGGGGTGTTTCTTTAGAAAGTTATCCACATATTCGGGCATGGATCAACCGCATAAAAGCCTTACCTGGCTTTATTTCTATGCCGGAACTCTAGTATTAGGTGTTGAGGATAACTCTATTACGGCCCAGTTCTTTAGCTTTATAGAGTGCTCTATCTGCCTGTTCGATTAAGTCGTTCGGGCAGATATCTTCAGATGGTTTACAGCTCGCAATACCAATACTAACTGTCACAATCTTTTTGTCGCCAGCGTTTAGATGTTTGATCTGTAAGGCTTCAATATTTGCACGAACCTTTTCAGCAAGGATCTTCGCCCCTTCCAGAGTACTTTCTGGGAGTATGACGGCAAACTCTTCACCACCATATCTATAAACAGAATCTTCAGCCCGTTTAACCGTTTTTTTAATGGCCTGCGCAATGGTTCTTAAGCAGCCGTCGCCGGCTAAGTGCCCATATTGATCATTAAAGGATTTGAAATGGTCTACATCGAGCATAAGTAGTACTAAGTTACGTTTAGAACGTTGTGCCCTGCGCCATTCGGCGTCAATGCTACGGTCAAATTCGCGACGATTATTCACTTGAGTAAGACCATCTATGCGCGCAGAACGGGCCAGCTTATCTTGGGACTGCTTCATCTGCATTAGAATCTGTATGCGGGATTGTAAAACAGCGGCTGGGCGGGTCAGATACATGAAATCAGAAGCGCCAGCATTGTAAGCTTCTAGCTCACGCTGATCATCGTTCTCTTGATTGATAAATGCGACAGGGATAGATAATTCGTCTTGGTTACTTGTGACATCCCTGCATAGTGAAAACATGCTATCCCATTGATTTTCTGTACTTAACATCAATAATGCTGGGTGGTCTTTATGTAGTAGCTGTTTTAATTCTGAAAGGTTTGAGGGTAAAAGAATGTTGTAGTCGTTACGTAAAGAGGCGATCAAGGGCCAAATATTTTCTATATTATGGTCACAGTATATTGCGATGGTTTGCTGTAGAGGTTTCGTTTTAACTTCGCCACGAATCTCTAGTGTACTGATCTCTTCGCCTTTAAAGAACGCTTTCAAATCATCTGGGCTAGGCAAACCAAGGGAGGTTCGGCCATCTGAACTACAGATCACTGGAATTCTTAAGTTAAAGTTGCCATCTTCCCAACTTTTTTGCCATTGGGCTAAAAGGTTTTCTTGTGCTTCTTCTATTGTGACTTCTGCAGGCAACCCTGCTGCGATGAGACAGTCATAGATAACAGGTACATCAGCTATATCTAAACCGTCAATCCAGAGCGCGCGATAGAGTAAATGGCGTAATTTAATAGATTTTTCTAGGTCATGTTCTGCTGCTTGGATGACACAGAGGTTAGCAAAATGACTATCACTTCTTCTTTGCGGTAGAGCAACGTCTATATGAGGAACGCGACTGCGAACTACAAATACGTCGCTCGCTAATTCTGCTTGGTTTTCAGCGGTTTTATTGTAGATAGCAATATCGGGTGCATGCTCAACTAAACGCCAATCTACCTGGGGTAATAGGCCGAATTCATGTAACTGTTCATGCAAGGCATAACAGAAAGGACAGTTTAGATCAGCGTAGACAGTGTATTGCAGCATAAAGGTCCTAAATCCGAGAACAGCTAAGCATCTACACGTCTTTATAAACTTTGATGTTTAAGCTGATATATTACGTTGTGATCATTATATCGACCAATCGCTGTAGAACTTTGAGATTAACCAAAAAAAACAGCCCGAAGGCTGTTTTATCGTATCGTCTAGTGATGAAATAGACTTACTTATTCTTGCTCATCAGTATCTGGATTAACGGCACGTTTTATCTGCTTAAGGCTACCGTGACGAACATCGGTACCACTAACTAAGTAGATAAGGTGAGTTGCCATCGCTCGGGCATGTTCTGAGATACGTTCTAAGCTACGCAGTACCCAAATTACATTCATAACGCTAGAGATTGAGCGCGGATCTTCCATCATAAATGTTGCAAGAGAGCGCATCGCTGAGCGATATTCCTGATCGACAGATTTATCCATTTTCGCCACACGGTACGCTAGCTCAGTATCGTTGCGAGCAAATGCGGTTAATACATCTTTAACCATCTCACGGACTAAATTACCAATATGGCGAACCTCTTGGTAGCCGCGAGGAGAGCTGCCTTCTTCAACCAACTCAATGGCATGGCGGCAGATACGGCTAGCTTCATCGCCCATTCCTTCCAAGTCGGATACGGCTTTTGAGACAGCGATAATTAAACGCAAATCACTAGCAGCCGGTTGGCGACGAGCAATAATTGTTGTGCACTGCTCATCAATAAGGACTTCCATCTCGTTAGTTTGCTTATCAACTCGACGAGATTGTTCAGCTAATTCAGCATCGCCATTTAGTAGCGCATCGATACAATCGTGAACTTGACGCTCGACCACGCCGCCCATGGTAAGAAGCTGGGTACGAATCTGTTCCAGCTCTTCATTGAATTGCTGGGAGATATGCGTGGAATAATCTTCTGTTTTAAGTTCCATGTTATTTATCCTTTCCCCAATTAACCGTAGCGGCCAGTGATGTAGTCTTCAGTTTGTTTCTTTTCAGGGTTAGTGAAAAGCGTATCGGTTACACCAAATTCAATCAGATCACCCATATACATGAAAGCCGTGTAATCAGATACACGGGCTGCCTGCTGCATGTTGTGAGTTACGATCACGATGGTGAAATCTTTCTTCAGTTCGTGGATCAACTCTTCAATTTTCAGTGTAGATATTGGGTCTAACGCTGAAGCGGGCTCATCTAATAGCAATACTTCAGGTTTTACCGCAATGGTACGTGCAATAACGAGACGCTGTTGCTGACCACCGGACATACCCAATGCACTTTCATGTAGACGATCTTTTACTTCATCCCAAAGTGCCGCTGATTTAAGTGCCCATTCAACGGTTTCATCAATAATGCGTTTTTTGGTGACACCTTGAATACGAAGGCCGTAAGCTACATTTTCGTAAATCGATTTAGGGAATGGATTAGGTTTCTGGAAAACCATACCAACTCGGCGACGTAGTTCAGCAATTTCTACGCTACGATCATAGATGTTGTTTTCATCTAGAAGAATTTGGCCCGTGATACGACAGTCATCAACCAAATCATTCATGCGATTGAAACAGCGTAGCAAAGTTGATTTACCACACCCTGATGGCCCAATAAATGCGGTTACGCGGTTCTTTGGGATTTGCATATCAATACCATGTAAGGCTTCATTATCGCCGTAACATAATTTTAGATCTTTCACCTCAAGTGCAAGGGTTTCTTCCTCGAGGTTTAATACTTGGTTATCACGCTGTAAAGAAGAGATATCAATTGCGTGTGTTTTAGCTTCGCTAGTCATTTTAGCAACCTTTTAAAAAAATTAAGTCCGACTTCTAGTTACATTTCAAGCGCTTTGAATTTTTCACGCAGGTGATTTCGAATCTGAATTGCTGTCAAATTCAGCAATGCGATTACGATCACTAGCAGAAGCGCCGTTGCGTATACCAGCGGACGAGCCGCTTCAACGTTAGGGCTTTGGAAACCTACATCGTAGATATGGAAGCCCAAGTGCATAAATTTTTGATCTAAATGTAGATATGGGTAGTTCAAATCCAATGGTAGGCTTGGTGCAAGTTTGACCACACCAACCAACATTAATGGCGCTACCTCACCGGCCGCTCGCGCAATAGCCAGTATGACACCGGTCATTATGGCGGGGCTTGCCATTGGAATAACGATTTTCATTAATGTTTCGAATTTCGTTGCACCTAGAGCTAAAGAGCCTTCACGAACTGCGCGAGGGATACGTGTTAAGCCCTCTTCAGTCGCAACGATAACCACTGGAACTGTTAACAGTGCCAATGTAATAGAAGCCCACATAAGGCCCGGTGTTCCGAATGTCGGAGCCGGCTTTGCTTCAGGGAAGAAGGCGTCATCTATATGGCCACCTAAAAAGTAAACAAAGAAACCAAGACCAAATACACCGTAAACTATTGACGGTACACCCGCTAAGTTGTTTACCGCGATGCGGATAAGGCGTGTAACAAACCCTTGTCTTGCATATTCACGTAAGTATACAGCCGCAACCACACCAAAGGGTGTAACGATAACAGACATGATGAGAACCATCATTACTGTACCGAAGATTGCAGGGAAGATACCCCCTTCAGTGTTAGCTTCACGTGGATCTGTTGAGACGAACTCCCAAAGTTTTTGGAAGTAGTGCACAAGTTTGCCACCAAGGCCCATATCATTCGGCAGGAAAGCACGGACAATTGCTGCTATTTTTAATTCAACAACTTGTCCATTAGCGATCTCAGCGGTAATGCTGTCACGATTAATCGCTTTATATAGTGCGAGTAGTTCACTCTGAAGACTCTCGTATTTAGCATCTAACTCTAGACGGCGATCCGTAATTGCTTGATAGGGTGCAGTCTCTACGACCTCTTTTAGCTGCAATGAGCGTTCTTTCAAACGAAGACGTTCAAGCTCATAGTTGATTGAGCTAATTTCGCCCTTCTCAATATGATCAATCTTCTCTTGAATTGACGTCACCCGCTCAATACGGTTTTGTAAGGCATCCCATAAAATCTGGTATTCAGGGCTGCTTTCGTAACCGTCATGGCTAGCAACTAATTTCCCTTCTTCCTTAATGCCGCGAAGGTAACCGTAAAAATTACCCCATTCACGACGTTCTGCCGTAAATAACATTTCCGGTTTTTCTTTGTTTCCAAGAAAATCATCGATAATCCAAATGAAATCGGTACCACCGTGATCACGGTTACCTACTTTCATAAGGGAACGATGCATCTCTTCAACATTTTCAGCAACGGTTACACCGCTTCCTCGCAGTTGTTCTGCTGGAACGATTTCTGTTTGTACGCGTTCACCAATTAGACGAACACTGTGATCATTTTCGACATAGGTACCTTGAACTACATCGGCAGGCCAGAAATGTCCCAAACCACGAACGGCAATTAGGGAAAGTAACCCAATTACCATGATTAGACAGATCGCAACGGCACCGGCATTAAGCCATACCCAAGGTGCGCCGGATTTTGTCCATTCTGAAAAAGACTGTCGCATTAGAATTATCCTCTATTACGCACGGGTTAAAGTGAGCCGTATTTCTTACGCAAGCGCTGACGAACCAGCTCCGCTAGCGTATTCACCATAAAGGTGAATATGAACAATACGAACGCGGCTAAGAACAAGATACGGAAGTGGGTGCTACCTACTTCAGACTCTGGCATCTCAACAGCTATATTGGCTGCCAAGGTACGCATGCCTTCAAAGATATTCACATCCATGATCGGCGTATTACCTGTCGCCATTAATACGATCATTGTTTCACCGACTGCACGACCCATACCGATCATTACCGCAGAAAAAATACCTGGGCTTGCGGTCGGCATAACAACACGCACTAATGTTTGCCATGGGGTTGCACCTAGAGCTAATGAGCCATAGGACAAGTGTTTTGGCACAGCAAATATCGCATCCTCTGTAATTGAGAAGATGGTTGGGATAATTGCAAAGCCCATGGCCACACCCACAACAAGCGCGTTACGTTGGTCGTAAGGAATACCTAACTCACTGGTTACCCAGTAACGCATCTCCGTACCGAATAGCATCTGCTCTAAATATGGCGCTATAGCAAAGCTAAAGTAGGTTGCTAAGATAATAACGGGTACTAATAGAGCGGCATCCCAGCCATCAGGTATAAGGTACCTAATTGATTTTGGTGCCCCAGACCAAGCATAAGCGAAGGCGATAATCGCCGCGGGCAGAACAAGGAGTGTGACAAATATTCCGGCGAGGTTGACCTCCATAAAAGGCGCTAACCATAAGCCTGCTAAGAAACCTAAGATAACAGTTGGTAAAGCCTCCATTAACTCAATGAAAGGTTTTACCTTGCGGCGCATCGCTGGAACCATGAAATAAGCGGTATAAATAGCCCCGCAAATCGCGAGCGGTGTGCCAAATAGCATGGCATAGAATGCCGCTTTAAGAGTACCAAAAGCTAGAGGCATCAAGCTGTATTTAGGTTCAAAGTCATTTGTAGAAGCAGAGGACTGCCAAGTGTACTCAGGCTCTTCATAGCCTTCGTACCAAACTTTTTCCCAAATAGCGCTCCATGAAATTTCAGGATGCTCGTTATGAATCGCCCATAAGGTTAGCTGATTATTCTGTTCTACTAGCAGTGCGTTAGAACGCGGCGCTAGTGCAATCATATCGGCATTGCCTTCAGTGATTGCTGCACTTAATGAGGTACGATGTGCCGTTGTGCTGTAGAACGACAGTTGTCCCTGTTCAGAGATAGTGACAAAACCTTTACGGCGGTGTTCAATCGAGATTGAGCTCACCGCAGTATTACCATTTTCGAAACTACGAACCTTAGTCATCACCCATTGGTTTTTATCATTACGTACTAAAAACCACTGGCTGGTTACACCTAGATCATCAGAGATAAGCAGTGAGTTACCCCCTAGTAGCATTTCGAATGAAGTAATATTGCCGGTAGTCGCGTCAATAAGCTGAGTAATAGCGGGGCCGCCTTCAGCCTTCATATTAACAATACCCAGCTTGCCCCCATCACTTGCGATCATCATCCAGCTGCGATCAGGCATTAATAAAAGCTTTTTCGCTGAGATGTTCATGTTAGGTAGCGCAAAGGAGTTGGTTTCTGCAGACACTTCATCGGTGATGATATTGAGTGAAAGTGTCACTTCTGTAGCTGTCAGCTTAGATTTCTGACCACCAACGATTGTCCATTCGTCTTCACCACCATTTAAGGCGAGAACGTCCACCGGACCTTCACTTATAGTGATTGGCTCAGCGCCAAGAGGGTAAACGACCTCAGGCGTAATGACACGAATATCATTAGGGTAGGTGGATTTGTAGGACTGCTTAAATACTAGCGCTTCACCGTTGCTGAAACCTAAGGCAAAAATACCACTGTATTCTGACGCAATAGCAAAGCTAGTAACGGTTGCACCGGCAGGAACATTAATAGTCTCCTGCTTGATTACATCACCGTTAAGCGTATTGAAGAAAACAAGTTGGCCTAGATCTGTGATCCGTAAACCTATTTCCGCTTGCTCTTCCATCGTAAGGTAAAGCGTCTTACCTTCGCCTGGGACTGAATAGGGAGCAACCTGTTGATTATTCTCCTGCCACCTTTCTATATCTGCTGATTCAAATAGAGGCGCTACTTCATAGAGTAGATAGAAGAAGATCAACAGAATGGCTACGATTACACTGATTCCACCGAAGGCTATGCCTGCCGCTGCAAACTTATCTTTCAGTGCGCGTATGCTTCTGTTTCGCTTAGCGGATGGGGTATTAAAATCCAACTCGGCTGAAGCTATATTGTCTTTACTCATGGCGCGTTGGTCCTGAGGTTAACTGAATTTACGGCGCGTACAATATTAAAAGTTTGTTACACCAATGTTACAGAGGGTGCTTTAAGCGAAATAAGGGGGCCTAAAGGCCCCCTTATTGATGTCAAACATGTTCGAGGCGTATTACATGCCTAGAGCAGCCATCTGTTTTTTAACTACAGCAGAAGGTAGAGGAATGTAGCCATCTTTAACTACAACTTCTTGACCTACTTTAGACATAACCATTTTCAGGAACTCTTTCTCTAGTGGTGCTAGAGGCTGACCTGGCTTTTTGTTCACGTATACGTAAAGTGAACGAGCAAGAGGGTATGTGCCGTTAAGTGCGTTTTCTGGTGAAGCTTCAACAAACGCAGTGCCTTCTTTCTTAGTCAAAGGAAGCGCACGAACAGAGGCAGTCTTGTAGCCGATACCGGAGTAACCGATGCTGTTCAAAGAAGTAGATACAGACTGAACTACAGAAGCAGAACCTGGCTGTTCGTTAACGTTGTTTTTGAAATCGCCTTTACAAAGCGCTTTCTTCTTGAAGTAACCGTAAGTACCAGATACAGAGTTACGACCGAAGATCTGAACCGTTTTATCAGCTAAAGAACCTGTTACGCCTGCATCGCCCCAAGTAGCAATATCGTTTGCAGCGCCACACTTACGAGTAGATGAGAAGATCGCATCTACTTGAGCAATCGTTAGGCCTTTAACAGGGTTATCTTTATGAGCGAATACCGCTAAGGCATCGATAGCAACGGCTACAGGTGTTGGCTTATAGCCGTATTTCTTTTCAAATGCTTCTAGCTCTTTGTCTTTCATTTTACGAGACATAGGGCCAATGTTAGATGTGCCTTCAGTTAGTGCTGGTGGAGCAGTAGAAGAACCCGCAGCCTGAATCTGAATGTTAACGTTAGGGTAGTTACGTTTGAACTCTTCAGCCCACAACGTCATAAGGTTAGCTAGTGTGTCAGAACCTACAGATGAAAGGTTACCAGAAACACCAGAAGCCTTAGTGTAAACGGGTAGGTTTTTATCTAGAAGGTCAGATGCATTTGCAGCTACGCAAGTTGCAGAGATAGCAACAGCAGCAAATAACTTTTTCATAGGTTTCATGTAAAGCTCCAGAGAGTCTTAATATTTTTGTGAAAGTTAATATGAGGAGAACTATAGGCAGCTTTAATGACAAATATGTGACAGCGCAAAACATTTTTTAAAAAGTGAACGTTTTTTCAATATGGGGTTTGAATGATTAATACTTTTGTATAATCTTCGACTAATATTGATAAATAGCCTAGCGAGCTTTGTAAGCTTGATGGCATACGCTACCAAGTGAAGTTGGTTAAATAGCGTTAGTACGCTCCTGTCGAGGTGACTTAATAATGATAATAAATGATGATGAAAGCCTACAACCAGAAGGTGAGCTGAGTTTGCAGCTACCGGCGGCTTGTGATGCCACAAATATGTTTGGTGACGTTTATGGAGGTTGGGTGTCTGCGAAGATGGTACAAGCATCAGAGATATTCTCTGCTCGTTTATCTAAAGGACGAATCTCTACTGTATCTATTGGCCAGATGGCATTTATGTCCCCGGTTCGTGTGGGAACCATTATGTCGTTCTATACTCAATTGGTAGAGACAGGTCATACTTCTATGCGTATCAAAGTAGAAGCTTGGGGCTGCTGCCCTGATGGTACGGAGTTGCGTAAAGTGACCGAGGCTGAATGTGTGCAGGTTGCGATTGACGGTCATGGTCATATTCGTGGTTTGGATGCCTTCTAATCTGGTTGATAGCGCAGCGTTACGAGTTTGTTGGATCAAGTATTAACCAAAAAACCAATAACCGACACTAATCGCGGCAATAATACCGGCTAAATCAGCCGTTAACCCGCAGGCTATTGCATGGCGGGTATGGCGTATTCCTACTGAACCAAAGTAAACGGCCAGTACATAGAAGGTTGTTTCGGTTGAACCTTGAATGATTGAGGCGAGATAAGCGGGAAATGAATCTACGCCATGGGTGTTCATTGTTTCCAGCATCATCGCCCGAGCACCGGAGCCGGATAATGGTTTCATGATTGCGGTTGGGAGGGCGTCAGCAAAGCGCGTATCGAACCCTAAAGCACCTAAACCTTCACGCAGAAGCCAGATAAACCCCTCTAAAGCTCCACTCTCCCTCAGTACGCCTATAGCCACCAGCATCGCAAGTAGATAGGGGATGATCTTAATCGCTACCTCAAACCCCTCTTTGGCACCCTCAATAAATGTCTCATAGACGTTGACCTTCTTTATATGCGAAATCAATAGAAAGCCGATAACGGCGGTGAAAATTGTAAAGTTCCCAACAAGGGAGGATTGGCGCTGTAATTGATCCACCGTAAGGGTGGAGAAGTAACCGATAAAGGCAAGTAGAAAAGCGATGAATCCACCGATGTAGAGCAGTGTTACACGTTCCCATAACGGTATTTTCTGTACAAAGCTTACCGCCAGTAATCCTGCTAATGTAGAGCAACATGTAGCAATTAGAATAGGGATAAAAACAGAGGTTGGGTCACTAGCACCTTGTTGAGCTCGGTAAAGAAAGACGGTAATTGGGAAGAGGGTAACTGAAGACGTATTTAGGACTAAAAATAGAATTTGTGCATTACTGGCTGTATCTTTTTGCGGATTTAGCGTCTGTAAATCACGCATCGCTTTAAGTCCTAAGGGGGTTGCAGCGTTGTCGAGCCCAAGAATATTAGCAGAGAGGTTCATAGTCATAGAGCCTAAGGCTGGATGGCCTTTAGGAACGTCTGGCATTAAGCGAGTAAATAAGGGACTTATTCCGCGGGCAAACTTATCCACAAGCCCAGAGCTTTCGGCTAACTTCATCATCCCTAGCCAAAAAGCTAACGTGCCGATTAGGCCAATAGACAGCTCTACGGACAGCTTCGACATATCAAATGTAGATTGAACAAGGCGTTGAAATACACCGGAATCATCTAGCCAAAGCCACTGATACAAAGCGGCACTAAAGGCGATAAGAAAAAAGCTGAGCCATATGCGTTGTAGCATTAGATTCCCTGCTAATAGTCGGGGTCAACGGTCGATTTGAGTATAACGAAACGCGACATAAATGATATGGGCCAGGTTTCTATTTAGCAAAACAGCGGATGATTAGATAAGCGATGTTACCGCGCTATATATCCATTCTGTTTTGAAGATGTTCAAACTGCTGTTCAATTGTATCTAGGTTTGTTTGCATATAGTCCATAAAGGCTTTCATGGCTGGGGTCGGATATTTTGATTCTGGGTAAACTACAGACCAAGAACGATTTAATGGGAAACCGGTCAATGAGATAGCGTGAAGATTTTTAAGTCTCAGTTCCGCTAGCAAGCTGAGCTTAGGCAGAACCGCGACCCCTAAACCTGCGATAACCGCATGTTTAATGGCTGCATTTGAGCCCAATTCCATCACTCCCTTCAGTTTTAACCCGTTTTTGAAACAATGATTTTCCAAGGCTAAGCGAGAACCTGAGCCCGCTTCACGTAGTAGTAGCTGACTATTAAGAAACTGCTGCGGAGAAATGTTTTTTTGCGTTATAAATGGATGATTTGCAGGTACAACTGGAACTAGCTCATTGTTTAAAAAAGGTAAAACTTTCAGTGGCCGGTTTTCCGGTACAAGGCCCATAATTGTTAAATCATCTCTATTTTCTTCCATACGTTGTAAGGCTGTGGCGCGGTTAACAACGGAAACGGTGATATGAACATTAGGATGTAAAATTGAAAAATCTTTGATCAGATAAGGCACTACATATTGTGCAGTACTAACCGCCACGAGTCGGAGATCGCCTGCTACTTTACCTTGTTGTTCACTCAGATCGATCTGTAGTTTTTCGAGTTCTCTAAAAATAGACTCAGTGTGTACCGCCAGCGCTTCCCCAGCGCCGGTAATGTATAAGCGCCTACCAACATATTCAAATAAAGGTGAGCCAAGGGCCTGCTCTAATTGCCGGATTTGTCCACTCACAGCAGGTTGGGTTAAGCCTAATTTCTCACCGGCTTTACTGTAATTTAGTGAAGAATAAACCGCATGAAATACCTGAAGTTGTCGGAATGTTAAGCGATTAGCGATGCGAGGTACTGTGTATTGCATAAGCTATATTTCATTCTATGTATAAGGTAAACCTTATAGTAAAACAAAAAAATAACGATTTCTTCTTTTAGTGATAGGCAATTACGCTGTGCATTCTCGCTGTTGAGGAAAAGGTTATGTTGAAAAAAGTTTTGATTGCTAATCGAGGGGAGATCGCAGTACGTATTGTGCGAGCCTGTGCGGAGATGAGTATCCGGTCGGTAGCGATCTATACGGAGCCGGATCGTTATGGGCTCCATGTTAAGCGTGCTGATGAGGCTTATTCGTTAGGTGATGATCCATTAGCCGGTTACTTAGATCCTTTGCGGATTGTAAATCTAGCCTTAGAGACCGGTTGTGATGCGATTCATCCAGGCTACGGGTTTTTATCTGAAAATCCTGAACTTGCTCGGCTATGCGAAAAGAACGGTGTGATTTTCATCGGTCCTAAATCGAGTGTCATACATGGCATGGGTGATAAAACTCAAGCTCGTGACAGTATGCGAGCAGCCAATGTACCGGTAACGCCAGGTTCGGAGAGCAATTTAAGCGGTTTGGACGAGGCGCTAGAGCTAGCTAAAGAGATTGGTTATCCCGTCATGGTCAAAGCAACCTCCGGTGGGGGTGGGCGAGGTATCCGTCGTTGCGATAGTGATGAAGAACTGATCACCCAGTTTCCCCGTGTCATTTCTGAGGCAACGAAAGCGTTTGGATCTGCTGAAGTGTTTATGGAGAAGTGCATTGTTGACCCTTTGCATATCGAAGTTCAGATACTGGCGGATAGCCATGGCAATGTAATCCACCTATTTGAGCGTGACTGCTCTATACAACGCCGAAATCAGAAACTGATTGAGATTGCACCAAGCCCTCAGTTATCCCAAGAGAAACGGGAATATATCGGTGATTTAGCGGTACGCGCGGCTAAAGCGGTCGGTTATGAGAACGCAGGTACAGTGGAGTTTTTGATCACCGGTGATGAAGTGTATTTCATGGAGATGAATACACGAGTGCAAGTTGAGCATACGATCAGCGAACAAATTACGGGTGTTGATATTGTTCAGGAGCAGCTAAAGGTCGCCTCTGGTTTAGCTCTGACATACAAACAAGACGATATTCAATTTCGTGGTTATGCGTTGCAATTTAGGATCAATGCTGAAGACCCTAAAAATGATTTCTTACCCAGTTTTGGTCGAGTGAGTCATTACTACGCTCCTGGTGGCCCAGGTGTGCGAGTTGATACAGCTATTTATACCGGTTATGAGATACCACCTTATTACGATTCGATGTGTCTTAAATTGGTTGTTTGGGCCCTATCTTGGGATCAGGTGATCGCCCGTGGTCAGCGTGCATTAGATGACATGCGTCTACACGGTATTAAAACGACCGCGGATTATTATCAGCAGATCCTACGCCATCCAGATTTTAAGGATGCCAATTTTAATACGAGTTTTGTGCCGAATCATCCAGAACTGCTGGATTACTCCGTGAAACGCCACCCAAGTGAAATAGCTTTAGCTATTGCGAGCGCTATCGCCGCCCATGCTGGTTGGTAAGAGATATAGGATTGAGTTATGACTACGAAAAAGATAGAAATTACCGATGTTGTTCTGCGAGATGCGCATCAGTCTCTTATCGCTACCCGTATGCGAACAGAAGATATGCTACCTATCTGTGAAAAGTTAGATAAGGTGGGTTATTGGTCGTTGGAAGCATGGGGTGGAGCAACGTTTGATGCCTGTATTCGTTTCCTTAAAGAAGATCCTTGGGAGCGTCTGCGTCAACTTCGTAAAGCTTTACCTAATACCCGTCTTCAGATGTTGCTGCGAGGACAAAATTTATTAGGCTATCGTCATTATGCTGATGATGTTGTTGACCGTTTTGTGCAGAAAGCTGCAGATAATGGTATTGATGTGTTTCGTGTCTTTGATGCATTGAATGATCTTCGCAACATTGAACGAGCGATGAAAGCCGTTAAAAAAGCAGGCAAACATGCGCAGGGAACCATCTGTTATACCACCAGCCCTGTGCACACTAATGAACTCTTTGTACAGCAAGCTATTGATCTGAAAAAGATGGGGGCTGACTCGATTGCCATAAAAGATATGGCAGGTCTGCTTAGCCCTTATGATACTTATGCTTTGGTTAAGGCGATTAAAGAGGCTGTGGATCTTCCATTAGTTGTGCATAGCCATTCTACATCAGGACTCGCACCACTCTGTCAAATGAAAGCAATAGAAGCTGGTGCAGATATTATCGATACTGCGATCTCTTCATTTGCTGGTGGTACAAGCCATCCTGCGACTGAATCGCAAGTGGCTGCATTGAAGGGCAGTGAGTTTGATACAGGATTAGATCTTGAGTTGTTATCGGAGATAGCGGATTATTTCCGAGAAGTGCGTAAAAAATATCATCAGTTCGAAAGTGAGTTTACACGCGAGGATATATCAGTACAGATCAATCAAGTTCCAGGCGGCATGATGTCTAATTTGGCTAATCAGCTAAAAGAGCAAAACGCTTTGGATTCTATTCGCGATGTTTTTGCTGAAATACCGCGGGTAAGAAAAGATCTAGGCTATCCACCGTTGGTGACACCGACCTCTCAAATTGTTGGTACGCAAGCCGTTTACAATGTATTGGCAGGGCAGCGTTATAAAACGATTACCAATGAAGTTAAGCGTTATTTGCTCGGCGGATATGGTCGTCCCCCTGCACCGGTAAATAGTGAATTACAGCAGCAGGCCATAGGTGCAGAAGTCTGCAATGAAGGGCGCCCTGCGGATTTGTTAGTACCTGAATTCCAAAAATTGAGTGATGATATTGGCTCTCTGGCTAAGAATGAGGAAGATGTACTGACCTATGCTATGTTCCCTGATTTAGGCAAGGAATATCTACAGCAGCGAGAAGCGGGAACCTTAGAGCCTGAGGTTCTGACCACTCTTAATAGTTCGCCAGCTCCCGTTGCAGCGTCTGAATTTTTAATCGATGTTCACGGCGAGAGCTATGAAGTGGCCATTACGGGTGTGGGTGATGCGGGCACAGGAAAGCGTAAGCTTTACCTCTCACTTGATGGTATGCCAGAAGAGGTTATTTTCGAATCTTTAAATGAGTTTGTTGCTGATGACACTAAAGGGCGGAAGCGTGCAACAGATCCCGGGCATGTGAGTGCAGCAATGCCGGGTAATGTTGTCGAGGTGTTAGTTCAAGAAGGCACGGCTGTAACCGCTGGGCAGGGTGTTATGGTGATTGAAGCAATGAAGATGGAGATGGAGGTTCATTCCAACGTGGATGGAATAGTTAAGGCTGTGTATGTGCAAAAAGGTGACCGTGTTACTCCCGGCGAGATTCTAATCGATATTGGTTAAAACCCCATTAGTCTGCGAGGTGGGTTATTGATCTCGCAGACTTTTTTTTGATACAAGTGAGCGACTATGGAAAAGATAATTAAAGGTGTGTTGGATTTTAAACTCAATGTTTACCCCAAGCGGAAAGACCTTTTTGGTGAGCTTGCTGATCAAGGTCAAAAGCCCGATGTTCTTTTCTTTACCTGTTCAGATTCACGAATAGATCCTAATTTACTGACCGGCTCCCATCCGGGTGATCTATTTATCTGCCGTAATGCAGGTAATGTTATCCCTCCTCATAGTAATGAAACCGGTGGTATGACCGCTTCAATTGAGTATGCAGTGGCGGTGCTCGGTGTTCGTCATATTATTGTTTGTGGACATACAGATTGCGGTGCGATTAAAGGAGCATTAGATATTGAGGCGCTAAATGGCTTGCCTCATGTTAAAGAGTGGCTTGGGCATTGCCGTTCTGCGATGGAAATTGTGCGAGAGCGTAATGGTATTCCGTGGAATCAAGGCGTTGATTCATGCCATTTGAATGAAGCGATTGAAGAAAATGTATTGCAACAAGTTCAACATCTTCGTACTCATCCTGTGGTTGCTGCCAAATTAGCGACGGGAAAAATTGAGATCCATGGCTGGGTTTACGATATTAAGTCAGGCTCCATTCGTTGCTGTCGCCATAATGATGATGAGTTTAGCGATTTTCACGAGCTTTATGCGGAGATGATCTCTAGCCTTTCAGAGTAGAGACCACATTTATGACGCTTTATTGGTTTCTGTTACGTATGGCTTGTACTAGAGATACTAGCTGAGTGATACGGGCATTACTTAGTTGCCGATAGTCTAAATAAGGACACAGAATCAAAGGTTCTTGAGTACTGACTGCAAAATGCTCATCTAGCCACGTTAGGTGAGCAAGTTTTAACTGTTTAGCGTAGGTTTTTCCTGCCACTATATGGATGGTATCTGGCTGTTCGAAAGAGGGGGGAGAGAACAGCAAAGCCTCCCTGCTTTCTGCCTGAAATAGAAAAGTATCGCGATAATCCTGCCAAGTGAATTTAGCATCGAACCGTTTCTCTTCTTGATAAAGCTCAAATAGAAATTTAGCACTCACATTAAATATTTTACGCCAATGGTTACTCGTTGCTTGGCCTATGTTATGTGCTTCTTCGGGTAAAAGTGCTTGGATGGTTGATAAGTTCAGGTAATCATCAAGGGGTGGCCTATTGGCAATATAGATAGCAAGGTTAAAATTTTTAGCGCCAAAACCGACCATATAAAATGTTCCGATGTTAATGAGGAGCGTTATGGTTATATCAGATCAAGTAGAGCGCCTAATGTCGCTGCTCTATCTCATTTATTAAGATTGAATCTGCATCAAGTGTATTAATGGAAACCTCCCCATTAACCGGAATATCTCCAGTCAATTGTAACGCGAGATAGCGCATACAACAGACTCTTAAAAAGGATGTAAAGTTGCCTAAGTCATGCCCTGCATCGATTGATTCATGATAGAGACGGGTAAGCATCTGGGGAATATTCATCTGATCCCGCTGAGCAATCTCTTCTAGAGTGCTCCAGAAATAGTTTTCCAGACGAACGCTAGTGACCATGCCGTCTATACGTAGAGAGCGTGTACTGCTTTTCCATAACTCAGGATTCGCGTTAATAAATAATTTACACATGAAGGGTGGCTACCTGATGTAAAGAAGAGGTGTTTTATTATAGAGGTTTTTTAAAGAGCGACTACCTTAAGGGGTAATCGCTCTTAGCCTTACTTATTTAGTAAAGCGATAAACTGAGATAGCCATGCTGGATGAGCAGGCCAAGCAGGGGCTGTTACTAAATTCCCATCTGTAATCGCGGCGTCGATCGCTATCTCCGCATAAATACCACCGGACTGGTTTATTTCAGGCATGCAAGCGGGATAGGCGGAGCAGTTTTTCCCTTTTAATACGCCAGCGGCTGAGAGTATTTGTGCACCGTGACAAACCGCAGCGACAGGTTTGTTCGTTTCAAAGAAATGCTTCACCATTTTTAGAACGCTAGGGTTAAGGCGTAAATATTCAGGCGCCCGTCCACCTGGAATAACTAAAGCATCGTAATCGTCTGGCTGAATATCGGCAAAAGTGGCATTCAGGGTGAACTTATGGCCAGGCTTTTCGGTATAAGTTTGATCACCTTCAAAGTCGTGAATTGCTGTTGCGACAGTGTCTCCCGATACTTTATCTGGGCAGACCGCATCGACGCTGTGACCGACGGCTAAAAGTGTTTGAAAGGGCACCATTGTTTCGTAGTCTTCAGTGAAATCACCAGTGATCATCAGAATTTTTTTATTGTTCATGGTTTGCTCCGTATGAATTTAGGTTTGTCTCTTCGCACAAAGTAACAGGCATCAGATCAGAGGAGGTATTAGAGGATTACTACGTGGTTTTCTGGTGTAAGGGGTAAATACGGGGACGATATACGGTGAATAGATGTCGTTTAATTATCAGCAGCTACTTTAGTATAGAAAAACGCAGTTATTTATTAAACGATCGTTTTAATGTTATAAATAGGCTTTATTTATCAAATAATTAGTGGTTTTTACTTTTCTCCAAAGATTAGATCTTGAAAAGAGTAACTAAATGCGAGAGTCTATGGCAGGGCTGATTTACTATAATAATAGGTAGTGTATGGACAATCAGATAAGGCAGAAAGATCTCAAACCAAACCTTTGTATGCTAAAAGGTTTCGCTATTGTGTTCTCTTTTCAGACTCATCGTCCCTTGAGATTTAACCAGAATAGCTGTGAGCAATATGACGGGTAATCTTCAGCTATTACTGGTTAATGGTGATCTTGAACAGTCAGAGACACTATCTACTTATCTAACAGAAAATACTGGCTTTAATGTTATTGTGGCACATTCAGGTACTGCTGCGGTTGGGATGTTAAAGCAGTTACGAATCCATTGTGTTGTTAGTGATATTTATTTAGAGGGGCTAGATGGTTGGCGATTAGCCCGTATGGTTCGTTCGGGCATATTTAATTGCAGTGCCGATATTCCTTTTATTGTTGTTTCCTCGACTTGGTGTAAACGCATTGCTGAAAAAACAGCTCGCGAGTTCGACATCGACCATCTTTTACCTTTCGAGCAGTATCCCCGCCTCAAAGAATTATTGGAACAGCCTGCCGCTCTTCATCGAGAGTTACGTAAAGATCGGGTTTTAGCTATAGAGGATACGGCTGAGACTGCACACCTTGTACAGAGAATATTACAACAACGTTTTGAAGTGGATATAGCCTCAGATGGTATCAGTGGTTTGGCACTATGGCGTGAGAAAAAACACCCTATTATTTTGCTAGATGTGATGCTGCCGGGCATGTCGGGCCCTGAAGTTATGGAGCAGATATTAGCTGAAAACCCTGCACAAACCATTGTAATAATGACGGCTCACGGCACTATGGATTTGGCCGAGAGTTTAGTACTACAAGGTGCCGCTGACTTTATTAGCAAGCCGTTCCAAGCTAATCAATTGCGTAAAGTGTGTGAGATCGCGGCACATAGAGAAGATTTTCTTATCAGTAATGAGCAGTTTGCAGAGACGGTTGCTCATCTGGAAGAAAGTAAAGAGGCACTGGAGAGTTTAGCGCAAGAGCACAGGAATATTCTTGATAACCTGACTACCGGTGTTTTAGAACTTGATAGCCAAGGGCGTATTGTTTTTGTGAACAAAGCTTGGTTACAAATGATAGGTGAAACTGAGTTTAGCGCTTTGGGTAGTGACTTTATTGATGTTGTGTATATAGACCCATTAAGTTCGACACATGAGATTAAGCATGCGCTTACCCGTATTATTGCAAAGCCGAGTGAACGTTTTCGACTTGAATTTAAAATTAAAGATAAGTTTAACGAGGCGATTTGGGTTGAGGCTCGTTTCAATGGAATGCAGCGTAAAGGGCAGGCCCTGTCAGTTTTTGTAGCGGTTGATGATATATCGGCCAGACGAAGAGCTGAGCAGCGCCTAGAACATTTAGCGATGCATGATACTTTGACGGGGCTACATAACCGTTACTTTTTTGATAATGAGTTAATGCGCGTGGCCGCCTTTGCTCGTTATAGCCAGATTCAGTATGCATTGCTGTATATAGATTTAAATCATTTTAAAGCGATCAATGACACTCAGGGGCATCAGAAAGGAGATTTTGTTCTCAAAGATGTAGCAGAGAAATTACAGCAGCGCATGACTGAAACGGAAAGCTTGTTTCGTATCGGCGGTGATGAATTTATTCTCCTTTTAAGTGATACCGATTCTCAACAGGCTTACGATATTGCTACACATATCTGCAAACTGATTGAGGAGGAGCAATATCAGTTTGATGATCAGGTTTTTAAAGTTAGCTGTTGTGTAGGTATCAGTTTGATCGATGGCAGTCTTGAGAAACCACAAGATTATTTACAGCGAGCGGATATAGCTTTATATGTAGCTAAACGTTATGGCCCAGGTGGTGTTCATTTACATACTGAACAGGATCAAGAGGGCGATGATGTACGTTTAAGTATGCACTGGTTGTATACCGTAAGGCACGCCATTGAACGGGATGATATCGTCCTTTATTACCAACCGGTTTATCACATTCCTACTGGTACTATTGCTTATTATGAGGCGCTTGTACGTTTAGTTATTGACGATAAGCTTGTGTATCCGGGCGAGTTTATTTCGGCTCTTGAGCGTTTCCAGGAAGCATCTTTACTGGATAAACATGTTATATCGAAGGCGATAAAAACCTTAGCGGATCATCCGAGACTGCCTAAGCTTGCAATAAATTTATCGGCTCAAGCCTTCCATAATGAGCAACTCGTACCCTTAATAGAGCAAAAGTTAGCTGAGTATAATGTTGATCCTGCGCGGGTTATTTTTGAGCTGACAGAGAGTGCGAGTTTAACTAATTTGAGTGCGACCCAAGCTATGGTGAAAACTTTAACTGAAATGGGTTGTGCTTTTTCTATCGATGACTTTGGCACCGGCTTTAGTACCTTCTCTTATCTAAAATCATTCCCTGCAGAGACAGTAAAGATAGATGGTTCTTTTGTTAAAGAGCTGAAGAATAGTGATATTGATCGAGCCTTAGTTCGCTCCATTAGGGATGTGGCATGGACGCTAGGGAAAATGACAGTGGCTGAATTTGTTGAAGATCAAGAAACGCTCGACCTGTTAAGAGAGTTTAAGGTTGAATATGCCCAAGGTTATTTTCTTGGTAAACCAGCCCCTATAGAAGCTTTGGATATCTAGTATCCAAGCGGTTTGCCGGAGTCGCAAAATGTTGGAGATCGAACTCCCTATTGATATTAATCATAACTCTCTAGATCAGAATTCGCGGGAGAGTAATCAAGCGACCTTTCTCGGTGAAGGCGCTTGTTATAGTGATTTACTGGTAGAGTATCTCAATCAAATTAATGTCAAAAAGGTCTTTGGTGTCCCAGGGGGGGCGATTGAACCCTTTTTTGATGCCGTAGCTAGACAGTCGCATGCAAGTTCGATAGATATGGTTATCGCTCGGCATGAAGCTGGAGCGGCATTTATGGCTGATGGCTATGCGCGAGAAGTTCACTCTCTCGGTGTGTGTTGTGCCACGACAGGGCCGGGGGCGACAAATCTTATCACCGGCGTAGCAAGTGCCTATGCTGATAATATCCCGATGTTGGTTATTACTGCTCAAACGGCACTTCCAAAGTTTGGCAAGCAAGCTTTGCAGGATAGCTCTAGTACCGCAATTGATACTGTAGGTATGCTGCGTTATTGCACTAAATTTAATACCTTGATCTCTCACCCTGATCAGTTCGAACATGCGCTTATTTCCGCTATTATGGCGGCAAATACAGCACCAAGAGGCCCTGCACATCTGAGTGTGCCTTCTGATATTTTTAACACCCCTCTTGTTGAGAAACCTATAGTTCGCTCCCATGCTTTGCGTCAACATTTGGTGACTAGTGACCCGGCTAGCCAAGACAAACTGCGACAGGAGGTTTTAGCGGCCAATAGAGTTGTGATCTTACTAGGTGATAACTGTTATCAGGCGGGCAAACAGATTATTCAATTTGCTGAAACCTTTAACATCCCTGTGATTAGTGGGCCTATGGGGAAACGTTGGATCGATGAGCGACATCCGTTGTATTGTGGTGTCTTTGGTTTTTCTGGCCATGAAAAGGCTAGAAAGCTTGTTATGGATCAGCAGTATGATTTGTTGTTAGCGGTAGGTACCCGATTAAGTGAACTAGGAACTAATGGTTGGACGCCCTCCATACTTAATAACAAGCTGATTCATATTGATAGTATCTCGCAGTATTTCAATCAGTCAAGTATGGCACGGCTTCATGTGTTGGGCCCTCTGCCGCAATTATTTGCGAAATTAACGACTCAACTTCAGGGTAAGGAACGCGTTGACCGCTGGTGGGAGTGTGATACTCGTACAGAGACAGGGCTTTTAAACCAAGCAGAAATGGATCTTGCGCGTAGCTCCGATCTACCCTTAAAGCCGCAACGCTTATTTCATTATTTAGGTGAAACACTTCCTGAGCAAACAAGAATTTTTATTGATGCAGGTAATGCTTGGGCTTGGGCGACTCATTATATGTTGCGCAGTGATGATCAAGGTTATTACCGTATCGCTATGGGTTATGGTTCTATGGGTTGGGCTATAGGCTCCTCTGTAGGATCTGCCATCGCCAACCCTAATGCGCCCCATCTATGTATTACTGGAGATGGTAGCTATCTTATGAGTGGTCAAGAAATTACGGTAGCTCAGCAGCAAGGTGTGCCTTTAGTGATGATTATCTTAAATGATAGTGCGCTAGGAATGGTCAAGCATGGCCAACGTTTAGGTGGGGCTGAACCTATAGGTTTTTCGCTTCCGGTAATTGATTATGCTGCGATGGCCTCTTCAATGGGTATTCAGAGTATAGGTATAGGTTCATTTGACGCGCTAGAGACGCTTGATTTTTCCGCGCTATTTTCTCGTTCGGGTCCCACATTAATTGATGTAAAAATCGACCCTGAAGAGGAGCCGCCCATGGGCGAGCGGATTAAAGGATTAGCCTCGAGTAAGTAAGCCGCTGTTTAAGTTAAGGGCTTGGCAAATCACGAGGCGCTACACCTGTGTAGATAATATCTTGGCACTGTAAAGGCAAATAACTTCCTGCTGTATTATCTGCCGCTTCGGCATAACAGGCGTGGACTCCTGCACTTACCCAAAGCGCCATAATGCGGCTTAGATCTGGATCAGAAAAACCTTGGTCGGCAAGAAAGGCTGCCATATATCCCCCAAAGTTAATCGACTCACCTTCTTGAATCGTTAAATATTCACTGATCTCTAGTGCTAGGCTCTCATGGGGGCCTATCTCGAAACCTAGTTCTCTGCTTAAGCGATACATTGCCGTAACACGCTCATCCCCTTTAGCTATAGGGCGGGCAAAGCCTGGGAGACTGTGGTTATTCCCTTGTCTGTTTTGAATAAGTTCAAATAGCGTTTGCCCTTGATCTTTATCTTCTCGGGCTTGTTGAATGAATTTTAGACAAGGGGTGATAACGCCTGGGCCATAAAGTAATGCATCTGATGCTTGGATTCCTGCACTAATCGCTGCGACAGGGCGTGTTTTTACCGATCCGGCTAATGCCGCTATTTGATTGCACCATATACGTGAATCGGGCCAGCTCAAACAGCTAAAACAGTTTTCCAACCAAGTGGCTAAGTTTTTATCAGGCAGACGCCCCGTGGTATTTAAAACCAGCAGTTGGAACCAAGATATTTGACCGATTAGGTCGTCCATCATCGAGTATCCGTGGTTATAGACTGCATCGCCGATCTTCCAGCCCCCTTTATTGCTGGTGATTTTATTTCGATGTTGATCCCAATGCTTCCAGCAGGGATCCGTCTTATTTGATGACATAGTTTTCCTCGGCTAGGAAGGGCATTTCAGTAATCGGGCTATTCGATTTTTCTGCTGCTTGTGCTGCAATACCTGGTGCACAGGCTATTTGGAAAATAAGTTCCCCTGTATAGGGAGTAAAACCTAAGTCGAGCAGACATGCGCCAGCTAGGCCTGCGATTCTCCAGCTTAACGTTACTTCATCTATACCGTCCAGCATCGCGTGTGCCCAACGTAAGTGAGGGCCCGGAGAACAGTGATTAAAAACGTTATCGGCGATTTTTTGTGTATAGCTATCAATGCTGCCATAGAAGGTACCAAACCCTGGTGCTGGAATAATGTCTCCTTCATCGGTTTGAGCTACGAGTATTTTGGCTGCTTGGGTTAATGCTTGTGCGCCCATTCGAGGTGTGACTTGCTGATTATTTTGTAGGTATTTCATCGCTTGGAACACCTCATGGCTACCTCCTTGTTCACCACTGAGTACGTTTAGTGACAAAGGAAGAATGTGGCTAACATGAGTTTTACTTACAGCGGCATTCATTGCAGCTCGACAGGCATTATGCCGAGGTCCGGGATGAATAAGGCTTGTTAATAAATGTTCAAATAGCTGATGCTGCTCGGGAGTAGGTAGCTCACCCTGAAACATAAGGAAGAGCACTTCGGTATAGCTGCGATTATTAATTAAAGCGAGGTGTTCGTAACCGTGGCAGCGTGCTTCACTTACAGTGTATGGATTGGTTGTTGAGGGTGTTTCCTGCCAGATGGATGTGCTAGTTTTTTCACAGAAGGCATCGTTACGGCTATGTTCATCTACTTTTTTTACCATGGTTACTCTAAATCTCTATAGGTAAATTTTAGAAGCGATACTCTATTTCAGCCCAAATACTTCTGCCTTCGAGTGGGTAATCATCAGGAATGGAACTGCTTGAAGGTTCGCTTGCATAAGTATCAAACAGATTTTTTACGATCAATGCGAGTCGTACCTGTTTTTTTAACATGTCGTGTGTGACCTTCGCATTGACCCAATGGTAATCGCTGACCTTAGCTCTATTGTCCCCTTCCTCTCTTTCTCTAGAGCCTATCCAATAATGTTGGAGAGAGCCTGACCAGTTAGGTGACAGTGTGTAATTTAAGTCTATATAAGTGCTATGTTGAGGTACGTTAGCAACAGGCATATTGGTATCTGCATTTGTTGCATGTTGGTAGGCATAGTTGGCGTTGAGGCTGAGCTGTGGATTAATTTTCCAATCCCACTCAAGTTCAGCGCCGTAACCATCTTGATTACCTATATTTTGATATTGGATCATACTCCCGGTGGTTACAGTATCAATAAGGTCTGTGGCGGTATAACTGTATAGACTGAGTCTTAGGTTGGTATCGAAATGAGGGCGATAATCAAAGGCTAATTCATAAGTCTCGATCTCTTCCGGTTTTAAGTCAGGATTACCCAAAGCCGCTGGATTATTAATTAGATGTTGTTCACTGAAAGAGGGGGCACGGAACGCTGTGCCGTAAAGTAGGCGGGTTGTTAAGTTGTGTCGAGTAAGCCACACCAAGGCTAGTCGAGGGTTGAGGGTGTTACCAAAATCTGAATAGTTATCCCAGCGTAAGCCGGCCGTAAATGACCAGTCATTATTTAACTGCCACTGATCCTGAGCTGACAGAAAGTATGCAGTTCTTTTTTGGGGTTGCAGATAGATATCGGCACTGCCGCTTACGTTAGTCAGTGTTCCGTCTACTGTACCTTCTGAGCCATCGATAACGCCTGGGCCAAAGTTTTTATACTCTTCAGTTCGGATCTTGTCTTGGCTCCAGCCTGATGCAATCCTTATAGTGTGATTATCGTAGCCTGAATAGATACCGGCGAGCTCTAAACGTGTAGTTTCAGCTAGGGAGTAGGGGTTGCCTATATACCCATCAGTAAAGGTGACAAGGCCGGAAAAGGGGTCAGAAAAGGCGTTTCCATCACTCCCAATCGGTAAGGTACTACCTTCTGGGAAAAGTAAGAAGTAAGAGTCACTAACCGTTCTCAGGTAAGATAAATCAGCTTTGAAATTGAAATGATTTGTTAGATCTTTGTCATAGTTAAGATGAGTTAGAAACTGTTCTGCATTTTGATAACCGGTTGAGTCTAATGCGAGAGATCCCCCTTGGCCGACCCCTGCGCTATCCTGTTTCCAGTACCAATTTTTCCAAGACCAATTACCTAGTGATAGATCAAATTGTAGATTTGTGACGTCATAACCCGTTTGTAAGGCGTTAGGCGCTTCGGATGCACTGGTTCCGTAGAGGTCATCGAAGGTTGATTGTAGGTCTGTATTTACAATGCGGCCACTATCGCCATCACTGGTTTGATTGTCGAGTGAAAATGAGACGGAGAAGTCATCCTCAACAAAGCCTTTTCGTAGCCAAGTGTCTCTACTGTCAAAACTGCCAACACGTATACCCGCCGCACCCTGTTGGTTTTCCGCTGCCGTGCGGGTAATGATATTGATCACGCCGCTAAAAGCGTCAGCGCCATAGACTGCTGACCCTGGGCCTCGAATAACCTCTATACGGCTGACATTGCTTACCGGCATGCGAAAGGTAAAAGCAAGGCCGCCGTTGTAGTTATGTTTTAGCTCAATACCGTTAAGTAAGATTAATATTTGTGGGTTGAAGCCTGTTTGTATGCCTCGGACTGAAAGTACGGGGTCTAGGCGGCTTAAATCGGATGGCATTAAGTGTAGGCCGGGTATGCGCTCTAAGACTTCGAACAGGTGGGTTACACCCATAGATGAAATCGTTTCTGCGTTAATAACACTGGCTACTGAGGGCGCTTTGCTGATCGGTGTATGTGTACCTGTAGCAATACTAACTAAGGTCTCCTCGCCAAAGAAATCTGCAAATTCACTTCCTGGGGCGAAGTTGTTCTCTTCAGCCGCAGTAACCTGGGCAAAGAGAGATGTTAGCAGTGTGAGTATGCTTAGCCTTTTTTTCATAACGCCTACTTTAAATAACCCCAAGTTATTGTAGTGGCTGGTAGATGAATTACCAGCTTAATACTTTTCTTCATTGGGTATAGTTAGCCAGAATGTAAAAACACTGCCCTTATTGGGTTTACTTGATACAGTGATGGAACCTCCCATCATTTCGGCATAGTGTTTTGCTATAGCCAGTCCTAGCCCTGTGCCTCCATACTTGCGTTTTACACTTCCGTCGACCTGTTTGAACTTATTAAATACTTGAGCAAGCTGTTCTTTAGGAATACCTATCCCTGTGTCGGCGACTTCCCAATAGATTTTATTTTGATCCAGATAACACTTAAGAGAGATCTCTCCTTGCTCTGTGAATTTGCAGGCATTTGATAATAGGTTGAGTAATATTTGCTGAATCTTTTCTTTGTCTACATTTAAGTAAAGATCCCCAGAAGGGTGGTCGATGGTGAAACGATTTTTATTTTTTGCGGCCAGTGGACGTATAGTATTTTCAGTCTCTTTGATTAGATCGGTGAGTGAGCATTGCTGTGCGCTCAGATCCATTTTACCGGCTTCACATTTAGCTAAATCTAAGATGGCGTTAATTAGGTTTAAAAGCCGCTGTGAAGAATGTAAGGCTGAATTAAGGTCCTCAACTTGAGTGTCAAATTCAGGATGTATTTCAAGCTCTTCTGTAACCAATTCAATATAACTAGTTACAGCTTGTAGAGGAGTGCGTAGTTCGTGACTGATATTGGCGAGGAACTCCGATTGAGTCCTCATGGCAACTAATGCTGTATCACGCGCGGCGACTAGTTCATGAGTACGGACTTCAACTTCAGATTCAAGGCCTGTGTTTAATTCTATGAGCTTGTTTTCTTGCTGCTCTAAGGAGTTCATCATGGCATTGAAGCTTCTCGCCATTTGTTGAACTTCTCTAGGCCCTTCAATTTCTGCAACTAGATGATCGCCTGAGGTTTGTGCCTCATTCATCGTTTCAGATAGTTTGGAAAGGGGGCTTGTTAGATGACGAAGCCCTCTATTTAAGAGCCAGATTAACAGTATGGATATGATTAACGTGACGAGCAGATTGTAGATGATGAGGTTATTGATCAGCTTAACAAGGGACTCTTTGGAAACTTTAATCATAACGTAACCAAGTAGCGATTTTGTATTGTTCTCTAAGCTGAATTCTTGAGCACCGCTATCGTTGCTTAATGGATCGGTATTTTCCAAGTAGACGGGGGCGGCAATAAACCAAGCGCTGCCTGTATTTTTGACTGTCGTGGCGGCGTTAATCGGGAACCAAAGATCTAAGTCGGAATTTTTCCAATCGACATCCCCTTGCTTAAGCAATAGATCTAGGCTGTCTGAGAAAATAGCGACACCAGTAACATCGTTGAAGCCTAGTACCTGGGATAGAGCGTCATGTGCATTTTCTTTGCTTGCAGTGATCAAGGAGAGCACGCTGAGATGGGCTAAGTTATCAGCTATGCGTAATGAATTTTGCTGCAGAACTTGCCGGGATTGATTATACGAGACCCATACTGCGGTTACTGAGCTGGTAATAGAGAGTAGGCAGATAGATATAATCAGAAACAAGAGCAGTTGCTGCCAAATACTTTTATGTCTGTGTCGACCAAAAAATATCATCAATATGCCCTAGAATCTGGATTGAGGAAAAGTTTGATAAAAAGAGTTTTTCATTGTTGCGTTATATTCTAAGCCTAGGTGGGAGGCGGTTCTCAAGTTCACACCCACTTGTCGAGTTAGGGATAGTTCTACACCAGGGCCTTTCTCTCCCTCCTTCATGTTTGCCACCATGCGGGCCAAACGGGAGCCATCCTGAATATTGTCGGGGAAAAGGGTAAAAAGGAAACCACGGCGGACGTGGCCCGGTTTACTCGAAAAAACGACAAAGTTTCTATCCCAGGATTCGCGCAGTAATAGGGGCAATATGACGTTTTCGTTAGCAGTGGTCGTATCTAACGGCAACCAAATAGCATCAGTCAGGCTGTCCGCTTCTTGCAATATTGTTTGATAGCGCTCAACGGCCTCACCTAAATCAGCAACTTTAGCGGTAATGAGCTTTAGCTTCTTTTTGGCGGCTGCGCGTTGTGCTTTTTCAATCAGCCATTCACTTTGGTCTGTGTATACCACGTGAACTTGGCGAGTGTTTGGCGATAGTATTTTTAATTGATCAAACAGGTTTGCAGGATCAGCGATTAAGCTGACACCTGATATATCGTTGGGTCTTATAGGTAGAGCCCCCGTCACAAAAGGGTATTTTCCTCGGAGGGTATTGTTGTATGCATAACCTCTGCGTCCTAAAGTGATAACTCGGTCAACACCATCGGTGTCCATTTTGTTTAGCAGGGCATCGGGCGCTAGAGGTTTATCTATAGAGTATTTAATCACTTTCCCTACATGCTGAGTTTCAATCCCTTCAATTATTTGTTCAAAAACCTGTTGGTAGGGTGGTGGTAGATCGGGGTATATAACCGCAAGCGTTGCCGCCGCTAATGGATAGCTGAGAAAGGTTAAGCATAAGGCTATACAGGGCAAGAGCCATCGACAGATGAGTTGCTTAGGTCTATAAAAAATCCGTTTAATTCTTGCCATAAGCAGTGATTGGTCTGCATCTATTTTGTATGAGATTTAGAGGGAGGAAGGTAAAATTCAGATAGTCTTATTGCTTCCTATGGACCTAACGCGCACTTTTTTGCCAAGTATAACCTGAATTGATATTGATCTCGATAGGTAGGTTTAACGGTACAGATAAACCAAGGAAAGGAGACTTTATACTGCTAAAAACTGTGTCTATTTTTGCATGGTAAGATCAGACTAGGGTTGAGACAAATGAGGATGATCTATCTATAGACCTTGTCTGCTTTATTAGGCTATATGGTGTAAGAGACCCTCCGCGACACTGTAGATATCAGAGGGCCTTTTAGTGACTATTTATAAGCCGATGATTATAAGCTAATCAGGTTTAAAATTTACCGTTGTTGTTTTTCCATGTGTCTTTGGTTGGTATTGCTTCGATAGTGTCCCAATGCTCGGCGATCTTTCCGTTTTCTACCCGAAAAAGGTCATAAAAAGATGTGTGTTGCTCTGCGAAACTGCCTTCGCTCACCACTAAAACAAAGTTACCTTCTCCCAGAACGTGGTGGACTTTTTCATACTTCATCTGAATACCTTGTTTTGCAAGGGCTTCCAATGCTGCCCCTAATCCAGATAAACCATCGGCAATATTAGGGTTATGTTGAATATAGTGGTCACCATTAAAGTAACTTTGTAGTTTGCTCATTTCACCATTGAGTAAAATATCAGTCACAAAGTTTGTAACGAGCGTTTTGTTGGCTGCACTTTTGCTAAGGTCTGTTACCTCTAGAGCACCATCGATCATAGTGCGACCACTCGGGTTTGTAGTTTTCGGTGTCTCTTGAAGGTTATCCCAATGTTCAACAATTAAATCATCTTCAAAACGGAAAATATCAAAACCTATTTTAGGTCCAAAGAAATTATATTCCGTATGGGTGAAAACGTAGTTACCGTCTTGGAATGCGCGGACTGTATTTACCTTCGCTGAGTTTGCCGGTAGAGCAGCTAATACTGCACCGAAACCGCTTAAACCATCGGCAACTGCTAAGTTGTGTTGTGTATATTGGTGAGGGTTTATATAGGAGACAGGCTTTGATTCATTTGTCTCTATGCTTTTAAGCAAGTCGACCACTTTTTGTTTATAACTCATTTGCGTTTCTCCTGTTTCTGCCAGTGTGTTGGATACGCATGTAGTGGCGAGTAATCCGGCGATTGCCGTGCAGCGTATGGTTTTGATCATTGTTGTTTTACTGTTTTTTAGGTTCATGTGGGTTATGTCCAAATAAGATAGAAACCGCTATTAGCTCGTGGTGTATTTATGTCTAGTTCTCTTCTTCTTTAGCTATCTTCTAATAAATAGTGCCTTATGGAGAGGTAGCTATATTGTTTATAATGATCAAAATCGAGCGTTTATAAGAAATATGTGATTTAGGAAAGTGATGAAGCCGATTAAACAGACCTCATTTGAAAATAGAGAACTAACCGCTTTAGGTATTGAGCCTATTCGGTTGGAAGATATGCGTGATAAGTTGCCAGCGGTTGCCGAGCGGCTTGAGTTTTACATATTGATATTAGTGACAGCAGGTAGCGGCAAGCATAGTGTGGATTTTGTTGAGTATGGGTTATCGACGGGCTCGTTGCTGTTTGTACGCCCAGGTCAGGTTCAGGAGTGGAGTGATTATGCTGAGTTAGATGCTGAAGTGGTGTTGATTGATCCTAAGTCGTTACCTTATGGCGATAATATGTATGCAGCGGATAGCAGCTTACTGGCACTTGATCGTTGGCAGAATTGCACTTTATTACCTAGCTTGCTTTATGATGACTTATTGGCTGCATTGTTAAGACTAAGACGGGATTTTACTGCTTTTAATGGCTCTCAGTTGGATATTGCGTTGGTGAGGCATGAAGTATTAAGTATTTTGCTTCGTTTAGCCCGTTGGCAGGATCAGCTCTCATCAATGGTCAGCCTGCCTAGTCGATCACAAAAGACATACCAGCTTTTTATTCAGTTGTTAGAGCAACAATATACTGCGCAGCATAGTCTGAATTATTATGCGCAGCGTCTAGGTTATGCACAAAGTACTTTAAGTCGCGCCTGTCTGAAATATGAAGGGGTCTCTGCAAAAGTAGTTATTGATCGGCGTATTGCTTTGGAGGCGCAGCGAATCTTAGCGCATAGCCGTGCATCGGTGGCTGAAGTGGGGTTTTATCTAGGCTTTAGTGAGACGACGAACTTTATCAAATTCTTTAAACGTGTACTTGGCACAACCCCAAGCGTTTTTCAGCGCAATGCTCGGGGAAATCATAGCCCTGATCCTATATAGAATAGGGCTGTTTTTTTTATATAGTTTGTAGATTGGCAAACCCAACCACTAACCATTTACTTCCTTCATAGTCGAAATTCACTTGCACTCGAGCTTTAGCACCAGACCCTTCAAAGTTTAGTACTGTACCTTCACCAAACTTACTGTGGTTTACGCGTTGTCCTAGCGCTAAATTGGTTTCAGGTATTGCGCTACTGCTTAGAGAACTGCTGCCAAATAAGCTACTACCCGTGTCATCATTATTGTAGCGGCTTGTCATTGGTCGGCTAACGCTAGCGTTGAGGCGCACCTCCTCAATCAGTTCATTTGGAATCTCTTTAATGAAACGAGAAGGGCGGTTGTAATTATCTTGGCCGTGTAAGCGGCGGGATTCTGCATAAGTGATGTAGAGCTTCTGCATAGCACGGGTTATACCTACATAGCAGAGACGGCGCTCCTCTTCGAGGCGGCCAGGTTCCTCGATAGACATCTTATGTGGAAAGAGACCTTCCTCAACCCCCGCTAAGAAGACTTGAGGGAATTCTAAGCCTTTGGCTGAATGTAAGGTCATTAACTGGACACTATCTTGGAAATCATCAGCTTGGGTATCGCCGGAGTCTAAGGCTGCCTGATCTAAAAAGGCGGCGAGTGGAGAATTAAATTCCTCATCCAAAAACTCATCCCACTGACTGTTAAATTGTTTGGCAGCGGTAACGAGTTCTTCTAAGTTTTCGATGCGCGACTGGGCTTTTTCGCCTTTCTCTTTTTGGTGATGTTCAATTAGCCCTGCGTGCTGGATAACATGCTCAGCTTGCTCATGGAGCAGGGTATCTTCGGTATCTTGGGCCATCTGATTGATTAAATCGATAAATGTTTGTAGGGCATTCGCTGCGCGAGGTGGCAAGCGTTTCAGCTCTACAATTTCATTTGAGGCGCGCCACATAGAGATCGATTGGCTGCGGGCATGTTCACGAATAATCTCTACTGTGCGAGTACCAATACCGCGGGTCGGCACATTAATAACACGCTCCATGGAGGTGTCATCATCTCTATTGCTAAGTAAGCGTAGGTAAGAGAGTGCATTTTTAATCTCTAAGCGTTCATAAAAGCGTTGTCCGCCATAGATACGATAAGGAACACCGCTGCGAATCAGTGCTTCTTCAAGTACCCTTGATTGAGCATTAGAGCGATAGAGAATGGCACATTCTCTACGTACATTGCCATCTTGAACCCATTTGCTAATCTGATCGACGATAAAGCGAGCTTCATCTTGCTCATTAAATGCAGAGTAGAGCGAGATAGCTTCGCCTTCACCTGCATCGGTATGGAGTTCTTTCCCGAGACGGCCTTGGTTATTACGGATGACTTCATTGGCTGCACGTAGAATTGTTTCAGTCGAGCGATAATTTTGTTCAAGTTTAATGGTTTCTGTGCCGGGGAAATGGATAGAAAGGTTTTGAATATTTTCTATCTTTGCGCCACGCCAGCCATAGATGGATTGGTCATCATCACCCACCGCCATCAGTTTACGTTGCCCGCCGCATAGCATCTGTAACCATGCGTATTGGATACTGTTAGTGTCTTGAAACTCGTCTACAAGGAGGTAACGAAAGCGATCTTGATAATGGGCTAGAAGTGCGGGGTTTTTATCTCTCAGCAGCTCGAGTGAACGGAGTAGAAGCTCGCCAAAATCGACCATGCCGCCTCGTTCACAAGCGGCTTCATAGGCTTGATACATGGAAAGCATATTTCGGTCGGTTGGGTCATTACGCGGTTCAATATGTTTTGAGCGCAAGCCTTCATCTTTTTTATCGTTGATGTACCACTGGAATTGGCGCGCTGGCCAGCGCTTATCATCCAAGTTCATCTCTTTTGCTAGGCGCTTGATGACACGAAGCTGGTCATCGCTATCCATAATTTGGAAGTTTTCTTGTAACCCTGCATCTTGCCAGTGAGCACGTAATAAACGATGGGCTAGTCCATGGAACGTGCCAACCCACATGCCTTGAGGGTTAATGCCGAGCAGCTCCTCTATTCGGCCACGCATCTCTTTGGCCGCTTTGTTGGTAAAGGTAACTGCCATAATCGAATAGGGTGACATCTTTTCGATCTGAATAAGCCATGCGATACGGTGGACCAGTACACGAGTTTTACCGGAACCCGCACCTGCAAGTACCAGTAGGTTCTGTACGGGAGCCGTTACTGCGCTACGCTGGGCATCATTTAGCGAATCGATTATATGGGTTACGTCCATTGCTGCTCTTAGTCACTGTATAAATAATCAGTGATGGATTATAACAGCTGCTATGGACTTTAATAGTAACTAAGGGGTGATGTTAGGTAAGAATTAGGTGAAATGATCGGAAAAATAAGCCCCTTGAGATATTTCTTATCTCCTTGGTTGGGGCTTAATTAGAGTGATGTTAATCAGGCAGTTGGCTTGGGTTTTGGCGCCTAAATAGCAAAATACGTTTTAACTCATCCGGATCTTTTAGCTTTTGTTCGCTATTTTTATCTAGCCAAGGAATAAGCCGCGACAGCCAGAAACGCATAGCGGCCGTACAGCTAAGAATAGCCCAAGCTTCTCTATCCCCTTCAGTGAAGGGCCGAGCTTGATTGTAAGCCTTGAGTAGAGCCTCCTCCCGTTGGCGGTCAATTGAACCGTCGGGGTTGCTACACCAATCATTGGCAACGATTGCCAGATCAAATAAGAGGAAGCCGGTAGCTGCGTTGTATAGATCTAATACGGCACTGACCTCTGTTCCCTGAAAGAGCACATTGTCATGGAAAAGATCGCCGTGGATTGTACCTACTTCGATGTTACTTGGGTTCTCTCTAAGTTGATCGAAGCGTAGAACTTCATCCTTGAGCAGTTTTTGATCTTCTACTGATAACTTAGGTGCAATCAGCTCGCTTTCCCTACGCCACCAGAAAACACCACGGTGTGCCTGTCGCTTTAAATAAAAGTCTCTGGCCGCAACGTGGAACTCGCCTAAAACTTTACCAATAGCCGCGCAGTGCTCAGGTGTTAGGTCTGTTTGCCCTACATGTTCGCCATAGAACCGTGGTTGGATGGCTGCCGGACGATTCTTTAGGCGCTTAAGGCCTATTCCGTTGCGATCTTGTATGGCGAAAGGCACGTCTATATGTCTATCAGATAGCCATTGGCACAGTTCAATAAAATAGGGGAGCTCTTCATGGTCAAGCTCTTCAAAGAGAGTAAGTACATACTCCCTTTTTGCGCCGTCTTTTATTAAAGATATAAAATAGTTGGTATTTTCAATACCACCCTCAATGCCTTTAAAGCTGACGAGTGAACCCAGATCAAAGTCTGTTAGTAACTGGTTCAGGTCATCTTTATCTAATTGTGTATAAACAGCCAAAAGTGTTACTCAGATTGTGTTAGTGATTACTGAAATTACCAGCGGAATAGTACCCATTTAGGGATTAGCATTTGCGATTCTTCTTGGCGGATAAAGTTGCCTTCACCCGGCGCAGGAACTAAGTAATATTCTTTGCCCTGTTTTGGAACCACTTTAATCTCTTTTAGTTCGCCGTTTATACGGTACTCGTAGTAGGTTTTATCCGAGTCGTTGTAAATGGTGATCTGTGGTTCATTCTCATCTACAAGGGGAGGGACTTCCGCTTGCGCAAGAGGTGTAATCAATAATAAAGCAGCTAATATTAGCTTTTTCATAATGCATCCTTCTTTAAATATATGAAGACTTCTTCTTTAGGCGACTTAACTTATCGACTATGATCAGTCCCTTGATGATAACCAACTCGGATTTACAGATGAGCGAACAGCGCCAAATATCCAACTCTCCTCTTATTCTAGTCGACGGCTCCTCGTATTTATACCGCGCTTTCTTTGCTTCTCAGCAAGCAGACTTAAGAAATTCAGCTGGTGTGCCTACTGGAGCGATCCGAGTGGTCACTTCTATGCTGAAGAGTTTGGTTAAACAATATCCGGATAGCCCCATTGCTGTCATCTTTGATGCTAAAGGCAAAACGTTCCGAGATGATCTTTATAGCGACTATAAAGCGCAACGTCCGCCGATGCCAGATGATCTTCGCAGCCAAGTAGAACCAATTCACCAGATAGTGAAGGCGATGGGTATGCCTCTGATTGTTGAAGATGGCGTTGAAGCGGATGATGTGATCGGTACGCTTGCCTACCAAGCGAGCCAACAAGGTGTTGATACTATTATTTCCACTGGCGATAAAGATATGGCGCAGCTGGTGGATAAACATGTGACCTTAATCAACACTATGACTGATACGTTAATGGATGTTGAGGGTGTAAAGGATAAGTTTGGTATTCCGCCTGAACTAATTATCGATTTTCTCGCCTTGATGGGAGATAAAGTCGATAACATACCTGGTGTTCCCGGCGTTGGTGAAAAAACTGCGTTGGCGCTTTTACAAGGTATTGGTGGCATTAAAGATCTATATGAAAACCTAGATAAAATTGCAGACCTAGGTTTCCGTGGTTCTAAAACAATGGCTAAAAAGTTAGAAGAGAATAAAGATAAAGCCGAACTCTCCTATCTATTAGCGACGATCAAGCTTGATGTAGAGCTACATGAAACCATAGCTGACTTTAAAAAGCCGCAACCTGACACTGAGGCTTTAATCAAACTGTTTGAGGAGTTTGAGTTTCGTTCTTGGCTTGTGGATCTTCAGTCCGGTGGTGGAGCTTCCGCGGAATTAGTTACAGAAAACAGTGCAATGCCAGCAGCGCCAGAAAAAGTTGAATATGAAGTTATCTTTGAAGAGGCGGAATTAGATCGTTGGATTGAAAAGTTATCCACAGCTGAATTGTTTGCTTTTGATACAGAGACTACCAGTTTGAACTATATGGAAGCTGAGTTGGTGGGTGTTTCTTTTGCGGTTGAAGCGGGCAATGCGGCTTATGTTCCTGTTGCACATGATTATATGGGCGCGCCTGAACAGATTAGTCGTGAGCGCTTGTTAGAAAAATTAAAACCCTTATTGGAAAGCAGTGAGCATAAGAAAGTAGGTCAGCACATTAAATACGATATGAATGTATTGGCTAATTACGGTATCGAGATGCAAGGAATAGCGTTTGATACGATGCTGGAATCTTATGTACTTAACTCGACCGCATCTCGTCACGATATGGACAGTTTAGCTGACCGTTATTTAGGCGTTAAAACTGTTAAGTTTGAAGGTATCGCTGGTAAAGGTAAGAAGCAGCTAACCTTTAATCAAATTGAGTTAGAGCAAGCGGGGCCTTACGCAGCCGAAGATGCTGATATTACCTTGCGCCTCCATCAAGCTATTGATGCACAACTTAGTAAAGATGAAACACTCTCCAAAGTATTTACCGAAATAGAAAAACCATTGATTCCTGTGTTGTCGCATATAGAGCGCAACGGCGCCCTAGTTGATCCTAATGTGTTGGGTGAGCAGAGTATCGAGTTGGCAGCACGAATGATTGAGTTAGAGCGAGAGGCGTATGATATAGCGGGCAAAGAGTTTAACTTAGCCTCACCTAAGCAGCTTCAGCAGATATTGTTTGAAGAGCAGGGTATCCCTGTAATTAAGAAGACGCCTAAAGGTGCACCCTCGACCGCGGAAGAGGTGCTACAAGAACTTGCGCTTGAATATCCGCTCCCACAACGGATTTTGGAACACCGTAGTTTAAGTAAGTTGAAATCAACTTATACAGATAAACTGCCATTAATGATTAATCCGCGAACGCACCGTATCCATACCTCTTATCATCAGGCAGTGACTGCAACGGGGCGTTTATCTTCAACGGACCCTAATTTACAGAATATACCTGTTCGCACACAGGAAGGGCGTAGGATTCGTCATGCCTTTATTGCGCCTGAGGGTTATAAGATTGTCGCGGCCGATTATTCACAAATTGAATTACGCATAATGGCCCATCTATCCCAAGATAAAGGGTTGTTAGAAGCCTTCTCTAAAGGTGCTGATATACATAGCGCAACAGCGGCAGAGGTCTTTAAGGTTGAACTCAATGAGGTAAGTAGTGATCAGCGACGCAGTGCGAAAGCGATCAACTTTGGTTTGATTTATGGGATGTCAGCCTTTGGTTTAGCTAAGCAGCTCGGTATTAGTCGTAAGGAAGCGGGGCAATATATAGAACATTATTTTGCCACTTATCCTGGTGTGCAAAACTATATGGATGATGTGCGTGTTAAAGCGCAAGAGCAGGGTTACGTAGAAACCCTATTTGGTCGCCGCTTATATCTGCCTGAGATTAAAGCGAAAAATGCGATACGTCGCCAAGCTGCAGAACGTACCGCGATCAATGCACCTATGCAGGGAACCGCAGCAGATATTATCAAACGGGCAATGGTCTCTGTGGATAATTGGTTAGCGGGAGCTGATTATGATGTTCGTATGATTATGCAGGTGCATGATGAATTGGTCTTCGAGGTGCGTGAAGATCAGGTTGATGCCTTTGTGAATGAGGTTAAGCAACAGATGGCGGGAGCGGCTGATTTAGATGTGCCGCTTTTAGTGGAAGCGGGTGTAGGTGATAATTGGGAACAGGCTCATTAAGCCCAAAGGTAGATATAATTGAACTATTGTGACAAACCAATGTCATAATTTAAGAGCTATCACTTTACTCTAGCGATAGCTCTTTCCAGCAAGTATGTATTAACGCCCTGTGGTATCAGTCGTTCCCCTTTTAACGATTCACAGGGCATTTTTTTGTTTGCTAGTAATGATCTATTCTATTTATTCGCTTTCTGGTTGATCATTTTCAGGTAATAACCAACAGTCTAAACGATGGCGAAGTTGATCAACATTTTGCTTTTTCAATGCTGAGAATGTTTGCACTGTCACAAGATCGCCTAATACTTCACTAAGTTCCTTACGGATTTTTAGAAGTGTTGATTGGGCCGGTCCCTTTTTTAGCTTGTCGGCTTTAGTTAATAACACATGTAGTGGCATATGGGAGGATTGGCACCAGCCGATCATCATATGATCGAACTCTTTCATCGGGTGACGTATATCCATTACAAGCACTACGCCTTGCAAGCATTGACGCTTCTGTAGATATTCATCAAGATGTTGTTGCCAATGCTGCTTCATCTCAATCGGGACTTTAGCGTACCCGTAACCAGGCAGATCGACGATACGTAGACCTTCAATATTGAGATCGAAAAAGTTTATTAATTGAGTTCGGCCAGGTGTTTTTGATGTACGGGCCAGTTTTCCGTTGTTTGTAAGTGTGTTAATCGCGCTAGATTTTCCCGCATTTGAGCGGCCAGCAAACGCAACTTCTGCGCCTACATCTTCCGGACACTGATGTAATTTTGCCGCGCTTTTATTAAATCGTGCGCTGTTATAGTGAACGGTTAATTGATCTGATGACATATTTTGGGCCGCTTTTTTGGTAATCGCTACTAAAGGAACAGAGATTGTCGTTCCAGTTTGTGTGGATATTGGTTTATAATTGCGCCAATTTTACCTGCGATCAGGATTTAGCTCTAGTCTGCAGGGAAGTGAGGATAACATTGGTCAACGTAAAACTATTAGTGTTTTACATAGATCAAACATAATTTTAATCAAGAGTCTGGGTTCGTCGATGAATAAACTACTGATTAGCTTGCTTGTGACCATAGGTCTTACTGGTGTAGCTCATGCGGCAGGTGATGCTGCTGCAGGAAAAGGCAAAACGGCTGTATGTGGAGCTTGTCACGGTGCTGACGGTAACAGCGCAGTGGCAAACTTCCCTAAACTAGCAGGTCAGAATGAAACTTATCTGATCAAACAGCTTAATGAAATTAAAGCAGGCACTCGCCCGGTTGTGGAAATGACAGGTCTACTTGACGCGTTAAGTGATCAAGATATGGCTGATATTGCTGCTTACTTTGCAAAACAGCAAGGTACAGTGGGACATGCTGCCAAAGATCTAGTTGAGCAAGGCGAGAAGATCTACCGTTCTGGTATTGCTGCTAAAGGTGTCGCTGCTTGTACAGCATGCCACGCTCCAACAGGTCAAGGTAACGACCAAGCTGGTTTCCCTGCTATTGGTGGACAGCACGCTGCATATACAGAAAAACAGTTACATGCTTTCCGTACAGGTGAACGTGCTAACGATCCTCAAGGTATGATGCGTGATACAGCTGGTAAACTAAGCGATGCAGAAATTAAAGCGGTTGCTAGTTATATCCAAGGACTGAGTAAATAAATTCAGTTCGAGTTAAAAAAAGGCAGCGTAAGCTGCCTTTTTTTTGTAGATGTTTTTCTGACAAGATGGAACTTTATCGTCTGCTGTTATGTCTATTCTTAATTCAGTTGATTGTTCGGAGCATAAAATAGAATGAAAAAAATTGGCTTTATATTGATCGCTTTGTTTTTGCCGTTACTTGTTCAAGCAGAAGATTACCGTGAGGGTGTGCACTACGTTAAGTTAACAACGCCTGTACGCACGATTGATCAGAGTAAGGTAGAAGTGGTTGAGATGTTTGGTTATCCATGTCCCCATTGTAATAGCTTCGAGCCTTACATTAAAAACTGGAACAGTAATCAAGCGGATGATGTGAACTTTGTTCGTATCCCTGTAGTTTTTGGGCGTAGCTGGGAACCGATGGCACGTGCTTTTTATGCATCAGAGCTTATGAAAACGTTAGATAAAACGCATGAGGCGACTTTTCATGCGATTCATGTTGAGCGTCGTCGCTTTGCTGGTATGAATGACTTTTCTGAGTTTTACGCAAATTTAGGCCTTGATCGCGGCCAGTTTGATAAAATGTATAACTCCTTTGCGGTTAACATGAAGCTAAAGCAAGGCGATTCTAAGCTGCGTGGTTACGGTGTTGAAGGTGTACCGGCAATGATTGTTAATGGCAAGTATCGCATTAGTGCTCAGATGGCGGGTGGTCAGCAAGAGATGTTAAAAGTAGTGAATTTCTTAGTTGAGAAGGAACGCTCCGCAGCCGAGTAAACCTAAAGATTAAAAAAAACGCCCTTCATGGGCGTTTTTTTATATCTGTTTGCTATAAGCCCTAGTGCGAATTAGTTAGTTAGACTAACATAAGTTCAGACTGGATTTTTGGTTTCGATGTCCTGGGGATTTAGAGTGGCAGAAGAAAAAGTTGATTGGAAAAAGAAATATAGGGAATTGGCTCAAGAGTTGGAACAGCAAGAGCGCAAAAGTGCCGATGTTGAGAGCCAGCTACGTCAACTTGCTAGCTATTTAACGGTTGCCCTAGAAGGGGAAAGTCCGCAGTTTGATACTGAATTATCCCAGTTAAAGCCTCTACTGCAGAAAGCGTGTATGGAACACCTATCTGCTTTGAAGCAAACGACCAAACGTGTTGAAAAGCAAGTTAAAAGTAGAGTTGAGGTTAAGGATAAGCAAGCGCAAGAGGTTGTTGCTGCACTGTTAAAGTGGGTACGCATGTTACGTACCCAAGTACAAAGTAGCGGTGCCCAAAATATTCTTGATTCGCTTGAAACTCGAAGTCATGACATCAATGATAAAATTTATGGGCTGCCGGGTTTACTTGATGACTTGATCGAGCTGCAAAGTCATGTTGAGAGCGGTAGTGAAAGTGATGGGTCTTTTGAAAAGAGTGATTTCTCTTTAGACAACACCGCCTCTACCGATGCGCTCGGTGACGAAGTTCGCATACTGTTAAAACATATAGGGACCGAGCTTCTTGAGCTTATCAGTGGGCTTAGCGTTCCGAAAGAAGATACCCCTGATGCACGCGAGTTAGTTCAACGTATTGAAAAAGGTTTTGAGCTACCGCATTTGCCTGAGATTGTTCACCATGTTGTCCAATTGGTTATCAAGTCGACTAGTAACACTAGCGATGATTTTGAAAATTATTTATTAGAATTAAGCTCTAGACTGACAGAAGTGCAGACCTTCGTGGTGGACAGCCGTCAAGAGCAGCAAGAGATTGGTCAAAATCAGCGAGAGCTTGATCAGCAAGTGCGTCAGGATGTTAAGCAGCTGCACCATACGGTTAAAAATACGAATGATATAAAGGATCTCAAAAACGCGGTCTCGTTTCAGCTGAGCGGCTTGATGCGAGCAATGGATAGCTTTAAAAAGAAAGAGGAAGAGCGCGAGAGTCGGTTACAAGGTCGGTATGAGGATCTAATCTCAAAAGTTGATGAGATGGAGCAAGAAACCCGCAAAGTGAAAGCCCATATGGAAGAGGAGCGTTTACGCGCAAGGACCGATCCGCTGACAGGCTTACCAAACCGTGCCGCGTATGATGAATATATTGTCCAAGAATATGAGCGTTGGTCGCGCTACCGTACGGCGTTTACTGTTGTTGTTGCGGACCTAGACCTTTTCAAAAGTGTAAATGATAACTTTGGGCATCTTGCCGGTGATAAGGTTTTACGTTTAGTTGCTAAGGTTATTACCAAAAATATTAGAGTGACTGACTTTGTTGCTCGTTATGGAGGTGAAGAGTTTGTTATTATCCTTCCCTCAACATCGGTCACTGAAGCCGTGCAGGCGATGAATAAACTAAGACTTTCATTGGCGAAAAGCCCATTTAATTTTCATGGTAAGCCTGTTGGGATCACAATGTCTTTCGGGGTAACTGAGATTAAAGAAGGTGATTCTTTAGAGGAGGCTTTTAACCGCGCTGATGCGGCACTGTATCAAGCTAAAGAAGATGGTCGTAATTTAGTCCGGGCTAACTAGCATCCGCTTCTATCTTTGTTGTATTAATATAATTTTAATTAAGGTTCCTCTGCTGTGAAGCGTCTTTCACGTATTCTAAGAATAATCCAAGTGTTTGCTCGTTATCGTCTTGATACGATATTTTTAGGGTTATCTTTACCTTGGTACGTTCGTATTTTATTTTGGTTATTACCTTGGCGTTTGTTTATTCGCGCATCTAAGCCGGAAGCGGTTCGTATTCGGTTGGCTTTAGAGGCGTTAGGGCCTGTTTTTGTTAAATTTGGTCAAATGCTTTCCACTCGCAGAGATCTTCTTTCTGATGAGCTCGCGGCAGAGTTGAAAAAGTTACAAGACCGAGTGCCTCCTTTTTCCGGCCCGCAAGCCCAGAGTTTAATTGAAACTGCATTGGGGCAGCCGGTATCGGAGCTGTTTAGCTCGTTTGAGGTTGAGCCGTTGGCGTCGGCATCCGTTGCGCAAGTTCATGAAGCGACTATGTTTGATGGGCGAGATGTGGTTGTTAAGGTTATCCGTCCAGGAATTAGCAAAACGATTCGAAAGGATGTAGATCTCTTATTTACCTTGGCTCGCCTTGTACATGGCGTTTGGGCTGAGGGACGGCGTCTTCGCCCTGTAGAGGTTGTAGCTGAATATGAGCAAACTATCTTTGATGAGTTAGATCTGCGTAAAGAAGCTGCGAATGGTTCACAGCTACGACGTAACTTTGATAACAGTGATGTTCTCTATATCCCTGAGATTTACTGGGATTTTACCCGTTCAAATGTACTCGTTATGGAGCGTATCCACGGTATTCCAGTGGCCGACCTTGAACAGTTAGCGGCTCAAGATACAGATATGAAGCTGCTTGCGGAGCGAGGCGTAGAGATCTTTTTTACCCAAGTATTTAGAGATAGCTTCTTTCATGCCGATATGCACCCGGGCAATATCTTCGTTTCTCGCAATAACCCTTCGCAGCCGCAATATATCGCAGTGGATTTTGGGATTATTGGTTCGTTGACACCTGAAGATCAAAGTTACCTTGCACGAAACTTCTTAGCTTTCTTTAAGCGAGACTATCGTTTAGTTGCTCAACTGCATGTGGATTCTGGTTGGGTGCCTGCGGATACTAATGTTGATGCATTTGAAACAGCAATTAGAAGTGTCTGTGAGCCTATATTTGAAAAACCATTAAAAGAGATCTCTTTTGGACAGGTTTTACTTGGGTTATTTCAGACAGCTCGACGTTTTAATATGGAAGTGCAGCCACAGTTGGTATTGCTCCAAAAAACATTATTAAATATCGAAGGGCTAGGTCGACAGCTTTATCCTGACCTTGATCTATGGAAAACCGCTAAACCTTTCCTAGAGAACTGGATGAAAGAGCGAATGGGGCCCAAAGGCGTCTACCGCACTATTAAGCAGCAAGCCCCAGATTGGTTAGAAAAGCTTCCCCATATGCCTCAACTTGTCTTTGATGCTCTAAATCAGGTGCGTAATTTAGATAATATTAGGCTTAGAGATCTACGTGCTTATCAGCAAGCGAAAGATGAGTTAGAGGCTAAGAGTAAGCGTCGTACCTATCTAGCAATACTCTTTATTGGCGGCAGTGTTATTACCGCTAGTCCAGAATTGCAGACTTGGTTGTGTGAGTTGCCTGTAAGTAGTTGGCTTTTGGCTATTTTGGGTGGTGCACTCTTATTTAAACGAGATTAGGCTATCCCTCTGGGTATGGTGGAAGTAATATTGTTCGGGTATGCTTCCGCAACGAAAATTAGCATAGATAAAAGAGAGATATGAGATGAGTGATGTACTAACTCAGCTGGGCAAGGTATTAGAAGAGCGAAAATCGGCATCTCCAGATAGCTCATATGTCTCAAGCTTACATGCGAAAGGTTTGAATAAAATTCTTGAAAAAGTGGGCGAAGAAGCGACCGAAACTATACTTGCGGCAAAAGATGCGCAGGTTAGTGGCGATAACAAAGATGTTATTTATGAAACAGCCGACCTTTGGTTTCATAGTCTAGTTGCATTGTCACATTTAGGTGAGAATCCTCAGGTAGTATTAGATGAATTGGCTCGACGCTTTGACCTTTCGGGCTTAGAAGAAAAAGCATCAAGAGTAAAAGGCTAAGGTCTATTTGATAAATGAAGGTGATCTAATCGCCTCTGATTTCACGACGGAGAATAACAATGGGTTTAGGCGGTATTAGTATCTGGCAGCTTCTGATTGTTCTTGCCATTATTATTTTGATTTTTGGTACTAAAAAATTCAAAAATATTGGCAGTGATTTAGGCGGCGCAGTTAAAGGCTTCAAAAAAGCGATGAGCGATGAAGAAAAGGCTCAGGAAGAAGCTGATAATAAACAGTTAAAGCAGGATGATGCCGATTTTACTGATGCGAATAACGCAGATGTAAAAGAAGAGCAGAAAACTGATAAATAATTGGCCACGATAAATGTTTGATATCGGTTTCGCCGAAATATTGATTGTTGCAATTGTCGCATTGGTCGTGCTCGGTCCGGATAAGTTGCCTACCGCGATTCGAACGGTGGGATTATGGGTGGGGCGCATCCGTCGCACTGTAGGTTCTATTCAGTCAGAAATTAGCCAAGAGCTTAAAATTGATGAATTGAAAAGAACGACAGCAATCAAAAAAGAAGAGTTAGAAAAAGAGCTGAGTGATATGCAGCAGCCTTTTGATATCTTAGGGGATGATTCCCCTATAGCGGCAAAAACTACTCCAGTTGAAGAGTTGCAAGCGAAAGCCGAAGACGCTCAGCAAGCTAAAGATGTTCAGGCCGTTGAAGAAACGGACAAGGTTGATAAGTAATGAGCGATCAACAAAATGTCCCAGAGCAGGATAAAGAGCTGCCCCTGATCACCCATCTGGTGGAGCTGCGCCAAAGGTTAATGTATGTGCTGTTGATCATCCTAGGTATATTTCTAGGGTTGTTCTATTTCGCCAATGATCTTTATACCTATCTATCCACACCCTTGACTGCGTTGCTGCCGGAAGGCACTAGCATGATAGCAACCGATGTGACTTCGCCATTTTTTGCACCATTCAAATTAACGCTTGTTGCGGCGATTTTTGCAGCAATGCCTTTCATATTGCATCAAATATGGGGGTTTATTGCGCCAGGCCTCTATCAGCACGAAAAGAAATTTGCGGTTCCGTTGCTGGCTTCTAGTATTTTCTTGTTTTATGCCGGTATTGCTTTTGCTTATTTTGTTGTCTTCCCGCTGATTTTTGGTTTCTTTACCAGTGTGGGGCCGGAAAATGTGGCAGTGATGACGGATATCAGCAGTTATTTGAATTTTGTTCTAAAGCTATTCTTTGCATTTGGTATTGTTTTTGAAATACCTATAGCCACCTTATTGTTGATCTGGTCAGGTGCGGCCACCGTTAAAGGGTTACGGAGTAAGCGAGCGTATGTGATTGTTGGCTGCTTTGTTTTGGGTATGTTATTGACGCCGCCCGATGTTATTTCGCAAAGTTTATTGGCACTGCCTATGTGGTTGCTCTTCGAAGCTGGAATTATCTTAGGTGTTATTTTCGTGAAGCCTGCTAAAGATGAAGAAGATAGCGGCGCTGAAGATAGTGAAGAAAAAAGCGAAGATGAAGATGACGATGACGACGATGATTATACATACGAAGAAGATTTTGAGCGGGCGATGAGGGATATGAAAGATTAAGACCTCCTCTGTTTAATTAAAGAGAGTATTTGGGTGCCGCTTATATAACTAAGCGGCATTTTTGTATCTACAGCAGAGGTTTCAGATAAAACTGGTCGAGGGTTAACCAGTTTTCTGATTATTGCTCATTTCTTTAATGTTTTTACCTTTATTTTGCAGTTTTTTAGTTTTGCCTGTTGACCTTGTTTGTGAAGTGTCTATAATTCGCCGTCCTTGCTAAGGGAGGCCCGCCAAGCGGCGCTGACTGACCTAAGTAAAG